>CAKVBG010000001.1 GCA_934725345.1 uncultured Eubacteriales bacterium
TTTTTTTCTTCTTCTTCCATTTCTTCTGCTATATTAAATCCAAACAATTCCATCTGCATTTCCTGTAGTTCATTTAGTTCTTGTTCTAATAGTACATTATCCCATTCACTTTCATTCAATTTGTTATCTACTAACCTATAAGCTTTTATTTGTTCTTCTGTAAGTTCTTCTAGCATTACTGTTGGTACATTTTTTAACCCTGCTTTCTTAGCTCCTAGGATTCTACCATGCCCTGCTACTACACTCATGTTCTTATCAATAATTACTGGCTGTGTAAAACCAAACTCTTTAATACTGTTTGCTATTTTTTCCACCTGTTCTTTTGTATGTTTCTTTGCGTTCTTTTTATAGGGTTTCAAATCCTTTATCTGCCTATATACTATGTTTAATTTCTGCATTTGTTTCTCCTTTCTGTTCTGTTTTATGTTTTGTTCTAGGTTTACTGTAGTATATTTTATATTCTTTTTATATACTTTCTTAATACTCTAGCACATATAATAGCCTTTTTCTATTACCATATCATATTGCTGTTCATTTAGTGTTATTTTTGTTTGTTTTCTTATATCTCCACAACAATCTGTATCACATATAAGCTTATAGAATTTCATACCTTCATAGTTTATTTCTTTTACACTTGTAATATTATATACATACTTTTCTAAAAGGTTCATAGCTATACTCCTTTTACTTCTGTACTAACCTTTGTTCTGTTCTTTTGTATTTCTCTTGCTTAATTTGTTCTATCTGGTTTTGCTTTTCTTCACCTAACAGATATTTAATTTGTGCTAAACATATTTCTACGTCTGCTATTTCTTCTGTTATTCCATACATTACTGTTGGTTCTTTTGTTTTACAAGTTTTGTCTTTTGATTTTATTCTTTGATATTTACAGAATGCCTGTGTAAGTTCTGCCATTTCTTCTGTACACTGTACCATTCTATTTTCTAGTGTAAATTGTTCTGCTTGTTTCTGAATATCATATAATATACCCATTTTATTTTTGTTCCCTTCTTCTTAAATTCATCCATGCTATTACATTTTGAACTATCTTATGTTCTAATGCTTCTTCATATTTTATATTATGTTTTGTTGCATACTTAGTAACATAATCATGGATTGCTTTTTGGTCTTGTTCCATTGTTCCCATTTATTCACCACTTTCTGTATCCAATATTATTTCTGTTTCGTTATTGCTATTTTGTTTTATTTTTACTGTTCCATATGCTTCTAATATGGTTTCTTTTGTTCTGCTTTCTGGTTTATAACCTAATACTTTTACTGTTGCTTTATTATGATTCTGTATATGTAGTGTAAAAGTATTTTGTTTTGTTTGCTGTTTATATTCATTTACTGCATTTTGTTTTACTTTATATATTACTCTGTCCATTTTCATGGAAAACTGTCCACTTATTATAAACACTATTCCTAACAGAATCATCATCAGAGATAGTTTCTTTAATTTCCTGTTCATATTATCTCCCTTTATAATATATATTATATAATATAACAAAATATATGTCAAGTATTATTTTAAAATATTATATAAAAATTTTATTTTCTTTTACGTGTTCCTTTATCCATTGTAGTTCTGACTTGCTTTCTAATGCCCCTAGTTTGCGATTTAAGCCATTTTTATTATTTATGCTAGGATTTATCCTATTTATTGCATTTAACCGCTTATTTTCCCTATGAAACACTTCTAGGATATTATTCATAGATTTCATTGCCCCAATCGTCATTGCCCTCTTCTTCCATCCAATCCTCTGTATTTTCTGCTTTCCAGATTTCTTTTTCATCTTCTTCTGTTGGTGTATAACTTTCTCCCTGTGCTACAAGATTTATTGTAACATTGTTTTGTATCTTTCCTGTTTTCTTGAACATATCAAGCTTATCCATCATTTGTGTTATTTCTTTTATTGCTCCTACGTCACCCGTTAAACCTTTTTGGAATAATGCAACCATCAGCAATGACTGGTTTGTTAATTCTTCATCAGTAAAACCAAAATTTCTTAAAATCTGTTTTTTCTTGTCACTATTTGTTTTCATTTCTAGCAACTGCCGCATGCAGTTTTGTAAAGCCATATTACGTTCCTTTTTCTTTCTTCTGGCTTCTACACCTTTCATTGCTATTTCATGCCGTTCTTCTGGCGTTCTGTCTTTCATGTTGATTAACATATCTTCAAGATATGGCTTTGGTGCTTGTCCTTTTTTCAATCCCATATTTTGCTCTCTCCTATCTTCTTTGTTTTTATATTAAAATAAGCAGGGGAAAGCCCCTGCTATATACTAAACCTTATTGTCTTAGAGCGATTGAACAAATGAATCTTTATTAACAGTTACTTACCAATTACGAAGGGGGCAAACAATAAGGTTTATCACTTCTTTGGTGGCTGACATTCTTTGGCTGTCACTTATTTATAACTATCCTTTTATAACTCCTATGATTATATTACCATAGAAATTAGTGTATGTCAATGCTCTTTTGTAAATTTCTTTAATCTTTCTTTTGTCATTGTATAGTATGCGCTGTTAAAATTACAACTTTCTTTTTGCTTCTGCTTTACTCGCTCTTTTCGTATCCTTTCAACAACCTTTTGAAATTCTTTGTATCTTTCACAGCTTATGTGGCACTCTGCATTTCTTTCCGTACAACCATTACACGGTATCACCATCTTTTATCAATCCTTTATTTCTTAGATATGTTTCTACGTCACATAGATATAATATTGCTTCTTGCATATCTTCATCCTTTATATGTATAAATCCATTATCATCTACAATTGTATACCTATGTATAGGTATTGGAAAACCTCTTTCACTTACATTATTTAGTTTATATCCCACTTCCTTAATATACTTTGTAATGGCAGATATCAAAACCATTGCTATTAACATTTGTGGAATTGTAAACCTTAAATACATAAATAATACCGGTACTGCAATTTGTACAATGATTGCTATTTTTCCGAGTTCTTCTATTACTGCATACTTTAATGTTGTGAGTAACTCTGCAAGTACCTCTATAAGCGTCTTAAATACACCTACATTGGTTTTTTTTACATTCTTCATAGTATTTTACCTTTCATTCCTTCTTTTAATAATTTAAGTCTATCTTCCAACCTTTTTCTATATGGTTTTATCTTGCATCCTTCACACATATATTTGTTTTCTGATAAAAATAAATTGTGTGTTACCTCTTTACATATTGCACAATTCTTTTCGTGTACTTCATTTTCTTCTGCCGATACATATACTTTTAATACCACAATATATGTGTTTTGTGTTCTCTTCTTCTGAATTGAATATGTAATATTATCGCTGTTATTTACTGCTATAATGTTTGTACTCACCCATTTACAACAATTCAAATAAGCTTCTTTCATATTCTTTCCAGAAAACTCTTTCTCTATTACTTTCTCACTTATTAACATTTTGTTTAGTCCTCCAACTCTTCTCGAGCCTTTACTGCACATTTATCAGCTAATTCATTTAATGGGTCACCTTTATGTCCTGCAACCTTTACCATCTTAATTGTAAGCTTTTTCGTGTACACCAATTTAAACATTTTCTCCCATATGTTTTTGTTTTTCACTGGTTTATTCTCTGCTGTTTTCCAATCATTGTTATACCAATTTAAAAGCCAACCTTTTGTTATAGCGTTCACAACATACGCACTATCACTGAATATTGTCACCTTTTTATATCCCTCTTTTAAGGCTTTTACTAACGCCATATATACCGCTGTAAGCTCCATTTCATTGTTCGTAGTATATTCTTTAGAACCCTTCTTAATATCTACATTTACGTACTCATTAACAACCTTTACAGCTACATACGCCCACCCACCTTTAGCATCCTTGCTACCATTATTAGAACAAGCACCATCTGTATAAAAATAAATATCACTCATTTTCTTTTTTCTCCTTCATTATCTCCGCATATACCTTTATTAACAACTTTGCTTCAATTTCCCATAATGTTTTTCCATATACATATCCAACCCACTCTCGTTTAGAATTTAAAACAGAACAGTTGTAATAAATAAAATCATCATTTTCCCAATATTCTTTTATACCTTGCTGGCTATATCCATATCTCTTACAAATACCATGTACTAACTGTTCTATCAATTCTAATGGTATTAACTGTGTTTTTGTATAATTATTCTTTTCAAATAACTTTTTTGCAGGTTTTATTTTCCACAAAAATTTGTTTAATTCCTTTTTGTTTTCTTCAATTCTGCAATCAATGTCTAAAATTTGTTTTGCGTTCATTTGTTTCTCCTAAAATAAATAGCAGGATGAATAGATTTGTTCCTACCATCCTGCCAATTGTGATTTACTATTTAGTTAGAGTATTCATTTACTTTCAATAACTTTTGTATTGTATGATTATTAGCTCAATTTTGAAATTTTAAAAAACGTTCAGATATATTATATTGTAGTTTCAACACATCATCATAGTGCTTTGTTTACATGTTACATTTTAACGACTAGATTTCCCAATCGTCATCGTCCTCTTCTTCTGTTTCTTCCTCATCTTTTGCGTCATCAGCTTTCAGCATATCTGCATATACATCTGGCTTCTGTTTCGGTTTTACTTTCAGACCTCTTTCTTTACACATCTTGAAAAGTTCCATAGCTGTTTTACCTGCATACGGGTCTGTTGCTTCTTCCTCTTCATCTTCTCCCCAATCTTCGTCCTCTTCTTCGACTGGTTCTGTTTTTTTAGCGGTTTTCTTCGGTGTAGCTTTCTTTTCTTCTTTTGCTTTTCCTTTTCCCTTTGTAGGTTCGATTTCACCGTTATCAAGCTTTTCTAACAGCTTAATGAGTTCATCCTTTTTGCGACTCTTGCACAAAGATGAAATACCACGCTTACAACACAGCGCATAGAGGTCTTTTGCTGTCATTGACTCATAGGTGCTTTCCTCTTCATCATCTGTCCAGTCCTCTTCTTCCTCTTCTGTTTCCTGCTTCTTTGCTTTGCTTTTCTTCGGTGCTTCTTCTTCCTGTGGAATTTCCATTTCTGGTTCTTCTGTTTCCATTTCTTTAAGTCCTGTTTCTACAACTCTTGCTGTAGTTTTTGGAAGTGCTTTCAAAATGTCTAACAGATATTCATTATCTGCGAGCGCTACCGTTCTAGTAAAAAGTGGGAATCTACTTCCAATCTCTGCAATGTTTTCT
The DNA here is from genome assembly GCA_934725345.1 of uncultured Eubacteriales bacterium. Taxonomy (GTDB): domain Bacteria; phylum Bacillota; class Clostridia; order Oscillospirales; family Acutalibacteraceae; genus UMGS1491. The sequence continues at coordinate 5,184 of CAKVBG010000001.1, forward strand.
TTGTTGTTTCCATAAATTTCTTTTGCGGCTTCATATGCCGTCCAATTCTTTGCCATAACGTTATTCTCCTTTTCTTCTCTTATTGTTTCTCTTTGTTATGTTGTATCTATATTAACATATTTTATACTATATGTCAATACCTTTTATCAACTTTCTGGCTTTTTAGGTTCTGTTTTCTTGATTGCTTCATCTATACATTCCCTTAACTGTATAAGTCCTTTATCATCAATCAATCCTAGACCACCTTTGAGAAAGATTCTTACTTCTTTTCCATTTTCTTCTGTTACAAGCTGTTCTGTAACTGCATAACCTTCTAAATCATTTGTTTTAGCATTTCTTGCTTCTGATATTACAATGTTACGCTGTTCCTTAAAACGTCTTTTAGAAAGTTCATTGTAGTTTAATCGTCCCATTCTCCTGCACCCCTTTCACTTTCTTCTACACTTGTGTCGGGAAGTTCAATAATAGCTTGGAATCTCAATTGTATCAATTCTTCATCAACCAAACTGCAAATACTTTCTACATTTACATTATCTGTTAATGATTTAAAAGGAATTGTTGCATTACCATCCTTATCAAAGTTAATTGCACCGATTGTAAAAATACCTAGATTCATTGGTTTCTTATCTGGTACTTTTGCATGAAGTGTAATATCATTGTTAAGACCTTGTAACAATTCAACGCTTGTAAGAATTTCATCATACCGAAGTTTAAATTTTACTTGGATTGTTTTATTCTTTCCAATGCTCATTCCTTCAAATGAAGCAATACCCTGCTGTTTTAATTTTCTCTCCATCTGCTTTCCTTCCTCCTTTCTTTGTTTTTCTTTTTAAACTCCTGTTCTCTTTCTGCTCTCTCCAATTCTTTCTGTTTCATGTAAGCCATTCTTGCTTTTATATTTTGGTTTACGTTGCTGTGCTTACAAATATTATTATACTTCTTTTCTTCTGCTTTGTCAATATTTTCTTCTTTATTTTCTAACAATGGAGATAATGGCATATCTGGCAATGTACCTCTCATAAGTGTTTTAAATGCCACTATATCACTTTCTTTTATTGCAACCCATACTTCATCCGTGTTTATGAATTGGAAAGCAAATACTGGCAATTTATGCGCTTCTATGGCTTGTGCTTCTAAATTATGTAATACACTTTGTTTAATGCTGAAGCTTTCATTGTCTGTACTTTTTAATTCACATAAACAATGCTCACTCTGTCCATCGGCTTTTTCAATCCATGTTGCACCACTGTTTCTTGTTGGTTTAAAACCTAAACGCTTCATTACTTCTTCTTCATTCTTCCTATACCATTTTGTACTACGTTTCTGCATCACGTTTCTCCCTTCGTTCTTTTATTTCCTTACACCGTTTTCTTTTATCACAGTTAATACATTCAGAAATACTTCTGTCATAATATCCGATACATCCATATTCACCGGTATATCCTTCTGTTTTTTTCTGTATTTCTTCCAATTCTGCCATCCTTTCTAATACTTCAACAATTTCCTGTGCCTTAATAATGTCAATACTTGCACATTTTATACCAGATTCATAACTTGTTTCAATAGCTCTTTTTACCACACTACTAAGTACCAATAAATTATATTCTTTTACAATCTTCATTTTGTTCTATTCCTTTCCTAAACTCATTGCTATCATTGTTATATAGTCTTTATCATCCTGTTTTAATCTATGCCATAAATCAAAACCTGTACTTCCATCAAAATCATAGAACACATAATAATATTGTGTTTCCTGTAAAATATATAAGCAAACATCTTTTTGTAATTCTACAAGCTGTTTTGCAAATTCATCATAACTTTTATCAGATATAATGCTAGTGTTTTGTTCATAATACAAATAACTATGTATCAATACTGCTCTTTGTAAAAACTCTATTCTTTCACGCATTGTCCAATAAGTAGGAAATTTAATCCTCATTACTTCGTCCTTTCCTTTCTGGTAACTGTGATATTTTGTATGCAAGCTTTACAACCTTATGTTTTAACTTTGTTTCCCTTCTAAGCATTGCATAATATTTCTTTGGTATATAATCATCAGATTCTAAATAATTACTTATATCATCTACCATAGTTACATAATCAAAAATATAATCGTGTAACTTTGAATATTCCGAATCATCATTACAACAATCATCATATTTCCATTGTATAGGACATTTTTCACACATATCAAAAACATTTTCTTGACTTGATGAATATTCACAACAAAAACAATGTGACATAATTTTTGCACCATAACAATATATACTGGCGTATTCTATTTTTAAACTTTCTACTGCTGTTTTACTTCCTTTTGCATACTGCTGTGCTATCCATATCCACATTTTTCTATGTTGTAATATTGCAAAATCTTTGTTATTCCTTACTTGACTTAAAAACATATTTTGTTTTTCTTCTAATGTTGCACATTTCAAAATATCTAAATGATACCGTTTAATAACCTCTGCTGTTAATTCCATTTGCTTACTCCTTCCAAATACCATCATTTACTGTCCAGTGTCTTATTTCACCTTTCCACCATTTTGTTATGTATTGTTTTCCTCTGGATGATGAAAGATAAACATTATCTTTTAACATTTGTTCTAAATCAAAGTCAAATAAAAAATGCTCTGACGGATTTGTTCTTCCAATATAACCACGGATTGCACAACCTCGCTGTCTGTTATATTCTCTTATCATTATTAGTTTATATAATTTTAAATCCGATTCATTTAGCTTTCCATCATATGATATCAAAATTCCTTTTGCATTTATTTGTTTGCTTTTAGCTTTGTTTCTTATTCTTTTTTTATTTCTTCTTTCTAATTCTTCTGATGTTAATTCATAGTCTCTTTTTAAAATATTTGAAATTCCTTTTGTATCCCATCTTATTCTACCAAAAGTATTTTCTACTCTATCATAATAGTCTTTTATTTTATCTTTATTTTTATTTTTATATTCTTTATATCTTATTATTGAACATTTTTTACAATTGCAATTTAATCTATCAATTCTCGATAAATCTTTTCCAAACATTTCTATTGGTAATTCCCTTTTACACTTACTACAAACTTTTGTTCCCTTTTCAAAATCTGCTTTCATTTCTTAACTCTCCATCAATTCTTCTATGCACTCTTTTAGATGTTTACATCCTCTACAATTACTTAGTTTGCATTTTTTACAACTACTTGCAATACAATACTTTGACCCAACAAATTTACACAAAAATTGGTCGCATCCATTTTTTATAAACTTATCAATTGATTTTGAATCTTCATCTATTTGTTTATGTTCTGCTTCATATTTATCAATAAACACATCCCAGTTAATCATCATTACACCTACCATTTACAATATACATCAATGTTATCTCCATTTACTAAATGTACACAATACCAATGCGCTGATGTATAATAACCAGACATCCCACAATCTTCCATTTCTTCAACAAATTCACTTTCCTCAAGTGCTTCATACTGTTCATCTGTAATAATTTCTCCGTTCATTTCCTTAATTGCTTCAATTGCTAAATTCTTCATTTTGTTTAACTTCATAACTTTGTACCTCCAACCTTTTGTTTTCTTGTTTGTAACTATATATTAACACAACATAATATAATTGTCAATAGTAAATTTAATAAATTTAGAAATAACTATTTGTAAAATATTTTAATTTATTTGTATAACATACTAATCACATTACATGTGTTATATATTACTGTGTTTATTCTGTTCATGTTTATTCACTATGTTCATAAACATTTACTTATCCCTTTTAAGAAAGAAATATATAAAGAAAGAAAATTCCCCCCCCTTATTCTAATAAATCATGATATTTGTAATCTTCATAATTTCCATCTTTTCTTTTATATATTATCTTGTTATACACTAATGTTTTTATCAGTCTTTCCTGCATCAAATCTAAAAACAAATCATTTATATAGTTTCTTTTTATGTTTTTATATGTTTTAAAATCCCTTTTTACAAGTTTTGTTATAATTTCATCCACTTCTAAATCTTCATAAACTCTACAACCTTTTGCAAAAAAGTTTTTGCCAAATATATCTTTATGTCCACCACAAACAAAACATTTATAATGGATTGACTGTTCTAACGCTTTATATATTGTTACGCCTTTAGAACCACTCCAAAACTTTATGTTATATACGTTTGATATCGTCCATAACTTTCCATCTTCTACATATCCATCACCAACAGTGCACTCATAATATATTGGTTTTCCACTACTGTCTGTATGAATAATACCATTTATCATGCATATATCATTATGTTTTCTATAGTACTCTTTTAGCAATGGTGTTATTGTTCTGTATATTTTACTTTTCCTCTGCATCTGTTTTGCATATATCTCATACTCTTCTAATGTTTTTCCTGTAAATCTTTCCATATAATACCTCCATAATCTCCTATTTATAGCCTATTTTCAATTTTTATTCTTTCAGCTATGATTTATACATTTACAAGTGTAATTCCTTTAAAAAGCATTTTAGAGCTTCATTCCATTTTTCATGCACCTTTTGTTTTTACCACTTTTGTTATAGTATTTATCTTTTTGTATAAATGCTTTTTCACTGTATTTTTCTAAATGCACACAATGTTTCAATATACACTGCCTTTGTTTTACTAACTCTTTATTTAGTTCCCCTTTATGTTCTTTGTAGTGGCAGTAACCTATGCTGTTATTTATTATGTTTCCTTCAATAGAGAGTCCTTTTTTATACATATACATTCCTCCTACCTTTATAATATGCCCTATAATGCGCCTATTTAACGATTTAAAGCACTTTTATATTATAACCCTATAAATATATAAATGCAAGTATAAAAGCTTTAAAAGGGCAAATAAAAAGGACAGCTATAAAGCCGCCCTAAAAACATTCCTCCTTTAATTTCTGCATACTAGGATGTAAAAAACCATAACTAGCAATACAATATGCATCTGCTATATCATCATTTATTTTACAAGGTGTTTTAATACCATTTATTCTAACATTCACAATACCCTTTTTACCTTTACCGTTATATGGTTCTACAAAGTATTTTAATAAGCCTAACATTCTTAACTTTTCTATGGTAGGATATTTGTTTGGGTTAATACCATATTTGTTTTCTTTAGGACTATTGCTCCCAACTATTTGTGTTTTCCAACTGTTAGTTGCTACTGAATATACTGCAATACCATATGCACGAAATACATCTATTATAGTTGCTACAAGACTGCCTGTTGTTATTAAATATTGTGTAGACATATGACCGCCACTAAACGTTCTAATTCGCTCTATAATGCATTTTATTTCTTCTTCCTTATAATCTTTAAGCAAGCTTTCTAAAATAGCAGATAACGTCCTTTTAAGTGCCCTACGTTTAGCGGTATTGTTTTTACATCCTTTGAAATCTATACTCTGCATAAGTAATGGTTCACGCATATGTTTTAATACTGCTATTCCTGTGCGTGTGTAACTTTCGTCTATTCCTATTACTATTTTAGCCATACTTTACCTCCTTCCTAAAATATCTTGGTTGTGGAAAAATCTTCTTAATGTCCATACTTCTGAAAACCATATAGGGGTAAACCATATACTTTCTATATCATCTGGTAAAACTGGCTCTGGTTTCATAAGCGTATTTCCGTGTATCACATATCCTGCCAATCCATGCAATGCAAGCTGAATATAACACATATGTACACAAGTAATATCTATATCCTGCCCTACAAAATACACATGGTTTTGGTAATTGTATTTATGGAACATACTCTTGCATAGTTCACTCGCACTTATAAGGGTTGCTCCTGCTCCACATGCAGGGTCATATATGCTTGTATATCCCTGTTTGTGTACTGTTTTACCTAACTGTTTCCTTTCGATTAAAACATTTGCCATAGCTTCACAAACACTATATGGTGTAAAGAACTGCCCTGCGTGTTTATTTGATATTTCAAGCTCCATAAATAAACTGCCTAATAAATCTTGGTTTGGTCTACGCTGTAGTTCTTCAAAAAGTAATGCAAACATCTGCGGGAAAAGCTTCTGCTCTTTTTTATCATAGCTATTTATGATACGCATATATTCCTTTTCTCGCCCCGTATATACGCTTTTAAAGGGTTCTTCTTTTGCTAGTGGTAAAATACTTGTATTAGCTAATGTAATGGCAAATAAAGCCATACAATCGCCCCATACAGTATAAGGAGATTTACTATTACATAACATTTTAAAACCATTCATAAACCTTTTCTTATAATCAGATTCTATTTTTGCTTTAACCATTTTATACATTCTCCCTTTTCTGTAAATACTGGATAACAGTCAATTCTGCTTCCCCTATAGCCTGTGTTTATGTTTGCATTTAAACAATTAAAAATGCTCATATATTTGTTTTGCAATTCTTTTTTACCACACACAATCTTTTGTTTTTCAAACCTATATAATGTTTCATTCTTTCTTACAATAATTTCTTTTACTGTACATAGAAATACAATGTTTGCTTTATTTCCTTCCCTTTTGCTTTTAAACACCAAAAATACTTCCTGTTCTGGTTCTAATTCTAAATATGCTTTTCTCACTGTTTTCTTACACTCCTTTGTTTCGCACTCCATACAATCTAAATATGTTACTTTTAATTTATATGCTTTACAATATTTAGACATTTTGTTTTTCTCCTTTTGTTTTGTTTATTATAACACAAAAGGGTTGCAAAAAGCAACCCCTAAATTCTTTCCTTTGATTTTTTGTAGCATACTTCACGCATTGGACATTCCTGTGCTTTTTTACAACTATAACCAGTGCATTTTGTGTGCCGTCCTACCATTTTATGTTTCTTTAGTAACCTTTGCTTGTATTCCTGTATTTGTTCTAATCTCCGTATGTATGGTGCTATCTCACTAGGATTGTACTCATATTTGTATACTTTAAATTCCTGTGTATTTTTATCATCACATAAAACAATTCCTTTGTGGATTCCTGTTAAATACATATAAAGCTGGCACTGTTTTCTTCCACTTGCATGGTATTTCTGTTTCTTAAATGTAAATGTATTAACGCTTTTAATTTCTACCACATAGGGTTCTTTAGGTACACTATCATCATATACGCTTGAAAGCTTCATATCGACTGGTAGAGCGCATATAATATCAGGGGTATATGATAAGTCATATTCATCAGCAAAGCGGCTAAAATCGCAATCTAAGGGCTTACACAAGCCACCCCTGATAAATAGCCTTTGCCATTTCTCATGTATTGCATCACCTTCACTGAATATACGCTTTAAACCTATTGGTGTTTGTTCTCCTTGTAACTGTTTATAGAAAAGGGATAATAATTGTTGCCTATAACAGAATTTATCATCTGACACAATAACAGCACTTGCGTGTAGACCTTTCCTTTCCTGTGTTTCTGCTCCACGTGTCATTACGCTTTTAAGAAATTTTAATTCTTCTGGAATATTTTTGTCTAAATAAAAAAGATTGTTTAATAGTTCTTCTATGTCACGTTCTTCTGATGTTTGTAGCTTTGTTCCTGTTTGTATTGCATCCCTCTTTATATCTTCTAAGATTCCCATTTTATACCACCTTCCTCCTGTTCTACAATGTGAATTGAAATAATGTCTTTCTTTTCATGTCCAGTATCACAGAACCTTTTTATACATTCTTCTTTGTTTAATGCATAACAGAAGAATCTGTGTTCTGTGATACTTTCAACTTTCCTTTGAAATACAATACAATAGAATATCACTGTAGCATTTCCTTGTATTTCTTTTTATGTTCTTCCATTATTTCTTTACGCACATTGTCAAGGTCTGCAAAATCTACAAAACCACGTTCATAGAATAAAGGAATTTCGCAACTTTGCATTGGTGGGCATATCTTACTCTTTACAACTTTAACTTTCATTATCATTCCAATACGTTCTTTTGTTTCTGTGTTAAATGGGTTGTGGTTTGGTATCTCAATATAACCTTTACGTGCTACCTGTATTCTTAACGAACAACTATGTTTTAACTTATGCCCTCCGGGTGTTTGTATATTATCACCAAAAGGTAATGCGTTCATTTTATCACGTATCTGGTTTATAAATATAACTGTTGTTCCTGTTTGTTCTATAACATCTTCTAATGTAGGTAAATACTTATCCATAAGCCTTGCTACACCACCTATACGCATTTCAGACTCGCTATCTGTATTTACTGCTTTTCTGATTTTTTCTACATCTTCTTTTGGTTGCATTGATGGTACGCTATCTATCACTATTAAAGGAATCCCTTCTTCTGCAAAACGTATTGCTCTGTTAAATGCTTTCTCTCCGTACCTAGCACGATATATTAGCATCTGCTTCTTTTTATTGCCAAAAAGCTCTGCACGACTTTTATCGAACGTTCCTTCAATTGGTATGTCCAAACACATTTCATGCTGTGCGCACATCTGGTAGGCAAGCGTTGTTTTACCTGCACTTTCAGCACCAAATATCTCAACTGTTCTACCGCATGGCATACCACCACCAATAATATTATCAAGGTCTGCTAACCCTGTGCTCCATCTTGGTATATCTAAGATTTCACTTTTACTTCCTAAACTGTAAACACTACCTTGTTCTTTCTTGTCTATTTCATTGCATAAACGCAAGATACCTTCTTTATTAAATCCTTTGCTCTTCATTAGTATTGCCCCCTAACGCTGTATTTGCCATTTTAAGCCACTTTCTAAGAGTGATACATATATTTATATACCTACTTGGTATTTGCTCTGAATATGGCTTATTATCAGCTTCTTCTACAAGTTCATCAAATTTATTTAAATACCATTCTGCTTTCTTTAAATCTTCTACACCATTCTTGCCTTTATAACGCCATAAATATTTATATGCATTTATTGTACAGTATTTAGCTAAATCTTTTGTCCCGAATGTTGCCTGCATTGCATCTATACATTCTATAGAACAACTATTTGCATAATGAGCTGGGTGATTTACATTATCTTTTTTAACCATTTTGTTCCCAAATATATGCTTTTTATAAAAGTCACAACCAAAAATATCCTCCACCACAGCTACACAGCCACTATTCATACATTCAAGCGCAACAACTTCAAATTTACCATTTTTGTTTTCTGTTATTTCCTTGCAATACTCACAGCTACTGCATCTTCTATAATTTTCAAAATACATCTCTTATTACCTCGCCATCAAACTACTGTTATATTTCACAACTCTACTCAAATACCTTTTCTTATTAAATTCAAGTGCGCCCTGTTCTTTTAAAATATCAATAACTCTACTTGTTACTGCTCTACCTTTACAACGATCGTAAAAATCATCATAACTTTTAAATGCACCTTTCTTTCTTTCTGCTTCTATTGCTTCTGCCGCTTTGTCTCCTACGCCCTTTATAGTGCTTATTCCTTGCTGTATTACATTTTCACCATCATATGTTCTAAGACTTGTCTCCACTGTATAATTTACATGCGGTAACATTACCACAACACCCTCTTTCACAGCACATTCACTGTATTTGTATATATTTGCATCATTCTGTGCATACTTTATTTTTGTATACCAAAACTCTGTCGGGTAATATACCTTATAAAACATCTGGTCTATAGGAATAAGGGCATAGGCTGTACTGTGACCTTTATTAAAGCCATAGATTAACATACTCGCCCATAAGCTATCAGTTTCCTCTTTATTCATTCCCTCTTTTTTACAGCCACTATAAAAATCTTTCTTCATTTGTGTAATTATCGGCTTGTATTCTTCTTTGTGCAAGTTTTCTACTTTCTTCATAATCTTCAACATATCAAAAGACTGTTGCGGTGTAAGGTGTCCAACTTTCTGTGCTACTTCTACCGTTTGCTCTTGATATAACATTGTGCCATATGTTTCTTTTGTATATTTGTAATACGGTGTACTTGTATCAACATTTCCACCCATTTTGTTTTTTGCAAACTGTTCATGCATTTTTAACTGTAAAGGGGCAGGACGATTGAGAGCATTTACCGCAATTATATCCTCTACACAATCTGCATGGATTGTTTCAAGAATCTTTTTTGGTGTGCTTTTTTCAAACTGAAAAATTCCTTCTGTTTTCCCTTCTCTGAAATATTCCAATACCTTTGTATCACTTTCCTCTTCCTCTGTTACTTTGTGCTTTGTAAGCTGTTCTAACTCTTTTAATTCACCCATAGTATTGAGTCCTAACATATCAAATTTTGTACAGTTAATATGTTCTAAATCATCTTTGTCAAAACAACTACTTAATGCCCCTGTTTTTCTATCACGCATTATAATACAAGTATAATCACTTATATCTGTTCCAACAACTGCAACGCCTGCGGCATGTTTACCGAGATACCTTACTTTACCATACATTTTACAAAAATGTTTTATAATGTTGTCGTGTTCTTCATTATATTCTTCTACTTGCTTTCCAGAGCTTTGTAATTCTTCTAAATCAAGTTCCCCATCATGCTCGAATGTTTTTATGTAACTCTTAATTTCTGCAATCTTCTTTTTGTTTTCTTCTGCTTCATAATAATCAACTTCTTTTGTTGTTTTTAAACCACATACACTTGCAAGGTCATTTACAAGGTTGTCAACTCCATATAAACCATAAGAACAAATCTGAACCGCCCTATTCGGATATTTATTTACTACATAGTCAATAACTTCTTGTCTACGTGGTGTCTCAAAGTCTGTGTCAATATCAGGGAGAGCTTTCTTTTCTTTACGCATAAAACGACTAAAATCAAGCTTGTATTTGATACTGTCTACATCTGTTATACCTATCGCATATGCTACCAAACAATTACAAGCTGAACCTCTTCCTTTTCCTACTGCAATGCCTTGTTCTTTCGCCCAATTTATGTAATCACGAACGATTAAGAAGTAATCAGCAAAACCATGGTAGTTAATAACGTCCAATTCATATTTGCATCTTTCTATATATTTTTTGTTATATTTTCCTTTTTCTTTAAGTCCTTCTTTTACAAGGTGCAGTAGTTCTTTTTTCCCATCTTCTGTTTTTGGTAATTCCAATTGCAAACCATCTAAAATGTTATCTTCTACTTTATTGTATATTTCTTTCATATTATCCACAAACATTTCTGCCACTTGCATACTGTTTTTAAATTTCTTTTTATACATTACTGCAAAACGTTCTGTTATTTCATTCTCTGTTGGCATATAACGTTCACTGTACGTATTCTTTACGTCAAGTGTTGTTTTACCAATTTCATGCATTTTACAATACGTGTCGAAATCTTCTTTTCTTCCAAAATGGCTATCGCTTGTTAGGATGCATTTTATTTTCCGTTCCATTGCTAAATGCATCAATGTGTAGTCAACTTTCTGTTGTGTATGTTTATTATCTATCTTGTAAGGCTGTATTTCAGCATATAAGTCATTTTTAAAAATAGCCTTAAATTTATCCAATAACTTTCCTGCCGTTTCTTTATTGCCGTTTAAAATGGCTTGTGAAGTGGCTGACACTATACACGCTGTTGTACACATTAAACCCTCATGGTATTTTTCTAATAACTTAAAATCCACTATAGGTTTGTAATAGAATTGTTCTGTATTTGCTACTGTCATTATGTGACATAAGTTCTTGTATCCTTGCAGATTTTTTACAAACAAATTCAAATGATAGTACCTTTTGCTTTGTTCTGTTTTTTTGTTCCAACTTGGTAGGAAATATACTTCACATCCTAACACTGGCTTTATTCCCACTTCATTACAAGCTTGATAATGTTTTACAAGTCCACTTATTGTTCCATGGTCGCTTATTCCTAAAGCTTTATATCCCATTTCTTTTGCATATACAGCCAAATCTTTTGACTTTCCAAAACCATCAAACAAGCTATACTCTGTATGCCTATGCAAATCAAAGAAATTTCCCATATTCAATTTTCCTTTCCTTTTGTTTTCTATTTTCACTTATATTATAACAAAAGGCTTGAACTATGTCAAGCCTAAGTTGTTCTTTATTTTACTTCTTTCTTTTCATTGCTTCTTTTATTTTCCAACTTATCAAGCCGAATAAGAATCTTGTCAAGTTCCATGTGTACCCTATCTACATTATTATACATATTACAACTAACAGAATCAATACTGTTTTGCATTGAGCATTTTTCATATGCTTCTCTTGCTCCCTGTTTCTTTGCTTTCTTAATCTGTCTTTCAAATTCTTTTCTTGTAATAAACATTTATTTACTCCTCCCAATCGTCATTCTCTTCTTCGTCCCATTCATCTGATTCACTTTCTTCTTCGTCTGCTTCTTCTAAGAGGTCAATATAATATTCTTTTGATTTCTTTGGTTTGCAATCAATGTCACGCTCTTTGCAGAGTTTAAAGAGTTCCTGTGGTTTCATGCTCTCATAATCTGTTGTTTCTTCCTCTTCTTCCCATTCATCCTCTTCTGGTTCTGGCTCTGGCTCTTTTTTAGACTTTGGTTTTGCTTTTGTTTTATTCTTTTTAGGCTTTTCGTCCTCTTCTTCAAAATCTTCATTGTTATCAGACGGATATGCTTTATCAATTGCTTTCATAATTGCACTATCAGACATTGGCTTTGCTTTAATACGGAATTTAAGAGGATTTTCACCTACTACTGTAAATGATTTATTTGTTCCCTTTCCACTTTGTATAATGGTATAATCTCTATCTAACAGTGTTCCATTGTTTTCATACAATACTGCAAGTGTAGGAACTGGACTACAATTGTTGGCGGCAAACATAAGTAATTTAACTTCTTTACTTTCATAGTCGTATACACTCCATACATATAACTTTCTTGTTTTAATTCCATCAATATCACAATATGGACAATCCCTTCCGAACTGTTCTTGACATGGAACATTTATTCCATCCTCAAAACTGTTATGGAACTCCACTTCAATACCATCTTCAAAGTCTGTTAAAAATCTGATACGTGCTTTTGTTCCCTCTTTAAAAAACATGAATTTTCCTTTACTACTTCCACTCTTTGCAATTTCACTTTTAATTGCACTTAATGTAATTTTTCCCATTTCTTTCTGTTCCTTTCTGTTAATGTTTTGAAAAGTTAGATTCAAATTTGTTTATACATATACCGCTAAAATCTTCGATATTCAGAACATAGCCACCAAACTCAATCCATCCGTGTCTGCCTGTTTTGTATACTTCTTTCACAACTTTCATAATATTATCAATTGTTTCCATAACATCTTTCTTTGATTCTACTGTAATAATTTTTAAAAGTTCTTTGTCAAATTTGTCTTTATTTTCTGTTCTTTCAAATCCAACTTTTTCAGTGTACATTTCTACAAGTTCTTTATACTTTTCACTATCTTCATCATACTCCTGTTTTATACATTTGTCAAGATTAAATTCTTTTCCTGTATTCTTTTGTATCAGTGACATTCCTATCACGATTTCTACTGCTAACTTCATACATTTTCCTCGTTTCTCTTATACACTTTTTTATTTGTTTTTCATCCATTTCACCGCAATCTTTTATGTTTTCTGGATATTGAAATCTTATTACCTTAAAAAACTTTTCTAAGTATTTTGTTCCTTTTATTCCACATTCATCATTGTCTAATGCACTTATTACAGTTGTTATACCTTTATCTTTTAGTTTCTTTGTCTGTTCATCAGATATGTGCCAACCGAGGATTGCAACAACATTTTTTATATGTCCTCTCGTTCTAATTGCTAAGTAGTCCATAAACCCTTCACAAATGTATACAACGCTGTTTTCAGAATAGTTTCCACATAATGTTTCACGTTTTCTAAATCCATCATTGTATAGATATTTTCTCTTTTGTTCTACTTGCTTATTCATTGTCCTGCCAACCCAACCTTTAAATTCTCCATTATCTAAGATGGGAAACAATACTGGGTAACTTAGACTATAACTTGCCTTACAATGCCCTATATTAAGTGCTCTGGCGTTAAAACCACGTTTAGCCATATATTCTGTCACTTGCTTTTCTTCTGCCGTTTTAGGTGTATTCCAGTCTGTTTCGTGCAATCCGTAATAATATGCATATGCTTCTCTTACTGATGTTTTACTACGTTTCTTTCTTCTGTTTCGTGCTTTCACTTGTATGTTTTTTACTTCATTGCTTCTTACTATTTTTTCAAGTAATACACAACACTGTAAATCATTTAACTTTGGATTTGCAAGTTTTACAAAATCATATGCATTTCCTTGTACACCACAACCAAAACAGTAAAAACTTCCTTCTGCTAAATTTACAACCATGCTTGGGTTTGCATCATCATGAAATGGACAAACAATCTTTATTTGTATACTTTCTGTTTCGTATATTAAACCATAATAGATTAAAACTCTTGCTAAATCATTACCATTATACTTCCTCTGCATCCTGTTTCATTTCCGTTATTTTTATATATGGTTCTCCTAACTGCAATTCATAACAACCCTTTATATCTTTTGCTTTAATCTCTCCGAGTTCACTAAGGTTATTTAATTTATCATTGTCAACTTCTTCTTCCACATCAATAAATTTTTTAAACTTCTTAGCATCTACTCCACACTTCTTTAGATATTCAATCAACCCTTGCATATCATTTATAGTGTATGTTTTGTTTATGAATTGTTTTGTTAGGCTTTTAGGGATTCTTTGTTTTAACTTTTCAATATCCCATAAAATCTTTTTTGTTCTTACTTTTGTTACTTTTATGCTTTTATCTCCAACACCGATATCAAAAGTATTTACATTGTCTTTTAAATTACTAAACATGAAATTAGAAATTGCGAGTTGTTCTTTCTTTCTTGTTTCGTTGTAATACTTGTCAAATTCTTTCTTTTGCTGTTGGAGATTATAAAGAACTTTTACACTCTTACTTATTTCCTTCATGTTCACTTTCATACTTTTCAATCACAGCCTTTCTGCCGTATTCTGTTCTCTGCTTTTTAAGATATTTGTTAATGTCCATTGGATAGAACCCATCTACTTCTCTAATGAAAAGTAATTCTTCAAAAGGTAATTCAAATGTATTACCGAAAAAACTTTCTGCTCTTACAAGTCTTTTCTTTCTATTAACAGCTGTGACTTTCGCTGTCCTAAGTTTTCTATATACGTTTCCGTCCTTTGCTTCTACATAATGAATAAACACCACAAACGAACCAACTTTTAATGCATTTTCAAAAACACTTTCGTGCTTTGGCTTTGAATATTTATCAATGATTTCATCCAATGTTTTTGCGAACGGTATTGGATAAAGTCTGTTTTCTTCATGCTGTACAACTTTCTTTTCTTTTGGTTTCTCAATTTCTTTATGTTCTTGTAATACTGGTGCATCCCATTTTTCTTCTTCTGTTTTTGTTTTGTTTGCAAGTTCTTCAAAGTTCTTTACTGCTTCATCAATATTATCTGGTCTTGCACTTTCTTCAAGTTTTTTATCAATATCCGCTTTATCATCTTCATACCACATAAGCCTATCAATAAGTTCTGTTTTATTGAATTTATGTCCTTTACTTTCAAGCGGCATTTTTCTTTCCCTGCATAACTGTTTTAATTCTGCTACCTTCATTGTTTCTAAATCTGTTCTGTTCATGTTTTGTTCTCCTTACTTTTGTTTTTTCTTTATTATAACATTTATATTTTTGTTTGTCAAGTAGTTAAATCCTACCAATTTAAAAATTTTAAAATATATCCCATAATTGTAATACTTACAATCGGCAACCAAATCGGTGCTGTTCCTAATAACATATTTTTTAATTTATTCATGTTTTGTTCTCCTATCTATGTAAACTTGTTTTCTGCATATTTAAGAATCTGTAAGACATATTATTTACTTCATTTGTCTTTTGTTCTTCATTTAGAAAACCGAAGTCTTTCATGGCTGTTAAATAACCATAACAGTTTGCCATTGCTTCACTGTACGTCATTAAACTTCTTTTTACTGCTACCATTTGTGTAGCTTCAAATTCTTTATATTTCTGCATCCTTTTGTTTTCCTTTCTTTTTGTTCTGTAATTATAATAACATATAACTTTCCGTCTGTCAACTATTATTTTTTAAAAATGTATAACGCATTCTCCATGTTTCTCAAAATATTCTTTTTCCATTTTTGTTAATTCTGACGGGTACTTGTTATTATATCCAAATTGATTTCCTCTACGATATACTCTGTACATTATTTTTTGTTTTCCATTCTTATACTTGTACAAATGTTTTTCGATTTTTATTATTTCATTCATTTTGCTTACACCCCTATTTGTATACTCTTTCAGATAAAATATAATGATTTGATTTGCATACTCCAAACATTTTTAGAATCTGACCGTTTAACCAATCTCTCTCTGCGTTCTTGTAATGATTTCCGCTCTGTACATTCTTCTAGTCATACCTCTTAATGCACTTTTTGTAACAATCGCACTATCTGGATTGTTTCTGATTGTTGCAATAATTACTTTCCCAAATTCGTAAGTTTCTTTTGTTGTCATATTCATTTCCTCCAACCTTTTGTTTTATTTTGTTTTCCTTACCTTGTAACTATATTATATATCACAAGGGGTTGTTTTGTCAACCCCTTTTTAATATTTTTTATGCGATACAAACTCTGCTAACTGATTCTTTTATAATCTGTGAACCATATTTTGTTCTAATGTCTGCCATTGTTGTTTTACCATAGCTTCTTGTTACTTCTTCTGGATTATGCCAATACCACATCTTTTTCTTACTCGCCCATTTAAAACCATTTGCTTTGAGTTCTGTTTTGCATCCGTATGTATTACCGGATACCCAAATCCATGAACCACAGATTTCTATATCAACATTCAGATTGATAATACTGTTAATAACATTTCTTAACATTTCATCTTCTGCCATGTTATATTTTCTTTTGTTTTCTGATGTATCACTGTTTTTAAGGACTTTAAAAAGTTCCTCATATTCAACATTGATGATTTTAATTGCTTCATCCGAACCACCGTTATCTGGATGATTTTCTTTTACAAGTCTTTTGTATTCTTTTCTTAACTGCTCCAATGTTTCAATGTTTTTAAAATATTTCATAACTTTTTGTCCTCCAAAACTTTTGTATTACCTTGTTTCTGATTATATTATAACACATTCAGAATAAATGTAAACCCATATTTTATTTATTTTTATAAATTTTTCTAAGTTTATCAAGAACTCCATTTTTCTTTTCAGCATTCACTCTATTATCATTTTTAAGACTTGTATAAATAAAAACAATTTCATCTTTTGTGTAAAGGTCTGAATAATTTACACAACTTTCTGCAACTTTTAATGAACTAAATCTTTTTTCTAACATATTCTGTACCAACCTTTCTGCTTAACAACTTTCTGTATTCCCTTAACTTAATTATATTATAACACACTATAATAAAAAGTCAACACTTTTATACAAAATATTTTAAAAAAATTTTATAACATAAAATAAGCTATATACTACTATAACTTAATATAATAATATATAGCTTATAAATACTACTTATTCTTTTTATGTTCTTTCATTTGTTTTACTTCTTTGTTTGTGTATTCTTCATTGTATTTCTTTTTGTATTTCTCATGGTATTTATCTTGCATATTGTGTATGCTTACTGCATTGTAACCTGTTCCGTTAAGCTGTTCATGCATCCTGTTTATCTTTTTAAGCTCTTTTGTTACATCTTCTACAAGTGTACTTATATATTCTGCATCAGCAACTAAACCAACGTTTATACACTTCTGCCACATTTCTTCATAAAGTTCTTTTGTTTCTTCTTCCCATTCTTTGTATTGTTCTATTGCACTTTTTACAAATTTAGGTAGAACATTATCATTTACATCTTCTGTTGTGTATTTACTCCATTCCCTTGGAATAAACTGTATCACTTCTACTTGGTGCACTGGAATAAGCTTTTTATGAATATTTATATACTTGTGATGTAACTTTCTTCCCTCTGCTACTTCGCACATATATTGATATTCTAATTTGCGTTTGAACCCTTGTAAACCGAGGAAACAAAAATAATCTGCAAGCTGTTCATGGAAGCATAATGCTTTTTTCATGTGTTCATCAAGCTCTAAATATATTTGTTCCGCACTTTGTTCTTTTTCACGTTTATTTATGTTCATTCCTGTGTATGTCCTTTGTATATTTTGTGCTTCATTCTTTCTACTCCATGGCTGTTCCTCTTGTACATTTGTTTGTGTTACTGTATCCTCACCATATTTTACACCATTTCTTTCATACATTTCTAACACCTCCTAGGCTGGTATTGTTGGAAAGTTAAATCCTGTTTTACATAATTCACACGGATTTACTATAAATGCATTTGTATCTGTTGCTACGTTTGTGTGGTATACCCTTCTGCTTCGTAACTGGTCTGCATGAACATTGTTACCGCATTTTGTTCTAAGGATATATTGTGCTGTTCCCGTACCAAAAGTTATCGCTACTGTGTCTACACTTGTTACGTCCGGAATACTTTGTGCAATACAGATACATACCTTTTCTTTGTTACTATATGTTGCTTGTGGAATATTTAAAACAAGAACATTGTCTGTTAATGTTACACTATTTGTTTTTACAAAATGTGTACAACCGCCACAGCCATATCCACCATTATTATATAAATTACATGGCATATTTATTACCTACCTTTCTAAACGTTCTAATTAAACGAATAAGGGCGACTATAAGCCGCCCCTACAAATTCATCACGCATAAGCGGAAAATCTCTTAAATCTTAAAATACAAGCTTCTACACGTATCCTAGCATCCACAGCCATTTGCATAAGCTGTACCACACCGAGAATACATTTGTGCGCTTTCATATGGACTGCAAGTCTGATATGCCGGAATTGGTGTAGGTCTAAGAGTTGCAATCAGTGTTGCGTTCTGTGCCTGCTGACTTAACTGGAAGTTTGCAGTCTGTAACTGGTCGCGCAAACTCTGAATTTCATTCTGTGTCATTAACGCTCTTGTAGCATCTCCATCTGCTTTGATTGCATTTACAATATCACAAGTATTTCTTGCATTTTCATATCTTACTGCATCAATGCTTCTTTGTGTTGTACAGCAACAATCAGAAAGTTGTGTTGCAAGTGCATTTGTATTCTGCATACCTGCTACTGCTACATTGTTAATAGCTTGCTGTGTTCCATTGAACCCATTGAGTAATGATGTATTTACTGCATAGAATCCATCACATAAACCACTTTCCAAACCATTCAGTTTATTCATTACTGCTTGGTTGTCGAAACCTCTCTGAACTGTGCTATCTGTATATGCGCTTGCTGTACTGTTCATTCCATTACCTCCCCAGTTGCCAAAGTTTCCACCCCATGCAAGAAGAAAGAAAAGGAAGAAAATCCAACTGCCGTTCCCATCTCCAAACATACCATCATTGTCTCTTCCTAGTGCTAATGCATCTGCTACACTAAGTCCATTTCCATCCATACTCATAACAAGTACCTCCTTAATTATTATTTATATAAACCTTGTGGTTTATACCTACTTAACACCAAACATTTTCTTAAATTGCTGAAATTGCTTTAACGCCTGTTGCATATCAATTCCACGCTGTCTACACAAATTTTCTGCTGTTTGTTCTAATTGCTGTTCATTCTTTCCTTGTGCCATTTGTTGCGCTCTCTGAAATAATGGATTGCTATTAAAGTTTTTGTTCATCTTCCTTCACTCCTTTTAATTCAAGAATTTGATTTTTTAATATTTCTATAGCCTGTTCAAAATCACTTTGCAGAACATAGTCTGCATTTTGTTTTTGTTCTTTTATGTTTTGTTCTTGTAATGTATATACCTTTAATTCTGCACTACCATCTAGCATTATTTGTTTTGTGTATATCCTTTTATTTGCAATATCTGTAAATACAAACATACTACCATCTAGGTCTATCATTGCCGCTTTCGCTTCATCATAACTTGATACTGGTCTACCTTTTAACATTTGTATGTTTTGCTGTTGCTGATTTTGCATCATGTTCTGGTTATACATATTGTTATATTGTCCTTGTAACTGTTCCATTCTATTTTGTGTTAATTGCTGTTGGTATGGACTCATTCCAACCCCATATGGCGTATAACTGTACATCATCTTCACTCCTTTCTGTTATGATTATATTGTATCACACATATATTATGCAATGTTCCTACAAAGTGCCTACTTAGTTACTTTTTAGTGTAATAAAAAAGGAAGGTCAAATGACCTTCCTAAAACGCTTTTCCAATCTTCATTAGAATTTTCCTATGTTTCTTTTTGATTGTTGTTTCCGACATTCCTAATGTATCGGCAATATATAGCAAGCTCTTTTCTTCTTTGTAATGCATCCATAGAATTTGCTTTTCTTCTTCTGATAACATAGTTTGTTCTAACAGATTTTCAAAATCTTTTACGCTTGTTATTTCTCTTAATTTCTTTCTTGTTTCACTGTTTGCTTTATCCATTTTTCCCACGCCCCATGTATTTACCGCAAACTGGACAACGTTTTGTACCACCTTTTGCTTTGCCCGATTTAGAAACTTTTGTTCTTGTTACCCTTGTTGACTTTGTAACGTGTATGCTTGCTTTAGATGACATTATTTATTCTCACCACCTTCATTGTGAGTTGCATTATCATTATACTGATTTCCGTTTACATCATTATATTCAGCATTTGCATTATCACCTTTTGTATCTATATCTACATCTTTAGTAGTGTCATATGTTTCCACATAATCAAATTAACTTTCATAATAAACAAACCCTGCATAAAATATAACTGCTTCTAAAAACATTATGATAATCAATAATACAATGATTTTATCTTTCTTTCTGTTCGATTTTGTGTACTCCCTTTGTACATCAATCAAGATTCTTTCTGTTTCGTTTTCCATCGCTATTCCTCTTTAAGTTATTATTTATTTTTTTCAAGAACAACTTTCCATTTATATGTTCCAATAAATGATGATG
Organism: uncultured Eubacteriales bacterium; assembly: GCA_934725345.1. Classification (GTDB taxonomy): domain Bacteria; phylum Bacillota; class Clostridia; order Oscillospirales; family Acutalibacteraceae; genus UMGS1491. The sequence continues at coordinate 26,124 of CAKVBG010000001.1, forward strand.
TATCTGTTTCTGCTCTTACGCTTATCTCACTGTCTAATGTTGCACCAACTACAATATCATATGCTTTTAACGCTCCACAGTACCATGTTCCGATTCTCCCAACTCCATTTCCAGAAATCTTTGAAACACCAACTGATTTAATATAACAATTTGTCTTATCAAATCCCGAAGGATATTTAAAACCATACGCCATATATAAACCACCAGATTCCGTTGTCGTATTTGTTACAACTGCTGTTTTATTTTCTACGTCTGTTTTTAAATCATCTATTTGCTTCTGTAAACTTCCTGCAACGTCAGATGTAAGCTTGTTCTTAATATCTGAAAACCAGTCATCAAACTGTCCTTTTAACTGGTTAAACATTCCTTCTGCATCTAATTGGTCTATCATTCCTGTCACAAAACCGCATAGCTCTGTATTTGTTCTTGTATCTTCTATACGACTTGATGTTATTGTTGATGCACCAACTTCGACTGTTATTCTTGCAACAACCAAATCATATACAGAACCGCTTCGTTCTGGCTGTCCTGATGGAACATTTTCTCTTTTTCTTGCATATATTTTTCTATTTGCTTTGTCTAATGTAATAGTTATTAAATCTATGATTGATGAGCTTGTTGTATTTGCACTTAATGTCATATCCATATCTTCTGTTAATTCATACCAATACCCATTTATAAATGCGCTTCCTGCTTTTAATGTCACTATCAATCCACTTTTAGGAACTACATTTAAGCCACTTCCTTTGTACACTCCATTTCCGATAAACTTTGAAAAGAATGTGGCAAAACTTGAAGCATCATATGACCTGTCATACGTTTCATCGGCTTGCTTTATTCCATTAAAAAATCCATAATTTTCTGCCATTTATATCCCTCCTAATTTGTTAGCAAATCTTCTGTTGGTATATAAAATGCTATAAAATTTATTCTTATACTTCCATTTTCTAGCACTCTATCAAATGTCGCAAAACAATTGTCACCTTCCCATGATGCACCCGTTATATGTACACCAGAAGCTTGTGCGTCACCATTCATTATTAGAACAACATAATTATGTGTGCTGTCTGCTGTTATTCCAAATTTACTGTCGATGTCTTGTTTTGTAAACATCTTTACCGAGTCATTGTTTATTCCGTGAAATGTATAAGAACCTTGCTTAGACATCTTTTCTCTTGTTTTTTCTTTGTTATCAAGAACTCTTATAGATATTTCTGCATTTTCTATACGCTTAATTGCTATATCTGTTTTATTTTGTATGTTTTTCTTGTATGTTCCATATTCTATTTCGATATCAATGATTTTCAATGAATCTTGTTCTGATACAGTAACACCTATAATTTGTGCATCCATTATTATATTAAATTCTGTATCTTTTACAGTAACCCAATCACCGACATTGTAATCTTTCCTAAATTCATATTTTTCACTTCTCACTGTTGCGCTATATGTTTCAGTTACATTATTTTCTAATGCTTTTTCATTTGCTCGTTTCTTGACTTCTATGTCATATTGTTCTTGTGTGAGGTTACTTCCATTTACACTATCACTTTGTATATCTCTTGCATCTATCCATAACTCTGAACGATTTAAACCACTATTACTGATTGAATCACTTTCATTTATATCAATTTCATACCATTTTCTTTTTGTTCCCTCTCCCTCACCTGCAACATAAGCAACATTTTTCATTTGTTCCACATCACGTTCATATGATGTTCTATTTATATTGCTAAGTTGCTGTGAAAAAATTACAACACTATTATTTTCTGCATTTTGTATTCTTCTGTCTATGCCACTTTTTATAAATACATTCCAAAGTTTTACATTTGTTTTATTGCCATTGTTATCTTCACGTGGTTCGCCTATGCTTGGATATACTGATACACCTAACTTATCACTTTCAAGACATTCTTGTATTTCATCCCACAAATAACCACCAGTAACTTGTGTATCTATTTGTGTCAACTTTGTGTTTTGCGATATTTTATTTACAATATTCATTTTTAAATAACGTTTACTATTTACATTACTTGTATCAAAACATTCTTCTATAAGTGTTTTAATATATTCTGCTGTTGTTCCTTTAAAAGTTATTGTTTTATTTATAACTCTCTGTGTAAGTATGAATGGCGCTAAACGTCCAGTTATTGTTATCGTTTTATCATATTCACTATCGCTATCCTTTTGTATTTTATCTACCTTGCCTATTGTATATAAATCAAACATAATGTAATATTGTTCTGTTTTGTCAAATAGATAAAAATTGCTTTCTGTTAATTTTGCTATTACCTTAAACGTTCCTATTTCTCTAAAACGTTCCTCATACTGTGAAAATGTATATTCTCTAATTTGATTAACAAAATTAAAGTTGCTATTTAATACTCTTAACATATTACATACCTCTCACATTAAAAAATCTTTCTGTATACTCTACAAATACTTCTACATTGTTTTTGCTCTGTTCATCTACTTCATAAGAATAATAACTTTGTCCTCTTAACACTTTAAACAATGTACTTTCTAATGAAAGTAAACCTATTATGGATTCTTCCTCTCCTGTTCCAGAATGATGTAATATTATGTCTTCTTCTCCTGTTTCTGTATTTATAATTATACTATCACCATCTAAAATTGTCAACCCATAAAAAGATATTTTTTCATTTGTTTGTATATTGTAAATAGCAGGATTTATCACATCACCGCCAACTGCTTTAATTGTTATTTTTGCACCAACTTCTATGTCTCCAGTATTTTCCATAGGTACGCTTGTTCTTTTTGCTATATCACCGAATACAACATATTCATCTGTTTTATCTTCTGTTAATACTAACGGAAATGTTAATTTTGCATCTGTATGCGCAAATTGTACCATTTTTGTTTCTTTCGCAAATAAAGGATTATAACATTCAAATTCTAATGTAAATAAACAATATACTTCACTGTTTTCACTTTCTTCTGTACTATATTTTGGCGGCTGTGTTGGTCTTGCTTTTAAGGTATATTCTCCTGCTTTTATGATAACATCTTGATATATCGATATAATTCTATCCAGTTCAATTTTGTTATCATTTATTTGTTCTTTTTGTTCAGATAAATATTCTTCCCACGTATTTCCTACTGGATTCATACCTTTTGTATCTGCTATAACATATCCAACTATAGAAAGTTTCCGTGTTCCTACTGTAATTCCTTCTAATGTTTTCCCTATTTGAAATGGAACTCTATAAGTTTCCTGTTCCACTGTAGGAGAATCCCAATCAATAGAATTTAATACATATTTTCCATTTCCGCTTTTATTAAGTTCTAATTCTTTTCCGGTAATTGTATTTAATATAACAATGGAATCTATCACAATACCACCTTCTTTCTAAATTCCATATGCCAATTCTTTCTTTGCTTTTTTCATCTGCCTAGCATATTCATAAGGACTAGGCTGTGTGTTATAGAAGTTAAATGTATCACCGCCCGTACTACTTGCATTTACGCCCTTACTATAAGCTTTGTTTTCTTGTGCTGTTAATACTCTTTCACCCTTGTGCAACTCTGCTATATATCCATTATACGGAACATAGTCAAGACCATTCGCATGGCTACCTTTTACACTACTTGCCGCACTCTTTGCATCATCAGCACCAGAAACAATGTTTTTAAAACCATCTACAATACCAGAAACAAAGTCACCAATGCTATCAGCAAAATCTGATACCCAACCGAGAATACTATCTCCAATGCTTTTAATACCATCCCATAACTGGTTAAATGCGTCCCTGCCTGCGCTATACAACCTAGAGCCTAATTCGGATACTTTGCTAGGAATTTGCGTTAATATAGACCAAATATTAGACGGTAAATTGCGTATTATATTTAGTACGTTTGTCAGAAAACTTTGCATAGCACTGCGTCCTTGTGATATCATCTGACTGCCCCATGTTACTACATAGTTAAATGCACTTACAAGCCATTGCCAAATAGCACCCGGCAATTGTGCAAAGAAAGCAACTACATTGGATATAAATTGTGGTATAGCTGTTGCCGCCCACGATAACAAATTAGAACCAAACAAATATATATACCCTATTGCTTCTCCTATAATATATCCTATATTATATGGTAAATTCTGGAAAAATGCTGTAACATTGGATATAAATTGTGGAACTGTTACATTTGCAAAATTATTCAGTCCATTCGGTAATGTTTCTGTAAAGAATGTTATAATACCATCAAATGCACCTTCTATAGCATCTATTGCACTATCTATAATACTAGGTATTGTACTTGTGAAAAATTCTCTGAATTTATCTGCTACCCCATCCAGACCAAATGCTTCTAAAATATTTGCTCCTATCTCTCCAAATATTGCAATAATATTTGTAACAAAACCTAAAGCAAGCTCTACGATAGAATCAAATATTCCTGTCAAGCCATCTTTTACTTTTTGCCAATCTCCTGTGAATACACCGATAAAAACATCAAGTACAGAAAGTATTGTGTCAAACACATTTGAAAGGACATCAACTACTGTTTTAAACGCACCAGAAAATATAGGTGCTATGATATTGCATAAACCAACCCATGCAACTTTTATTATATTTGCGACGGTAATAAATAAGGGAGCTATCTCTAACAGCCTTTCTTTCATGCCATTGAAAAAGTTCATAACAACACTTAATAATTCTTTAAATATTGATACCATTGAATTTCTGAAATCTTCATTTGTTTTCCATGCTGTTATAAATACAGCCGCTATACCTGCTATTGCCGCAACTACCGCACCAATAGGTGAAAGAACAACTTTTAAAACGTTACTCATTATTGACACATTCTTAGTAAATCCCATTGCACTAAGAGCGGCATTATTCATTTGTCCAAAAAATATACTTGATATATGAGATATACCATCAAACACCGCTGAAATATTTCCAAACACTTTAAATAGTTTAGAACCTATTAACATTATTGGTGCTATTGCGGCGGCTATTAAACCAAATTTTACAATTAAATCTTGTTGCGATTCTGATAAGCTGTTAAATTTTTCTACAAGCCCTGTTATCCATTCTGCTAATTCTCTTATATATGGCGTTAATCTTTCTCCTATTGTTATGCCTGCACTCTCTAAAGCACTTTTTAACAACGTTACTGCACCACCTAAATTATCTTGCATTGTATCAGCCATTTCTTGTGACGCACCTGTACAATTCACTATGCTTTCCGATAATTTGTTATAATCTTCATCGCTAGCGTTTATTATAGCAAGCAATCCAGACATTCCCTCTTGCCCTGCTATCATAGCCGCATAACTGGCTTTTTGGTCTTCTGTCAATCCAGACATAGAACTTCTAAGCTGTTTTAATATATTATCTAAGCTTTTCATAGAACCATCTGAATTAGTAACACTTATTCCTAACGCATCCATTGCTGTACCAGATTCTTTTGTCGGTTTTACAAGTCTTGTAATCGTGCTTCTTAATGCCGTTCCTGCTTGTTCCCCTTTTATTCCTGCATTTGCCATTAAGCCTATTGCGACTGCTGTATCTTCTATGCTGTAACCCATTGCTCCTGCTATTGGTGCAACATATTTAAAAGTAGCACCCATTAACGAAACATTTGTATTACTTCGAGAACTTGCTTCTGCCAAAACATCTGAAAAATGTTCTGCATTACTTACTTCTACATTATATCCATTTTTTAATACTTTTGTTGTTCCATCAGCGGCGAGCCCAAATGCTGTCATAGCATCTGTTACGATATCTGATACTGTTCCTAAATCCTCTCCACTTGCGGCGGCAAGGTTCATAACACCAGAAATACTATTCAGCATATCCTTTGTGTCCCAGCCTGCCATTGCCATATATTTGAAAGCTTCGGCACTTTCTGTTGCACTAAATTTTGTTTTAGCGCCCATTTCTATTGCTTTATCTCTTAACTGTGTAAATTGTGTCCCTGTTGCACCGCTTATCGCTTTTACTTCGGACATTGCACTATCAAAGGTACTTGTTACTTTTACTGCCGCTGTTCCAATTCCTAATAGTGGTAATGTTACGCTTTTTGCTAATCCACTTCCTACAGTATTTAGGGCACTGGAAAATCCTTTAAACTTTTGTTCTGCTGTCGAGCTTTTATCTCCAAATACCTTTAAATCGTTGTAGGCACTTGCGAAACCTTTAGAGAATTTAGAGGTATCTAATTCGAGGTAAGCTATAGCAGAACCCATATTTATTGCCATGATTATTTACCTCCAAAATTTTTATAAAAATCTGTAAAATTGCTATATTCTTCTTGCTCTTCTTCTTGTTCTCTATATATTGGTTTCTCTTCGTTTTGTAATCTCAGTATTATCTCTGCACACGCTTCGTTAAAACAAAAAGCTGTATAGTTGTCCTCAACGCCTATAATATCACTAGGCAGACAATTATACAGCTTTGACATGGACAGTATGCTTTCTATTTTTCTACTCTGTACGAAAGGATTCTAAGGCTTTTACCCCTTGCTGTGAATAATTAAACAAGAACATCATTTGTTCGTCTGTAAGCTCCAAACCTACATTCTTAATATCTTCATATGTTGGTTCTACAAGTGTTTCACTCGCAATAATGTCTAGCACATCATACAACTGTTTCATTGTATCTTCTTCTTCTGTGTCAAGTCCTGCACCACTCTGTAAAAATAATTCATTCGCTTTTACAAGTAATGTGTTTGGGATTCTTCCTTGTTTTGCCATACCTAAAATAGATGGTCGTTTTAATCTTGCGACAAGTGGCTGTCCTTCTGCGAAAGGCGGCATTTCCACAATTGTCCCACCTGCATAATTCTTTAAATCTTCAATACTTGTTACGTTTACTTCTCTCTTTTTTACTGCCATGTTGTGTTCTCCTTAATTTATATCATAAAGTTATTTTACCTATACGACTGCAATTCCACTTTCTTCCACGCTTTGCTGTTCTACGGTATATTCTGTTAAGTTAGGTAACTGCTCTACATACTGTATTGTATATGGCGCTTGTCCTGTTTTTGGCGCACTGTTAATCGTGTACTCTGGAACTCTGAATACATCATCTTCTGTATTGATTGTAACTGGTGTTCCTTGGCAATTCGGATATGTTATCTTCTCATACATTGTAATCTGTCCAGATGCATCATATACGGCTGAATAAGCATCAAGCTCGAATATCTCGCCTTTTGTATTTTCTCCTGCTTTTGGTGGTGTATATTTAAGTGTTGTTCCACTTCCTTCTACTGTTCCACCTTGGAAAATTTTCACAAGCTCTGGAATAAATACATTGTCTGTTAATGTAATCTGGTGTCCGGTGATTGTTGTTGTGCTAGGCTTTTGTGCTAACAATTTTCCCAACTTTACAAGTTTAATAGCATCAACTGTATCTGTTTGTGGTTCTACTGCAATCTTATTAGCTGTATCTACTGCAATTTCCATCCCACTATCTTCTGTGCCTGTTCTTACTACAACAAGTGCAACGTCTATAGTAGGAATACCTACAGCTTTCTTTTTTGTTCTTGGCATTATTTATTCTCCTTTCAATATTGTTCTATCTTTCTGCATCCTGCATATTGAAAACTCTTCATATGTCCTTTTATGTCTGAATCATAAAAGCTTGCTGTTTCATTCCCAACATACATTATAGTAGGATACATTTTCTTTAACTTTTGTTTTGTTTCATATATTAGACTTTCAAGCCTACTATAATTGTTTTGTGGAACATAACACATTATCGTGTACAATGGTCTTTCACTGGATACGGTTAACGGAACTGTTATATCTTCCAATTTAATAACCACATATTCTTTTGTACATTCTCCACTATGCTGTGAAGGAAAAAATGTTTCTGTTCCATCTTCTGCAATTGTGTCATATATTTGTTTTAATATACTCATGGTCTTAAATATTTTAGCAACTCCTTGTATCCGTCCAACACTTCTTGACTTTTAGCATTTACTGTTTTCTGTAAAATCGCATATCTTTTTTCATGACATAGTTCCAAATACACTCCATAATAAACACCATGTCCAATATAGATTCTTGTTTTGTTTCTTAGCGTTTCTACCCATCCGACGAGTCTTTGCCTTGCGTGTCCTGTTCTATCTGTCCATGGTCTATTCTGTTTTGCATAATTTTGAAACTTCTTTGCACCTTCATTCGCAAACATTTTAATTGCTATCTGCGATTTTGTTTCTGCATTTTGTAAATTTAATAAAAGTTTTGAAGCATCTAATCTAATTCCTGCCATCTTGTACCAACTCCAAAGATAAATCCACAACCATGTTATATTCTTGTATGTTATTTTTATCTACAATGTTATATCTATTATTATTTATGATAACAAACATTCCATTTTCAATTTGTTCTGAATCTTCCATACATACCATTAACATTGGTTGTGCCTTTGCTTTTATTTTTGTTCCATCACTTATTGTTTGTGCTGTATATCCCTTTGTAATGTGGAATAAACCACTAACTTTTTGAATTTCTTCAATATCGCTAGTGGTTTCTCCATATCTGTCTGTTTTCTGCTTATACACGGTATATTTATCACCATGTATCTGTATCTCTCTTTTTACCTTGTGAAGCTCTGTAAAGAGCTTTCCACTTCTCATATCAGCACCCCACTATTTGTATCAATGTATTGAGACGCTAACATTTTGAAGTAGCTTGAACTGTCTTTCGTAGTAAGTCCACTTACATTCAATCCTGTTGTTTCTGCTTTTAGAATCAAACCCTCATAACTTGCTTTTTTCACATTGTTATTGTTTTTTTCAAGAAGATACAAAAGTTCTTCGTTTGTAAAATACGGTGTTTGTTCTTCTCGCAAATTAAACTTTAACTTTTCCAGATTGTCCATGTTAGCACCTCCTTCTTTTTATGAGTGCTGTTCTCGAATTGCTTTCTGGATAATCTTTCTTGCTTCTCCTACATTCTTAGCAGAAGAGGTATCGATACCATGTTCCTCTGCATACTTCATAAGCTGTTCCTTGTTCATCTCTGAAACTGGAATTTCTGTTTCTACAGCTTCCTGTTCAACTTCTTCTGTATAATCATTTACAAATCCTTCAGATTTTTCTTCCTTTGTTTCGTTTACAAGCCTATATCCTTTTTTCTTAAAAATACTATCATAAGCACTTTTAGAGACTTTAATATAATGCTTATTTCTTACTGCTACTACAAATGCCATATTGTTTCCCCTCCTAAACTGTTGTATCGATAATGTACACTTGGTCTGCTGTTGGGAAATCTGGTAAACAAATCATTGTTACTTTCGTTTCTACTGTAACTGGGTCTGCAACTTTAATTGTAGTTACTGCAACTCCTGTGTCTGTGATATTAACATTTGCTACAGAACCACTCATAAGGTCAGATTCCTCTGGTGTTGTTCCAAACCATGTGTTACCGAGCTTTCCAGACGGGAACATTGTGAAAGTATCATCTGGAATGTATTTCTGCGTTGCTCCATCTTCGTCTTTGTAACGCTTGTCATTAACTGCAATTTCAAGCCCCAATTCATCGGAAATGTACTGTTTAATTTTCTGGTCGGAAATAAAACCAACACCATCTGTAAGGGTAAGGATAGACTTTTTGATTTCTGTATTGATTCTAAAATATGCAAATGTTTTTGAATTGCATACTGCTCTTGTTGGTGTTACTCCCGTATCTTCTACAATCTTGTTAATACCATTTCTAATATCATCCATAATTGTAGCTGTTGGGTCGCTCCACGATTTAGTTGTTGTTACTTTGTGTGCGTCTGGCATCTGATAGTCATATTCATATGTCTGTCCATTACCTTCCATAACAATTGTACCAGTCGTAAGCGCCATCATACGCATCCTTTCACGCTGTGCACTTGCACCTTCGAGAAGTTCTGTTTCGTCTGCAAAGATTCTATTTACAATAGCATCAATGTAAGCTTGATTTCCGCTTTCGATAACCTTATTAAGTTCCTGTCTTAATTCTTCATCAATGTATTTAGATTCTTTGAAGAAAGGCATTTCAGCACTTAATTTTTCAAAACCAATTCGAGGTCTTGGAATAGCGGCTACATCATAAGCACTCGGTTTTAATACAATCGGAAGTCCATTAGAACCTTTTAACCATTTAAGGTCAAGTCCGAGTTTTTTGTCATTCGGGAAAAGCTCTTCTCCCATATATGGTTCTCTGTCCTGTTGTAAAATTTCCCAATAGGATGTTATTTCTTGGCTAAGAATTAAATCATAAATTGTCATATCTGTTTACTCCTCCTTGTTTATTATTAGCAAGCCACAAACTTAATCATTGGAAGTGCGGCTTTGACTTCTGCTGTGATTTTTGCTTTTGTTGTATTATCAATTCTGTTTGTATTTACAAAACCAAATAAAAGAATTGTTCCATTGTTTTCATCATCTGTTACATCTACATCATGTAAAAGAATACCTACTGCATTTGAAGCTCCTGTTGTTGTAGTAGCAGGTGTAAAAGCTGTCGTTCTTGCATCAAGATTTCCTGTTACTGGTGTTCCTGCCTTTGCAATCTTTCTACCGTTTTCTGTGATACCACAAGTTTTATCTACAACAATTCCCATAGATACTTGATGTTCTACTGCAAAAAGAATCTGATTTTTGTTTCCATATGTTTCTTTCATAATTCCTGTATTGTTAAACATTTATATATTCCTCCTTACTATTAGTTGCTAAAATAATGACTTTTTGGTTTCGCTCTATTTGCGAGTAACCTTTCTGCCATCGTTCCTTTATGCTGTTCTTTGTTTCCTTCATTGTTATTTGTATTAGTTCCGTTATTTTTGTTTTTATCTTCTTTTGGAACTCTTTTTCTTGTTACTGTTCCTTTTTGCTTTTCTTCTTCATCTTCATCAGAAAAATAAATCTTTCCATTTGTGCTGTCTTTGATTTCAGCAATCACAGCGTTAATATCTTTATCTTTCGTAACTTTTGCCTTTGCGATAATTACCAAATCATCTACGATTTCTGGCTTTGCTCCTAGCTGAATTGCAGATAACTTAGCTTCTGCCATGATACGTGCTTCACGTTCTTCTGCAAGCTGTTTCGTTGTGGCTGTAAGAGTGTCATTAGATTTCTGTAAATCTGTTTTGTTTTTTTCTTCCTCTTCTTTTGCCTTTGCAACAATACCCTTTAAGGTGTCACCATCTTCAACGCCTAACCCTTTTAAATACTCTGCAATTGCATCGTTTTTAATCTTTTCAGCATCTACAGAATTATTATTCTGTGTGTTTACATTCTGTTGTGTATTTGTCTGTGCTCCATTGTTCTGTGCTGTGTTCTGATTTTCTCCATTGTCTCCTGTTACATTTACATTAGTATTTGTATCTGCCATTTTGTTTTATTCTCCTTTTAAAATTCTTTATTATACTTTGTTTCAAATATTCTTATTTCTCTTTCTAATCGTTTTTGCTTTTTCTCTACTGCTTTCAATTCCTTTTTGTATTGGTGTTCATCTCTTATCGTTTGTAGTTTTGCAATATGTTTTCGTATTTGCTTTTTTAATACCAATGTACTTTGCGTATCATAATAAGCACCGAATCTTTCACCACAAAACGGACATTCTATAAATGTCTTTATTACTTCTGTATTATCCACAACCTTTTGTTCCTGTTTTAGCATTAAATCAAAATCCTTGTGGCACTTATCACAAGTTACTTTCAATTATATCACCAACCTTTTCAAATGTCAAGCATTCTGCAATAATTTTTTCATTTTCATCAAAATATTTTTTTCCACTGCAAATCTCTTTTAGATTTTCTCTTGCTGTTCTTATCTCTGCCATTAGTTTGTCCTTTTTCTTTACATCTTTTGGACTCACTGTTTCACCTTTCATTTGCTTTCTTGCAACCTTTATAATTAGCTTTTTAAGACGTTTATAATTTTCAATGGTATTTTTATCGTCTATCTGCACAAAATCCCTTGTACCGCATCTTACGCAATCGTAGTACATAACTTTGTAATAGTTTCCATATTCGTCATGCACATCTTTTCTAATAAGGTTACTAGCTCCTATTTCATTTACTTCTCCACATTTCTTGCAAACTCTCTTAATCTCCATTTGTTTTCTCCTGTTCTATTGTATAAAATCCAATGCGTATCTGTCTATATCTGGATACGTTCCTACTGGACTATTATACCACATTCCTATCTTTTTTGCAATATCGGACATACTATCTGGTATTACTGCTTCAAATGTACACATTCCATTCGGATGGTCTAATGGTAATGCATCTTTTGGAAACACCCCTTCACCTAAACCATATTGGTCTGTTTCTGCCCTCTCTCTGCATATTTCGCACACTCTTCCATGAAAGTTACTTGTAAGCCATCTGTAACCGATAACAAATGGGTCGTTTCTGTTTACATTCTCAAAACTTTGTTGGTATGCATGGCTTATTAGTGTTCTTGCCAATCTCTGTGCATTGTAGTCGACTTGTCCAAAATAAAAACTGTCTTTTATCTTTTCGCCTACATATTGTGCCCTGCCTGCATTTACATCTGTTTGTCTTGCAATTCTCCAACTTTGTATTGTTCTGCTTTTCTTTTGTGCGCTTGTGTCAACATAACTTTCTAATTCCTGTGCTATCTGGTATGCACTTTTTCCTTGTGCTGTTCCAAATGATATAATTTTATTAAGACTTTCTTGTGTCTTTTTATTATATCCCCATATAGCACCGCTAAGTGTCCAATCATCTTGATATATATTACCGTTTATAATGTTTCTTACAATCATATCTGGAACATATTGAAAAGCATTGTGTACATCTTGGTCTTTAAATCCACACTGTTTCAAGAATGTTCTTACATCTTCTACAACTGCATTGCTCACAGTGTTCATGTTTCTGATTACTCCACCTTTTATATCTCTGTTTAATTGTTCTATCCTTTGCTTGATATCACGCTTTAATAGAATAAGGTTTTGTTTTTGGTAATTTGTATTACTCATGTTTGCAACTCTTTTAGAAACATCTTTATACAATTGCGTGTACATTCTTTTTATTTCTTTCTGCATCTGCATTGTAGTTGTATTTCTTACTTGTTCAGAATTTTTCAAACTGAATTTCTGTGGCATTTTATTCACCTAACTTCTTTTGCATTTGTACATCTTCCAGATTGTTGTCAACTTCTTCTTCTGTTCCTCGTTTATTCAACTCACTTTGTACTTGTGTATTCATACTCATACTGTCAAACATATTCTGCTCAATTGCAATCTGCATAAGTTCCTGTTCGATTTGTTCATCTGTTTTAAACTCTTCCTTACGCCATTTCTTAATATAAGATTTTCTGCTTCGTGCATTTGCGGCTATCTCTGCAAGGTCTGAATCCTTTTCTGTTTCTTCATCTTCCATCAATGCATAATTTTCTACAACTTGTATATTATACTGTATTTCTGCAAGTGTTGGAATAACATACAGTGAAGAAATAATATCCTTATTCAACTTTGCAAGGTCTATAATCGTTTCTACAATAAACTCTAATGCAGGTCGCCACACTTTCATTTTTTCATCACAGCGAACCTGCAATGGATAGTACAATGCTTTTAAGGCTTTACCACTTGTTATTGTTCCTACAAGTGTTTCTTCGCTTATGTTTGGCACATCAAGCTCATTATGCATTGCTGTTTTGATTCTACTTAATGTTTCTTTTACCGATTCTGTATGATTCATCTGTGGTGCTAATGTTCCAACCATGGGAGATTTACTATCTATGTTTTGGTTAGACTGTAAATCCCAATAAGCTCCTGCACCGCTTGGTAAATTTTTAGTTGTGTTTGGACTCATATCTACAGTATACCGAATAGGGTTCATCCCTTTTCTTTCACTGTCAATATCGCCATTACTTAATCTGCTATAACCTTCTTCATATTCAGATAAGCTTTCCATTTCTGACACACCACGTTTGTCTTGTAATGTTCCGTCATTAAAAATAACAATTGCCGGAATGTATTCAAGTTGTGTTGGTGTTTCTTTTATTAACACTTCTATTTGTTTACCAGAACCATTGTACAAAATGGAACTCATATAAATAACACTATTTCTTTCTTCATACCTGTTTACAAGGTACATTCTTTCACTTGTTGTTTTACTTTCACTTACATTTTCAAAGCTTATAAACTTTGTAAGCCTGTCTGAACCATATTCTGTTTCATAATAAAATTGTAAGCTACTATAAAAATGTGTTTGTATTCCATCTTCTTCTGAAAAATCTACTAAGCAAGCAACCCTTTTACCAATAAAACAATCTTTAGCACCTTGTATCAATGCCCTAGAAAAATTATTGTTTTTATTATTTAATACCTTATCAATTAACTTTTGGTATTCCTGTGCTTCTGTACTTGTTTTATCATCTGTATCAATAGGCTGTACAAAAAAATCTGGTGTTTGTGAAAACATAAATCTTGCTTCTTTGTCTATCAATGTTTTTGCAATCTTAAACTTTATGTTAGATGGAACATAATCTCCTGCACTACCTTCGGTATAAAACTTAGCTCCCTTTTTATAATCTATATAATTCTGTTGTATTTGTAGTAATTCTTGTGTATATAAATTATATCCTGTTTTTATTTCATTTCTTAAAACAAAATAAGGAAAGTTACATAATGCTGTAGTTACTTCTACTCCGTATTGTTTATTACTCACTGTTATACTCCTTTCTTTTGTTGTTGATACTATTATATATTGTTATTCTATGTTTGTCAATATATATTATATATAATATTCTTTTTTATTTATTTTCTTTTATCTTACTTTTCTTTTCTTTCTTTTTCTTTATACACTTACAAGCTCCTATTTGCCTATTTAAATCTATTTATAATAATAGGGCGGTATTTCTACCACCCCACTAATAAAAATGCTTATATGCCTTAAATAGCCGCTACTGAATATACAATTGAAACTTATCTATTGCTATTCCAAACTCTCCTGCATATCCATCCATACCACCACTTGTAAAGTTGTCTATTTGTTCACTGTAATATGCCTTGCTTGTTATCGGTGATACTCTATAACGTGCCTGTTGGTATTCATAACCTTCTGGTGTTATATAATACACTTCTATTGCATCTATTGTTCTTCCGTCGCCTGCATAACCATTATTGAAATCATTTAAATTACATCCTGTTACATATGGCAGCCAATCTACTCCGAGAACATGGACTCTGTATTTAACAGAGCCTTTATCTACTCTGATTGCTACGCCTGTTATTGGTACTCCATCTCCTGCCCCTGCAAAACCATTGCAATTTACATCATTCTTATTTGTTATAAAATCCCACCATTTGTTTCCATTTGTTTGTACTGCATATGTAGCATTTACTTGTCCTAAACTTTTGTTACATTCTGTATTTGTTTCTGTACTATAATTTGTTTTAATGCTACTTACCGTACCATTTATAATGTCCTTTTTGAATGTATTCCAGATACTAGCATCTTTTCCACCAGTACCCCATCCATTCCATCCCGGGCATTGTTTTGTACATACATCCCAATGTCGAACTACATTGCTTGCAGGAATGTTATATTTGTTCATAAGGTATTTTGTAAGCTCTACAGTGTTCTTATATGTTTTGTTTGCTATTGCTCCATTTGTACTGCACATTTCAATGTTAATGCAATTGTAATTTGTTACTTTTCCAAAAAGGTTATTGTTACCATAATTTACACCGACACCCCAACTTATATTATTATCTTCTACACACTGGTATATGTCGTTTTCATCAACAAAATAGTGTGCGCTACCGCCCCTATATACATCACGGAAATAGTTTGCATTGTTTTTTGCTTTATCAGTCCAATTCCCTGTGTAATGAATAACAATATACCTTTTTGTATTTCCATCATTTTCAAAATTAACTTTCGTTAAATCACGTATGATATTCATTTGCCTTTGAACCTCCTTATCTGCTTATTTAAGACATTTTAATTGTTTAACGGCTATTTCTCTGCTTCTACTTCTGGAATCCCTGCAATGCTCGTTAACACGCTTACAACGCCTGCTACTACGCTTGCACTAAGTACCATTTTCCAATCTACAGAACTAATCACTGTTCCTGCACCAATAACACCTACTGCGGTTTGTGCCATTGTTTTAATAGCTCTCACTACTGTTGCCTTGCACCACTTTACTGTATTTACATCTGGTTTTAATACGCAATTCTTAAACATCATGTTTTACCTCACTTTCTAAATCTGCTATCCTGTGATTTGCTACTTTTAATTGTTCCTCTTGTACTGCTGTCTTTTCTTCTAATCTGTATGTTCTTTCAATTAAGTTGTTATGTTTGTTTACCTTTTGCGTAAGTTCTTCTAATTTGTATTCCATCAATGCGCGTGTTTTATCATTTTGCGCTCTATTGTTTACTACACATACAAACAATGTAACGGAAGCACTCACAAGGCTTGCTATTATTGTTTCCATTCTAAGATACCTCTGTATATTGTTTGCTTGTAAATGTCCATGTATCTGTGTTATCAACTTTTAAATCCATAAAAACAAATTTACCATTGATAAAACAATCACCAGTAAAATGCACTTCTGTATCTGTGTATTGTGTTAGCTCAAGAATCATTGTTGTATTACTGAATGTACTTGAAGTTAATTTTACTTCTATTGTTTTGTTTGGGTAATCATTCATAATAGATAACAATGATTGTACAGCATTGTTTGTGAAGCTTTGTACAGTTATTTGCCCCATTGTTTCTGTTGCTATTATTATTTCATGTTGATATTCAAGTAAGTCTTCAACAGTAGCGTACATTTTTTCTGTTTCATTGTTATTTTTATTACTTTTTTTTCGCAATAATGCAAATAATTCTTCGCTACTTAATGTTTCCATATTTTATTTGCCTCCTTTTTTATTTTATATTTTTCCCTCATAAAGTAAACGCTTTTTTTGTTAACTATAGCCCCATTTAGCCATTATTATAGGTTAACGTACAAGCCCTTCTGAGGTAAATTCATTTTTCTTGAAATCTACAATTCCGTTTTCTCTTAAAATTTTAGTGAGATTAACTGCTGGTGCATTTAGAATTAAATTATCAGCATTAAAAGGAAAATCGTTATTGTAAATTGTTACATATAAATCGCCGTTGTAATTATCGCCCAACCAATAGCCAAACTCCATGTCTGTTTCGGTTAGTTTTACTTTTTTAAAATCCCACCCATCAGTAGCGAACCAGAATAGTCCAGCTCCAAGATAATCTGGCATAAGGAATTTGTTTCCGTGATTATCAATTGTTACATTTGATAACGCAATATTACCAAATTCTTCTTGTGGTGCTTTGTACAAGTATGTGTAGTTAGAATAATCGCTAAGTTTTGATGTTGGACATCTCATAATTCCTTTGTTTTTGTAATATTCCGAATCTTGCGTATAATCAGTACAAAAATACGCATAATATTCATCGAACCACCACTGTGTTAATTTAAACTGTGACCCATTGGCAACAATCTCAAATTTCCATTTATCAGAAGTAACATCGTATGTTGCTTTGATTATGTAACATTCATTAGGCGAATCGCCTGTTGTAATATACCAGTTTTTGTCGTATTTGTTATAATATACGCCATGAAAATGCCTAAAAGTTATTACATTATTTTCAATAGATGTCTTTCCAGATTCAAGGAAGCATTTGATTGTTTTTCCACCGTCTACGGTGTACCATCCTCTTGGTGTACCATTTAGCTTATATTCGCCCCACGCAAGAACTTCTGTACCGTCAATTATGTGAATAAATGAGTTATAATATGAGAAAAAATTATTTTTATCTATTGGAGTGAAAGTTTCTCCGTCAATGCCGTATATTGCGGATTCTTCCATTGTGCTAAAATCTTTTGACACAACACAGCATTTTTCATCACCGCAAATAAGTATACTGCAATCCAAGAAGAAATGAATATACTTTATGTTTCCATATTTGTTTTCTTTTTTTACCCAAGTTTTTCCTAGGTCATTAGAAAACTTTAAATAGTTTGTGTCGTTTTCATCTTCGCATTTAATGATATAGTTCAAATGTGTCCCAATTACAGTTTCCCTGTTTTTACTTAGATTTATTGAAATCTGTTCAGGCAAGTTTTTTTTGTTATTTTTCTCAAGAAGATTAACTCTTTCGTATAACCCATCAGAAAACATTTTATCCCCAGTTATTTTGAAATCAATTTCATACACTGGTAGTTCCGAATCGTTAGCTTTTGCAAAGACGAATTTAAGGTGCTTATCGCCAATTTGGGGATTATACCACCATTCTTCATCGATAGAATTTGCTTCAATCCAGTCAGACATATTATTGATTGTTTCGCCATCATCCGCATAAAACCATCTGTATTTGTCGAATCCACTGGCTTTAATATAGCATTTTTCTCCAGCTTTCAAAAAAATGTCATTAGTTATAACTCTTGTATTATCAGGTATAAAGTCGTTAAATGGTCGACCAACCTGAATGTATTGTGTCCCATTTCGCAAGAAATTTCCTAGCACATTTTTATGTACCAAAGAAATGCCATTTTCTACGGTTGCTAAATCTTCCTTTAATTCATCAATCTGTGCAAGTTTTTCTGCACTTATACCTCCTAAATCACTTCCCTCTGGTGCAGGCGGTATAAATTGTACTTCTTCTGTTGCGCCTGTTGCTTCATTCTTTGCATAAAAACATTCTGCTTTTACTCTTGCCATTTTATACGCTTCCTTCCTGTTTAACACATCTTTTCTGTTCACTATACACTATTTCGCCTGCTACTATGTTTACAGCTTCGCCTGTGTCAATACTATACCATGTTCCTGTTTCTTCTTCATTTATTTTATGAAATACATATACTTTATCTTCTGCCCCTGTTGCATCAAGAATAAGTGCTGTACTTCCGCTTGCTATTCCGCTTGTTGGTAAATTTGCTACATCCGCTTTTAAACACTGTATTTTATATCTAGCACCTTCCCTACCAACTAATTGTATACTTCCTACCTCAATGTCTTTTACTTCCTTATATGCCATTTTAAACACCTCCTATAAGCTATCCAATTCTGTTTCCGCTGTCCATAAACTAAACACTTCATTTTCGCCTAATGCTTTTACTTGTACAACCGCACCTTCCATGTTTTCATTTAGAAAATCATCAGAATAGTTAGATATAATAAAAGCATTATAATCTGTTTCAAATTCTTTTTGTTCACCATTTTGTTTTGTTATGCGCACTTTATAGCTTGTCGCATTTTCTACTTCATTCCATTTAACTGTTACACATGAATATTTGTACCACCTAAAATCCATATTGAGATACATTGCACTTTCTATTACTGGTACTTCAAGTTTATTCTTCTCAATGAAATTCTTTGCCGCATTTCCGAAAGCTTCTTTTAATTCATCACTTATATCTACCTTTATTTCTGGTATTTCTATATGTGGTGGATTAAGTTTAGGGGTACACGCATAAACGGGCATTGTAGGTACAAATAAGGACGCTACAAACAATCCTGTAAATATTTTCTTTTTCATCTCTTTCACTCCTTTACTCAAAAGCTATCCATATATATTCACTTGTTGCTAACTGTGTTTCTTCTTTACTTGTTGGTGTATATGTTACTGTTCCACCATTAAATGATAATGTTCCCACTGCTGTACTAGGTACTTTGAGATAAGAACTTGCATTAACTCCAACACCTTTAGTTGTTCCATTTTGATATGTTATTGCATTCATACAAGACGAACCTGTTGAAAAACCACCACTTTGTAACAAATAAAATTCGGATATACTATTTAATCCTGTTTCAATTGTTGTTGGCGAACTTCCTTTTTTCACACTTATTGTTCCCTTACCGAAACCATTACCGCCAACTGTTGTATCAAGTGTTCCTGCTATTCCTAATATTGTTTTTCCTTTTTTAACATTCTCAGGTTTTAAATCTGATACAGCAAATATATTTATACTTACTTCCTTTGTACCATCATGATAACCTTTTGGAATTGTATAAGATTCAGTTTTTGTTGCAAGTGTTGCATTGCTAATATTCGTTTTATCTGGCATTGTACCAGTTACTTTTTCACCTGCTACATAAGCAGTTTTGCCACTTAGAATGTTTTCAGCTATAGCAGTCGCATCGCTTGTATCAATACCAGTACTTGCTTCTAGTGTCCCAATAACGCCTAATATAGAGACATCTTTCTTTATATTTTCCGGTATGATTTTGTCTCTATCAGATTTTTCTATATTTACTGTTACGCCTTTACCATTTGAATGTCCTTCTGGAATTGTTATTGTACTATCTTTATTTCTAATAGAATAACTTCTGTCACCAATTTCTTCCATAGTACCTGTTATTTTTTGTCCTTTAGAAAAGGCTATAAGACCTTTCAACATTCCACTAGCTGTTACTGTTCCATAAGATGTATCAACTACATTGTCATTGATTATTTTTGTTCCTGTTAATTTCAACCCGTTTTTACTTGTAAAGGTTTTACCTTGCGCAACGTCTCTTGCTACTGCATCACCAAATTTATCTGCATTTATTATTGCTGTTCCTGTTTTCGTATCATTGTCTTTCATTAGCACTGGCTTTGTTTTATCTGCAAGCGCTGTACTTGTATTCATTCTTATTACTGGAATGTCAAGCGTGACTCCTGCTACTGGTTCACTTTTAACAATGTCAAATGTAGGATTAGATAATGTTGTTTTAAGATTTCCTGTGTCATCAAGCGTACCAATTACCTTTTTACCTTTTACATAAGCTGTGCGACCTTGTTCTATATTACTACTTATTGCTGTTGCATCATCTGTATATAATTTCAATAAAGACTTTGCACTATCTTCGTTTTTTTTTAATGATACGCACCGTGTTTCACTATTGTATACAAATTCATTTGCTACATTTGTTTCGTATAAATTTAAAAGCTGTTCAAGAATATCTGGATACTGTTCTTTTATTATTTCTTCTGCCTCTAATCCTTCTAAGCTTGTTCCGCTTGCAAGTGTTGTGTGCCACCTATTTGTTTCTGTACCGTCTTGCGTACTCCATCTTGCACATATTACAAACTGTACTTCTCCTTTGTATGCTGTTACTGTATCAGAAAGCACCCAACTAAACGTTACTGCTTCTTCTTCAATTGCTGTATCTGTTACAATATAAGAATCAAGGTCACCATTTGCATTTCTGTAGTTAATATATATATGTGCTTTGCTCATATCAAGATTATTTCCTACATATCGTGCAATTTTAAAATACTTTCTTTCACCATCTAAATCGTGCTGTACACCGAATATCAATTCACCATCTGGAATTATTATTTGTCTTGTTATTGGATTTATTTCTAAATACTCGTTTGCATCTTCTATTACACTTTTATCAGTTAAATCTTGTTCCGCAACTTTTAACAAATCTTCTACTGTTGGCATTTTTATTCACCTACCTTTGTTGCACATAATATCTATTTGTAGTAAGTTCCTTTTCGCTGTTCTTTCCTGTTACTTTGAAAGAAAAGATACTTCCTCTTGTTACTTTCTTTGGAATTACTACAACCCCATTATTTGCTATTATGTTCGTTTCATTGTTTTCTGAATCGTATAAACTTACAACCTTTGCTGTGTTCTTCCACTCTTCATCAAATTTGATAGCCAAACATAAATAGTTATCTGTTCCTCGGATAATATAACTTAAATCTGTTGTTTTATCTTTATCCAATTTCTGCCCTTTTACATTAAAATGTAAATTACGCATTTCTTTTACCTCCTTCTTATTCCACTTGCTACTGTTCTTCCTGTTTCCTGTTCTTCTTCTGTTTCAATGTTTATTGGTTCTGCTTCATATGTTTCAAACTCTGGTTCTCTATCTTCTACTACTGCAAGTGCTAATTCTAAACCATTATGCAAACCACAACTATAATCATCTGTTATATTTTGTACTTGTATTTCTTTTAACATTCCGATTGTTTCATGTATTCTCCTATATTCTTTCCAATATTTAAACATATCTCATATACCTCTCTAAGCTTCTATTTGCCGTTTTAAGACACTTTATCATTATAAGCTTATATTTCCTTAACCTGCTTTTGTATTTGCTTTATAGTCCTTTAAATCCGCTACTGTATAATTGTTCAATGCATATGCAATACCATCCAATGTATGCGCATCTATATTAAATTCATCATAAATGATATTGCCCTGTTTATCTTTTGCATATGTTAAATCTTTTAACTCCCTTATTGTGTTTTTACATTTTGGGGAACAAACAATTTTATTAAAACGCTTCAACTTCTTCACATTTTGTAATTTACTTCCTGCATACTTTTTACAACCATACATTGTAAAACCTTCCTGTCTGTAATACTGTATTGCTTTTGGCTCGGCTGAATCTGCAAATATAGGCTGTTCACATTTTTCTGCCCTTTCCTTTACTTTCTGTACACTGTCAAGTCTTACAAAATTGTTATCTGTTATATGGTTTCTATATACTTCATCATAAATATAAAGTATCTTATTTATATCATCTACTGCACAACTCATTAGCGCATTGTAACTTGTTTCAAATCCAAAGTCCAAACCAAAGAAATGATAATGTGCTGATATATTGTTTACTGCCTTTGTAAATTCTTTTGCGTTCTTTGCAACTGTAAATTGCGGTAATACACGTAAACCACTTGCACCAAATCTTCCCCACCTTGCCACAAGCCATAAATGCTTATCATTGTTCTTTAAGTTGTCTAATCGCTTTATATAAGACACTGGAAGAAATGGGTTATCATCCGGCAAACTATGATGGTAATACACGCCATTCTTTTTATTTACAAGTGTGCGCTTTTTGTATACTTCCTTTTCATTCTGTATTATTTGCTCTTTTCCCTTTTCATCTGTATGTACAAAGAATGTATTGTACACCCAGTTCTCTTTTCCTATAGGGTTAGTTGTCATAATAAAGTGTAGTGTTTTGTTTGGTTCACGTACACGCCCTAAAAGTTCTGTATATGCCGCAAATGTTATCTCACTACATTCTTCCATCCATACGATACTTACACCGTGTACAGACTTAATCTTTTCTACATTGTCCAATCCTTTGAATATTATTCTACTGCCATTCGGAAAACGTATTTCCATAGGACTTGCTATTGCTATTACTTCTCCATTTGTACTACTTGTGTGTCGTGCTTCTCTGGAAGATAAAATACCTAAATCTGTTAGTATTTCTTTGAACAGTGCAAAACAACTTTCTCGTATTGTATCCTTTACCTGCCGTACTACAAGTGCTGTTCTTTTCTCTTCCATTAACTTGATTATGATTTTTAATGCTACATGATATGATTTTCCAGAACCATACCCACCAAATAATAAATACTGTTCATATTCCCAATCTGTTAGGAAATTTGCAAAACGATTAGAAACATTGATGTTCAACTCTGACATTCTGTTTCCTCTCCTTTTATACAACTATAAGCAAGATATAGCTCTTTTACCTGCTACACCTTGCTTATAATTATTATACCATATTTAATTTTGTTATGCAATGCCTATTTTAAAATATTTCCCAAAATATCTTTTATGATATCTTCTGCTAATTCTTTATTTGCTTCATCCATATGCTTTTTATATTTTTCACCATGAACTGCTTCCATACATTCATCTCTGTAAATCAATAATGTCTGTGCTTTAAGCTGTAAAAACTCATTTCTCTTTTCATCCTTCGCTTCTTCCTCTACTGTTTCCGACAAGAAACAATTTAAAACAACTGCCATACTTTCCAATAATATATCCTGCTTCTTTTCAATTCTTTCTAATGTTTCAATCACTTTGTTTTCTTCCATTTGTTTTCCCTCCATAATGGTTTATTTGTTTTCTATAGGCTTATACCTAAATGGGTCATGTAGGACTCGAACCTACGACCGTTCGCTTATGAGGCGAATGTTCTAACCAACTGAACTAATGACCCTTGCGCGGCTTTTCACACTGTAGGACTGCTACTCAACCGCATAGCTTTTATCAATGAAGAACTAAGTATGTTTTGTATAGCTTGTTTGCTATACAGCTACCCTAGTTGGACTCGAACCAACAATAACAAGAGTCAAATTCTTGTGCGTTACCATTTCGCCATAGGGCATTGTGTAGGGTGTATGTTTTTTTGTGAGGGGGATACACACCCTACATGAAAAAGAGTAAGTTTACTTCTGTGTTTTAATGACTTTAACACCTGTCAATCTTTTCAGCAAGTTCCTTTGATAATTTGAAATCACTTCTTTTGTAGCACTGTTCTAAATCATCATAATATGTTCTGCCTATACACCATATGTTATATGTTTGATATGACATAAATAAAATGAAATCATTATTCTTCAATACCACAAACGGAACATAGCTTGTCTTGAATCTTGTCAATTTTATGTTTTCAATATTGTTTTCACAATACTCTAAGAATTTTGTTCGTGCTATTCTCATTGTTCTGTATACTCTAACTCTTATCAGCTTCTACTAAATTCCAAACCTTTTTGATTGCTTCTGTTCTTTTCATAACTTTTGTTCTCCTTTGTTTCTTTCTGATTATATATTAACATATTGTTCTGCATTTGTCAAGATATATTTTTTAAAATCCTTTTCTTCTCATTTCTTCTTCTAATTCTATTAACTCATTCCACAATTCTTTTTCTCTAACCTGTGAGATACTATTTTCTGGATGTTCTTTTAAGAAATCATTTTCTCTTGCCCATATACTTAATAATTCATCATGTGCTAATTCATATAATCTTTGTTCTTTCATTTTCGTGTCCTCCACTTTCTTTTGTTTTCTTTATCTTATGTACTTATTATATACTATTTACTTTGTTTTGTCAATACTTTTTTTTATAACATTTTCTTTAAATCTTCAATTGTCATGTTATCTTCTACAAGCTCACCTTGCATATTCCATAACTCATATTTGTTTTCTTCTGTTCCATAGAATCCATCAAACTGATTAAATACCATGTAGCCTTTGTTTTCTAATGCTTTAATAATTTCTTTCATTTTGTTTTACCTCCAACCTTTTGTATTACTTGTTCCTTATGAATATATAATAACATAATACTTAGGGATAGTCAATACTTATTTACATATATTTTCTAAGCTCTTCTGCATGTTTTAACATTGCAACTTTTTGTTCTTCACTTACATCTGAATTGACAATACTTTCAATGTATCTTGCAATTGCCTGTTCCTTTTCTGTTTCATTCATTTTAATACTTACATTCTTCATAACTTTTTGTTTCCTTTCTTTTGTTTTCCTCTTTCTAATTATTATAATACTATATTATATATTAAATGTCAATATGTTTTTATAAATTTATTCAAAAAAAATAAGCACTCCAATTAAGGAATGCTATTTCTTGTATTTATCACTTATTATCTTTGGTGTGCAATTATTCCAACTTACACTATGATGCAGTCGCATTGTACTTTTCTTTCCGCCCATCATATTTATTGTTACACAACTAGGACAACACATTACGCTGTAGAAACTTTTCAAATATGTTCCACTATCTAAATACTGTTCACTCATTCCGCCTTTTTGTTTCTGTGTTTGTATTTGTTCTATTACCACATCTGTATACGTGAATAAGAGTTTTCCTTGTACTCCTAATAATGTATATGTATTTACGTCCTCGTTGACTCTTCCTATAAACTCGAATACTCTGTTCGTTTTACAAAAGAAGCTATTCATAGCCTTGCGAAGTATTTTATCTTTAAAACGTTTGTTATCCTTACCACCGATAAAGTCTCCACCTTGTGCAAATGCTACTGTTACTGCTTTCGTTTCATCTAAGAAGTCTAACATATAATCAAATAGTTCATTTGCATTTGTTACTGGAACACTTTTAAACTTTTTATCCCGTATTACCTTATAAGCAAGTTGTGTATAGTCATCATCAAATTCTAGGAAATATTCATAACCTAATTTCTTTGCTATTTCAAAACAAGCATTTCTTGCATAGAATATTGTTCTATGTTCATCAAAGTTATCCATCTGGTCGTATCTATTTGCTATATCCTGTTTATCAAATACATAAACATTGTTCTTTCCATATATCCTTTTATATTCATTTTCTAATTCATCTTCATCATCTATCACAAGAATTATTTTGCCGGTATATCCTGCTTTCTGCAATGTCTTTAATGTTTTTATATTTCCTGCTCTACCATGTGTAAGAATAAACACCACAAAACTTTTATGCTTCATCCTCTTCACCTCTTAGCAGTGCTACTTGTTCACTAAGCTGTACATATCCTTTTGCTATAGCATCTTCAAAGTCTATTATCACAAGCGCACTATCTTCCATTAGTTCTTGCATTTCCTTATCTGCTTGCGCATAGTATTCTGCAATCTTAGTATAATTAAAACATAAATGCCTGTACGCTCCTAATCTTAAAAATCTTTTTTCTTCCTCACTTACATTGCTTTCTTTTATTCTTCTTAGCAGTTCATTTGTTTTGCTTACGTCTACAAGTTCATTTAACTCTGGTATTTCTCCTTTTATTTCATACTGTGGAATATTTGTTTTCATTGTGTATTTTTTTTCTTCTTCTTCCATTTCTTCTGCTATATTAAATCCAAACAATTCCATCTGCATTTCCTGTAGTTCATTTAG
>CAKVBG010000002.1 GCA_934725345.1 uncultured Eubacteriales bacterium
AATTGGAAAAACTTGGGAGTTTATTAAACTTCATCCAAAACTCTCTGTAGCTATTGCGGCAGGGCTTCCCGTAGGTGGTGTTGCACTGAGTATTGGTGGTAAAAAGCTGTATGATAATATGACTTATAAAAATGCTTTCATTGACGACGATAGACAATGGTCAAGCAAATTGAATCAAAGCTTTGAGGATGGATTCAACGCATTTAATGAAAAGATTAATAGCCTTAAAGGCAAAAAGGTTGTTACGCAAGAAACTATAGATGAGATTCGTAAAATGATGATTTTTGACAGTATGACAGAGCAATCGGGGCAATCGGGACTCATTTATTTAGTAGGCCTTACCTGCCCGTGGCTCAAAGAAAGATTGGAGAATGAAGTCTTTAAGAAATGTGTCAAAGATGAGCACGGTAATTTAAAAATAGATGGTGGAAAAGCCATAAAAATTTGGAATGAAGCCAAGAAAAAAATGGCATACGATGTTAAATTTGCCATGGAACACGACGAAAAACTTTTCCAAAGTTTAGGTTATACAGTAGCAGCCTATTTGAATATCTCCATTAGTGGTAGTGATAGAGCTGCTATAGCTGTATTGAGTGATAATCCGGAAATTTGTAATATTCCACAAAAATTAAAATTGTTTGGTAATAAAATATCAATTATTAGGGCAAAAAAAGAGGAAATCCTAAACGATTGTAAAGGCATTGATGGATTGGATTTTGAAAATAAGATTGAAGTATTAAAAAGAGAATTGGATGAACAAATGAGTGAAGTCGATAAATTACTCAAGGAACGTGATCTAAGTGTAAAAGAAATGAACGAATTTGGAAAACAAAAAGATGTCGAAACATGGAGTCAAAAAGCCGCAAAAGTGATCAAATTTATAGAAGATAAAATGGATGAACTTGATAGTATTAATAGAAATGTAATCGATATAGGAGATCGAGTAGAAAGCCTAAAGAATGAATATAAAAAAGGAGTAGACGAAGCAAAAAGAGAAGAAGAGAAAAGGGCTAAAGAAGAAGCCCATGTTGGGTGGTTTTCAGATCAGTTGGACCAGTTAGTGGAAAATATTAACAGTGGAAATGATAATAACTGTTCAGATTTATTTAAAGCAGACGCATTGAAAGAGGTACTGAGCAAAAATGAACTTGATAGGATTTCTTCGCTCAACAACGTACAATTTAGAGCAATTCATGACAAATTCATAGAAGCATTCACATTGGTTACGGAAAAATATTTAAAACCTAGAGACTCTCTTGTTGGGTATACAGATTACCTACAAATGAGCGATATAAACTATACTGATACGATATCGGAATGCAAAATTTTTTTGAAGGCTCTGCTATATTATGAAAAACAAGTTAGAAAAGCATATAAATCTAAGAATGATGATTTGAAATCAGAGGATATATTTGCTTACTATGTCAAAAATAATGGCTGGCTCAGTTATGCAACAGGGAGGTATGCCACACCAAAATTGAGTCCTTTTTACTACAGAGAATGGATGTATGATTACGATGATACGAAGTTTAATGATTATATAAAAACAATCGATAGCGATGATAATAAATTTCTTCCAATATCGTCTAATATAACTAAAAAAATACTAACAGGAGTATATGACACTGAAGATACGAAGGGTATAGAGGCGTGCAAAGCCATTGGGCGTTTCATAAGTTTAATTGCTCGCATGTTGCCTGAACCGTTCAAAGCGGAAGAGGGTAATGAACAAGCTCCTCAGGAAGTAGAATCTACTCAACCTACTGAGTCAGCGCCCGCTCAACCTACCGAACAACCATCTGATTCAGCATCTGTTCAAGCTGACGAGCAATCATCTCCTCAAACATCCGATAATTAAATTAAATTTATACCTTGAGTTATTAGTTTAACTTGAGGTATATTAATATATAAGAAATTTGAAAGGGTGAATTTTAAACATGGCAAATGAATCAATGGAAAAGATAGTAGCTTTTTGCAAAACAAGAGGGTTTGTATATCCTGGTTCGGAGGTTTATGGAGGTTTGGCAAACACTTGGGATTACGGTCCGCTGGGAAGCAGACTAAAAAATAATTTAAAAGATGCTTGGAGAAAAAGATTTATTCAACAGCGAAAAAATAGCTATGAACTCGATGCAGCAATTTTTATGCATCCAAGAGTGTGGGAGGCGAGTGGTCATACGGAAAGTTTTGCTGACCCCTTGGTAGACTGTAAGGAATGCAAAACACGCCATAGAGCTGATAATTTAATAAACAGCTTTGATCCCAATATTGTAAGTGATGCTCTATCTGAAGAAGAAATGATAGAAATGATAAAGTCTAAGGGTATAAAATGCCCTGTTTGCGGTGCCTGCAACTTTACGGATATCCGTGAATTTAATCTTATGTTCCAAACCAACAGAGGCGTCACTGCAGATAAAAAAAGCATAATATACTTAAGACCCGAAAACGCTCAAGGAGAGTATGTTAATTTCGTGAATGTTCAAAGAACTACTAGAAGTAAACTACCATTTAGCATTGGGCAGATAGGGAAGGCATTTAGAAACGAAATTACACCAGGTAATTTTATTTTCCGTACAATCGAATTTGAACAGATGGAATATCAAACGTTATGCAAAAAAGGTTCCGATGAAGAAACTTATGAATTTTTTAAGAATTATGCAAAGAAATTTTTTGAAGACCTCGGGATACCAGAAAGCTCCTTAAGGTTTCATGATCACGAAAAACTTGCTCACTATGCGAAAGCAGCCTGCGATATTGAATATCTGTTTCCTTTCGGATGGGGAGAAATTAATGGTACGCATAATCGTACAAATTATGATTTATCCCGTCATCAAGAATACAGCAAAAAGAGCTTTGAATATTTGGATCCTGAAACAAACGAAAAATATATTCCTCATATTATTGAATCTACATATGGCGTGGATAGGACTATCTTAGCGCTGATATGTAATGCATACACTGAAGATCAGCTTGAGGACTCCAACGATACCAGAATTGTTCTTAAAATTCATCCCGCACTTGCTCCGTATAAGGTTGCTGTGTTGCCGTTATCTAAAAAACTGTCTTCAAAAGCAGAAGAAATTTACGCAAAGCTTTCAGATTTATATATGTGTGATTATGATGAATCAGGAAGCATTGGTAAGCGCTATAGACGTCAAGATGAAATAGGAACACCTTTCTGTGTTACTGTTGATTTTGATACCTTAGAGGATAACAAAGTAACTATTCGTTTTAGAGATACCATGAAACAAGAGCGCGTAAGCATTCAAGAAATTGAAGAGATAGTAAGTAAATACGTAAAATTCTAAATTTAAAATTTTTATCAGCCGAAACAAATCGGCTGATTTTTTTAACCTATTTTATTTTACGATAATCAAATCATGGAATGTGCACCAATCCAAAATTAGTTTTTCGAATTTTAATTTTGCATTAGGGCTTATGGATTTAAATATCTGAACTTTTACGGTGTTAGTGGAGCGGTCGATTACTAAATTCGCTGCTGCTACGCATTTTAGACCTTTATACAAACAAAAATATATTTCATTTTCGCGGTTCATATCAGATGCAGATATATTAAGTAATTCTATACATGCTTTTATTTCATGAGGGTTGCTTGGTATTAAGAATCTGTATTCATCAAAGTGGGCCATCTCAGCTATTTTGGATATTATTTCACCTTTTAATATTGTGTACTCAGGCAACAAGTTTTTAGATATATCAAATCCTTCAGGGTTATTTTTTACTAAATCCAATTTAGTATTAGAGTACAGTTTTCTTGCCTCGGGATTATTTCTCAAGTAGTCTCTAAAGGTAAGTTGCCATTTGAGCTCTCCACTATTTTCTGTAGCAACGTGTAAATTTAAATCAAAGGGAATTTTTTTATTAAAAAATAGTCTAAGCGGTAGGTTGTATTCGCCTTTATATTGATATCCATGGTTTTCCAAAATAGGTATTGTAGACTTTAAATCCTTGACTACACAAAATACGTCGATTACAGGTTTAGCACAAAGCCCAGGAACACTCGTAGAGCCTACATGGTGAACAGCTAAACAATTATTTCCAAGAACGTCTTTTAGTTCAGTTGAAATAACTTGGAAGTATTCAGGCCATTTGGGATTATAGGGTACAACTTTTATTATTTTTTTCATTGAATTTCTCCTTTATATATAGATGTTGTAATATGATAATATTTTTAAGTTTTTATTTAAACAGACAATTAGATTGAATATTTTCAGAAAATCAGTAAAATATTATGCAACAACATCAAAAAGGATGTGATGAATTTGGATTATCAAGTAATTTCTTTAGTCGTACCTGTATTTGTAATTTTGCTGGCCGGGTTTACTAAAAAAATTATTCCGGCAATAATGGCAGGGATAGTAATCGGGAGCTTGTTTATTGCTAAGGGGGATATATTCAGTGGGATTGCAGTAGCGGTTGACAGATTAGTAAAAGCTGTATCTAATGAAGATAGCATTTGTATAATAATGTTTTTGTTTGTCTTTGGAGCACTGGGAGAAATTATGAAAATGTCAGGTGGAGTAAAAGGTTTTACCAACCTGGCTGATAAATATATCAAAACTGAAAGAGGTGCATTAGCATCAATTTGGCTCTCAACACCCTTTACTTTTATAGATTGTTGTTTCCATACAATTTCATCGGGTACTATTGGTAAAGCTTTGCTTGACCGAGTGAAGGGGAATAAATATAGATTTGCTCATGTGCTCAATGTTACTTCGTGTTTGCTTATCATCTTAATACCATTTGGTACGACTTATGTAGGATACATCGTGAGCACAATTGCGTTAGCACTAAGTAAAACTAACTTGAATATGTCGGCGTATAGTTTGTTTATACAGAGTATACCTTTCAACTTTTACGCCATTACCATGACTCTCATAGCCTTAGGAAATACGGTTTTTAATTTTGGATTTAATAAAAAAATTATCCAATTGCCTAAGAAGAGTATTAATGAAGAGGATAATCATTCCCATAACCATGTTCACGAGGAAAGCAAAGTGACTGAAAAAATAAAACCACGAGTAATTAATTTAATTTTCCCGCTAGTTCTTTTAATATTTTCAACAGTGATATTTTTTTGGTACCTAGCGGAAGATAAATATTCTGGTTTTCTTGAAGTTATAATGAATACGGATTTTGAAAAAGCAATTTTAGCTTCAGGAATTTTCACGCTAATTATTACTGTAATTTTTTACTTATTTCAAAAAATTTCACTAGACGATATAGAAGCTGCTTTTTTCACAGGTGGTAAAGATTTAATACAACCAATTATTGTTCTAATGCTGAGTTGGGGATTATCGTCTGTTATTGAGGAATTGGGGTTTGCAGAATTTGTAAGCGGAAAAATAAATAATAATATTCCTGAAATTTTAATTCCTGTAATAGTATTTTTGATTGGATGCTTTGTATCCTATTTCATAGGCTCCGCCTGGGGAACTTGGGCACTGCTAATGCCCATTGCAACTACACTCGTTGTTAATACTGATTTATCTCTTCCAGTTGTTATCGGGGCAGTTTTAGCCGGAGGGTCTCTAGGAGATAATGCGTCGCCGCTTGGGGAGACGGTTATTTTAACTTCAACCGTTTCTGGTGTGACTATAATGGAGCACGTTAGTTCACAACTTCCCTATAGTTTGATTGCTATAGCGGTTTCGAGCTTAATGTTTATCATAAGTGCTGCGTTGGTTTAAAACTAATATGAAAATTTTTGCCTTTTTGATATAATATTTGTGGCATGAAAATGCTTAGATTAAAAAAATTGAGGAGATAACAAATGGCCACAGATTCTTTAACACAACTCAAACAAATGCTTGAGGACGAAAAACCCAACAATCCTCAGAAGTGGGCAGGATTTGTTGAAAGCACGATAGTTAATTTTTTTGATGAACACAGACTAGAAAAACTTTCAGTTGAGGACGGCAATGGCAACAAGGCAAAAATGTCACGTACTAAAGACAATGGAATTAAAATTGAGTATTGTTCAACCGTTATGATGTGAGATTTTATATGAATTTACACCCATAATTTACGTATCCTGCATAGACATTTGCTTAAGCGATGTTTGTGTGGGCTGTTTTTTATTTACTATCCAGTAAAACAAACTAATGGAAATACTTAATTTTTGTATTTTTAAACAAGCACAAATTGATTTTAATCAAGTACTTTACAAACAGAATCTTGTATGTTAAAATAAAGAAACAGTATGTTTACAACTTAACAAAAAAGAATAGGAGTGTTTAAATGAAGAGTTTAAAAAATAAACTTACTGCAAGTGTATTTTCAGTCTTGATGATAGGAAGTTCATGCTTATCTAGCACATTTGCAGTTCCTCCAAAATATAGGCTTCCGATTGGACTCAAGTGTGACGTATCTTCCGATGGACCTGCCGGAGTAGCACCTGTTTATGGTGTCACTTCACAACCTGGAGAATATAAAAAAAATCCAAGACCTCCTCACAGTGAACGTAAGGAAGAGAGGCGTAGACCTTTAAGATCACCAATTATCGTATCTAGACCAAGTGAATGTATTAATGTTTCAGATGATCAACCTGAAGGAACTTCGCCTTCTGAATTTTCAGCCAGGTTACCTGACTCACCAACTCAAGAGATTAATGTTTCGAATACAGGTAGACCTGAGATATCCGCTCCTTTGTCTGAAAATTCGAGGCAGAGTCGTGATAAATTATCTAGCAATATGTTCAAAAATTTACCCAAAAGAAAGTCTCATTCAGTATCCTTGTCTGACGGGGAAAGATATAGACAGTACATCCTTGGTAATCTTGAACACAGGATGGCAGTATGGCCAGGTGATAGTAGATCATATAATAAGGAGGATTATCCCTATTCTTTTGATATAGGTGAGCTTCTAGTAAATAGCCCAACAGAAACTTATTTAAGGTTGTTTGACGATCAACGACTATGTAGCTTTATTCGCATGATTGTAATAGACATGACAGACGATGAGAAGAAGCGAAAGGGCATTTTTATAGAGATATATAAAGTTGTAGAAGAAGCTGTAACGAAATTATTTTTTTACAAAGCAAAGAAAACTACAGCAAAAAGATATGTAGTAGATAATTATATCAAAAATAATTGGTTTTTAAGTGAATCAATAAAATTGTGTCCAAGTGTTAGTAGCTATGCAGTGGAGTTGTTAAATGGTATACCTAATTTTATAATACATATAATGAGAGATGTGAAAGAGCATTTTAAAGGGCAGGAAGAGGTTTATAGTTATCGGGAATCATTAGATCTGTTAATGTGCTTATACAAAGCATTTTTTAGAACTTTGATATATAGACTACTACTCCCGCAAGATCAAATAGTAGAAACTATAGAAGATGGCAAGGTAGTACATTTAACAACAGGTGTTAAAATAGATATTCCATTGGATTAGAACTTATTAATTACCTTTTTTAGTTTAGTACAAAATCTGATATAAATAACTCATACATTTGCTTAAGAGATGTTTGTGTGAGTTATTTTTTTGTTTGATGCATATGTATCAAGTAAAACATGATGGCGTTAATGCTTCATTGCTCGATTTATTTAATTTATTTATTTATTTTTAAATAAATACAAATTTATTTGTATTAAGTACTTTACAAATAAAAATTTGTATGTTATAATAAAAAAAGATTCGTTTTTGATATTATAAAAAATAGGAGTGTTTAAATGAACAATTTAAAAAACAGACTTACTGCAAGTGTTATTTCATTTTTAGTGATAGGAGGCTCATGTTTGCCTACTGCGTTCGCAGGAAGAATTGAGTCCAAAGAGATTCAAAAATCTACCAATCAACCGTCAAAAAAGCCAATGCTCAATACAAAATTTCCTCATGTATTCTTACCACCACAAGTAACAGCTCGTAGACTTTTACCACCCGTGCGTGTACAATATCATGAATTTTTATCTTCCATCCATGAACAACTACCTAATGTACCCTATGCACAAAACGACAGTGAGCGTGAAGAAGAGGTTCTTGAAACTTCTAGAGCGTCGAGTAGTGGAGATAATCTCTTAAGCGCGTTCACACTTAGTGATAAAGAGTCGTATACTGTTGAAACAGTTTCTTCTGAACATTTAAGCTCAAAAGATACTAGTGCATCTTCAAGATCGCCCCTTAGCGCATTTAAAGTAGTTGATAAGAATTTTGGCACTTTTGAAGTTGAAAAGTCTGAAAAACCACCTAGATCTCCTCGTATCCAACGCAAGGAAGAGGCGCATAGACCTATTAGAATTCCTAGCCAAAGCCAAGAAGTTGCTATTCAGAAAGTGAATTTACTTGACTACTTACCGGAATGGCTGGATCGTTATGATAAACATGACAATTTAATAAGAAATGGTGTGAGTGATAAGATTTGTGAAAAAGCCTTAGAGAGTAGGCAAAATTATAATCAATATATAAGTAAAGTTGAACTTAATTTAATAGGAAAATGGTTGTCCGGATATAATGAAATAGATGTAAATTATATGAATCGTATGAGGGTTTTTCCATTAAATGATCTGGTAGGTCAAAAAGGTATCTTTGGCTATGCACCGAGGCCACGTGGACTTATAAATGATTATATTGTTAGTATTGTAAAACACATAATAAATAGTCGATATAATCCTGATCTTAAGAATATTGTTAAGGGAGCATATAATAGTTCATTAAGGGATATAACAAAATTGGAGCTTAGTGAACTAAATATTAATGAAGAGATAAAAAAGTATGTTGTAGAGAATTATCTGGGAGAAAACCTGGTGGGTAATAAGTTTTTTCAATATTCTAAACTATTCTGTCCGGGTATTATCAGCTATATATCAGTGTTGTCTGGAGATATACCTGTTTTTATAAAGGATATAATGTATGATGTAAAGAGGCATTTTGAAGATGAGAATCGAGTTATTTCTAGTGAGGAATTATTAAAACTGATAGACGCTTTACAGGTAGTGCTCTTTAAAACTCTAATATACAGATTATTCCAAGGAAATATTATAATGGATCATCCTGGAATAAGATAGAATACTTGATACAATAGATTGTATTTTTGATTTAGTACTAAATTTGGTTTAAATAATTATCCATAGCTCATACAAACATCTCTGATTAGGTGATGTTTGTATGGGTTAATTGTTAAGCAAAGTGCTAATCATTGTGTTTTTAAACCAGCACAAATTTATTTGAATTTCATGCTTTACAAATTTAATTTTATGTGTCAAAATGAGAGGAACAGTTTGTTTGTAACGTTGCAAAAAATAATAGGAGTGTTAAAATGAAAAATTTAAAAAACAGACTTACTGCAAGTATTATTTCATTTTTAGTGATAGGAGGCTCATGTTTACCTAACGTGTTTGCAGTTCCTCCCAAGCGTAGATGTAAATTTTCCTTGACGAATGCGAAAGAAACAGACCAAGCTCAAAGTAAAACTGTTGAGTATCCCGAGGCAACTGCGCCATTAGAAAATGAATCAGAGCTTTCGGGCGAAAACTTGAGAAATCTTCCATCTGTAGATTCAGCGTTCGTGAAGGTGACAAAATTTATTAATGAGCCGTCTAAAGCTCGTGACAAGAAACCAGCTAAAAACGATCCACTTCCTCTTCGCAGAGTTGCATCAAAAACTGTAGCAAACATTTCTAGTGAAAATCCAAATGCATTTTCACAGTTACCTTCGTTGAGTGTGACTCCTGCTATGAGTGGTTTATCTGAAACACATGGATATCCTGCTGAGTACTTAGATAAACTTTCATGGTCGCATATTTCCATTAAAGAAGTGGAGTATGCATTGAGAGATCTTGACGATTTTAGAGCATACTTGAGATTATTTGAAGGAATGTTGGCAAAACAGTGTATGTACAGTTCAAAAAATTCGTTTGATACTTTGCTGGATCGTTTTGCAAGAATTAAACATCATATACAGTATGTCAAAGATAATGATCCTGCAAGTTCGGAATTTTTTAATCAAATTAAACAATCAGTGGAAAAATTAGACAACTTAGATTTTCGTTCCGAGATAGTTAGTGCGAGAGTAAAAAAATACGTAGAAAGACAGTATCTGAAAAATGAACAATTTTTAAATCAAACAAGAGCGAATTGTTCAAGTCTGCAGGATTACGCAATGACACTTTGTAGAATTATGCCTGATTTTATGCAGTGCATAGTTTATGATGTAAGGGACAAAAGTTTTCAAAAAGATAATTTGACTCCAAATGAAGTATTAAACCTAGTAGATAGGCTAATAAAAACGTTTTTTAGAACCATGATATATAGACTATATACAGGTGAAATTCAATAAAATCATCAGTGGTTAAATATTAATTCACATTGTTGTTTTCTTTGAACCATTGGGAGATCTGGTCTAGATGCATACCTCGTGATCCTTTCAAAAGGATTTTATCTCCTGGGGCTATGATTTTATTCAAATTTTGGTAAGCTTTTAGGTTATTAATACAGTTTATAACCATAATGTTTTGGTCAACAGATTTGGCGCCTTCAGCTAAAGATACCGCTTTCTCACCTACAGTTATAATTATGTCTATTTTTTCAGTTGCGATATGTCTTCCAGTTTCAAAATGAATTTCCGAAGAAAACTCTCCGAGCTCTAGCATATCTCCAATAACTAGTATGTTTTTGCCTGTAGATCCCAAATTATTAAATACACTCACTGAACTCTTCACTGAATCTGGGCTGGCATTATATGAGTCGTCTATAAGAGTAAAATCATCTATTTGTAAAATTTGTTGGCGCATATCAGCATTTTGAAAATTAAGCAGACCTTTTTTTATATCATCTAAATGAATTCCCATATCCATAGCAATGGCAATAGCTGCAATAGCATTATATACGTTATGCACGCCTAAACAAGGAATCGTAATGTTTTCTCTTATACCTTTTGCAGAGAGCACAAAACTGGTACTTTCTTTGTTTATACATATTTCCTCGCATTTGTACGGATAAGCACCATTTATTCCAAAGAAAACAACATGTGCCTGAGCTTTTCCTTGCAGGTCACTTAAGATGGGGCAATCTCCATTAATGTAAAGCTTTTTGTTTGTATCATTGATTATTTTAAGTTTTTCGGTGCAAGTGTTCTGGATGCTTTTAAAGTTTTCAATGTGTGATAGTCCCACGTTTGTAATAACAGCAATATCTGGATTAGCGATTTCTCTTAGCCTGTCCATTTCTCCAAATTTGCTTATTCCCATTTCCAAAATAGCAACTTGATGGCTAGAGTTTAAATTAAATATACTCAAAGGAAGTCCTATTTGACCGTTGTAATTGCCTTGAGTTTTAAGCACGCTGAGTGTTTCACCAAGAGCTGCAGCTAGCATTTCTTTAGTAGTAGTTTTGCCAACACTTCCTGTAACTCCTATAACTGGAATTTGAAATTTACTTCTATAGTATTTCGCTAAATTTTGTAGAGCTTCCAAAGTAGAGTCTACTCGAATCAGCGCGCCTTTAGGTTCAAAACTATCAGACTGTTGCTCTGTCAAGCAAACACTTGCTCCTGAGTCAAAAGCATTTTGTATAAAATCGTGTCCGTCAACTTGCACTCCTTTTAGAGGCACAAACAGTGAATTTTTTTTAATTTTTCTGCTATCTACCTGAACTGAATCTATGGCCTGATCGGTGTTACCGGAAAGCAAAATTCCATCAGTAGCACTAAGAATTTCTTTTATAGTGATAGATTCCATGAACTTCCTGCCTCCTTTTATATTTTAGCACAAGGGTCTTTGAGGAAAGTATTAACAACTTCTCTTTCATCAAAATGATATTTAACCCCTTTAATTTCCTGATATACTTCATGACCTTTACCTGCTAAGAGTATAATATCACCTTTTTGAGCATGATTTATAGCATATCGTATAGCTTCTTTTCTATCCGGTATTACAGTGTATTTGTTTGAAATAGGGTTTATGCCTTTTTTTATATCTTCTATTATTTCAAGTGGGTCTTCAAATCTCGGGTTATCGCTTGTAACAATCGAAAAATCGGATAGTCTTCCCGCAACTTCTCCCATTTCAAATCTGCGGATTTTTGGTCTGTTGCCCCCGGCTCCGAACAAGGTTATTAATCGGGAGGGGTTGTATTTTCTAAGCGTATTTAGAACGTTTTCCATACTCAAAGCATTATGAGCATAGTCAATTAAGATAGAAAAATCGCGGTTAGTGGGCACAGACTCAACTCGCCCTTTAACTTTAACGTTTTTAAGGCCAGATAGTATATCCTCATTAGAAATTCCTATTGTTTTTGAAACAGCAATCGCAGCAAGAGCATTATAAACATTGAATTTCCCCGGTATCGAAACAAAAATGTTATTTAAGCTAAGTTTACCTTCAACATCAAAATTCACACCCATAACACCGTTACTGTTTAGAAGGTGTAAATTTTTAGCAGTGTAATCCGAGGAGGACATTCCAAAAAATTCTATTTTGCACTTACTTCCATTTATTATCTCTTTATAGTGCTCATCATCCTTATTCACAAATGCCGTCTTGCATTGTTTAAATAGCAAGTTTTTGGATTTTAAATATTCTTGAAAATCTTTGTGTTCATTTTGACCTATATGGTCATTAGATATATTTGTAAATATCCCAAAATCAAAATCAATACCATCCAGACGATGTCTAGCCAAGCCGATAGATGAAGCTTCTATAACTGCAAATCTACAACCCGCTTTTACCATTTTACTTAAGCATTTTTGTACTTCATAGGATTCCGGAGTGGTATTATTCAGCGGTTCACATTGTTCGCCAATTACGAGCCCTAAAGTTCCGATAAGCCCAACTTTTTCACCTGAGGTTTCTAAAATTGATTTTATCATGTGGGATGTAGTGGTTTTGCCTTTGGTTCCAGTTATGGCAATGGTAGTTAATTTATTATAAGGGTGTTCAAAAAAATTATTAGAAGCATAGGCGAGTGCCTCACGCGTATCTTTTACCTCGATAACCGTAGTCCCGGGTATTTTTAATTTTTTTTCGGAAAGTATTGCCCTTGCACCTTTTGAAATTGCATCATTTATAAAATCGTGGCCATCACAGCCACATCCTCTTAAACACACGAATAGAGTATTTTCCTTAACCTTTCGAGAATCGTAAACTATGTCTGAAATATCTAGGTCTGCATCACCCGAGATACTAATAATATTCAGGTTTTTAATAATTTCACTCAGATTCATAAATACTTCCTTTCGAAGTTATAAATAGTTTTACCGAATTAACATTTTTTGTAATTATACCAAGCTCATATAAACAGTTCAAGAGTGGTTTTTTAGACTAAATTCTTTTGAATTAATAAAACTAACAGTTTAGAAACGATAAATTTTCTATCCATAGAAGAGGTTAATAACTGTAGATTTGATTCCAGAATCAATCTTAGGCATTCCGCTATGTTTTGTATGCTTAATTTTTTTGCTCTTTTTACTGCAATAGATATCCTAAATTCTTTACCTTTGTAGTCGAAGTAATTTGCTATTTCCGCTGGATTTTCTTCAAATACTTTAACTCTATAGATATCAATGTATTCCGCCGACAAAACAGATAAAATCCCAAAGGCCTCTTCTCCCTGGTCGAAAAGCTTATTTAAAACTTCAAAACATTTTTTGGAATTGCGACTAAACAAAGCCTTAGGAAGCTCAAAGATACTGACTTTATCAGTAGACTTGTAAACTGTTTCCAAAGATTTTTCTGTAATGGTTTCACTTGTTTCAAATTCACAAATTTTTTTAAGTTCACTTTTGAGTTCATGGATAGGGTATCCTTTGCACATCTCCAGAATTTTTTTAGCATTAAATGAGCTTAGATTTTTATTATATTCTCTTTTTGCCCAACTGATTAATTGTTTTTCAAGGGGGAGATCTTTTTGCGATAGATTCATGGATATTCCATGCTTTTTAATAAAATTTTTAACCTTTAAGAGCTTTGAGGAATTCTTGTTTCCAACTATCAAAGAAATCTGTGTGATTATTAAAATTGAAAAAGGTGGAATATCAGAAAGTATTTCTAAAAACACATCAAAACTCTCTGGCGTGAACTCTTCCCAAGGCAAATCTCTGAGTAAAACACATTTTTTTGGGGTCGTAATAGGAAAAGTTTCAAGAGCGGTACTTAAATTTTGAGTTGAAAAGTTTTCGTCGTTAAAAGCAGTAATATCGAAATCAGTGTACTTTTCTCCGAGATAGTGAGATATTAGTTTTTTCTCGCACTGTGAGACTAACATGGGTTCACCTGTAAGAAAATAAATATTTGGCAGCTCTGACTTTTCAGAAATTAATTCTTTTAGTTTTGTATAATTGACCTCAGCCATTATTCAAACCTCCTAATTTTATATTTACTGTGATTATCCACATTTATGTAAACATTCCCGCCATGAGCAAGAGAATATAGACCATTCTCAGGCGAAAACAGTTTGCTTAAAATTATTTCAGATTTTTCTCTAGTTGATGAAACGATAAATTTATTAGTATTGATGGCTTCAAAATTTATAGGAAGCCCATTGACAATCACAAATTCACAGGATTTAAATTCCTCTGGTAGCTTAGAGGCATCTCCTCCGTCGCAGCAAATTAAAAATTTTGTCTCATTTATTTGAATAAGGATAAAAACATGGTCGTTTATTTTCAGTGTTTTAGTTTTTATGCATTCCCAAAATTTAGTTTCAACTTCATCCTTGAAGTACATGGGTGAGACGTTGAATTTTTTTACATAACTTTCTAAGTTTGAAGATAAAGATTCAGCAACCACAAAGTTTTTAGTTGGAAGGAATTCAATTATATCTAAAAGTTGGCTGCAATTTTCTTCGTCCCAGCAAGGAATACTTAAGTAATCAAGTTTATGGTTTTCCAATTTAAAAAGGTGTTCATTTAAGTTTGAGTTGCTAAAATTCTTTTGGGCGCAAAGAATAACTGCCTTTCTAAAGTGTTTGGAAATAACAATAGATACACCATCACCCGAACTGATGACGGCTAATTTTGTCGAGTTATAGTTTAAAAATACATATGATAGGTATCCACTCAGGTTTATAATCAAAGAAAGAAATAACGCCATTTTAAGCGTGTGAAGACTTCCTTTTAGAAGCAAACTAGTTCCTACGAGCACAAGCGCCATGGAAATCCCAAGCATAACGAAACCGTAATTAAGAGAGATTAAAGCAAATGGAATTTTAGCTAGAATTTGGGAAATTACAATCACGAGATTAGTAAGTGTTCCGCAAACAAAAGCTATTGGCATGATAAAAATTTGCGGAAGCTTTATCAGCATAGAAATTTGCAACAGAAATACGCAGTTTATTAAAACAGTTGCTAGCGGTATGAGTAGCACATTTGAAATTAAGAAGATAAGAGAAGTTTTTCTAAAAAACCAAGCGGAAATCGGAAACGTAAAAAGCGATGCCGCTATACTTACAGAAATTATCGAGATAACATATGATAAAATTTTATTTTTTTCGGGGTCTATAGAAATTTTTTGATTAATAAATTTATTAATTTTTCTCTCTATTAAAATGATTCCCAATGAAGCAAAAACACTTAAACAAACTCCTATATCAAGAGCTGAATTTGGGTTTGTAAGGCAAATAATCAAGAGCGCTAACCCAAGCGAATTCAGCGGATCGGGCTTCCTGAAAATTAAAATTCCAATACTAGAAAGAATTGCAACAATTCCTGCTCTCATGATAGAACCACTGAAACCGGTTAGTGCCATAAAAAGCAGAATTATAAATGAAGATATAAGTGCAGAAGACCGGTAAGTAAATTTGGTTTTTTTTAGTATCCACAAGCAAAATCGGGACAAAACCGCAATATGTATTCCAGACGTTGCAATAAGATGATAAACACCAATTCTATCAAAATTATTTTTGACATCTTCTGGGAAGTTGTGTTTTTCATTCAAGAGGAGACCATTTATTACATTGGAGATACGGTCGTTCAAAACTTGCTTAGGCAGTGAAAGCATTGTTTTTCTGAGGTTTAAAATGAATTGTAGGATACTAAATTTGCTAGGAGGGGTTATTTCGTGGTAAGCATAGCCGTATGTATAGGCTAAAATATATATCCCTCGGGAACGATAATATAATTTAGAATCGAAAAATGCATTAGATTTGGGTAGATAAAACTTAACGGGAATTTTTATATTATCGCAAGCTTCAGCTTCTAAGGTGTCGGGGGATGAAAGTTTAATTCTAAAGGGTTTGACCGGGCGGTCATCTAGAGATATTACTTTTACTATGTAGTTGTAGCGGTTATATTTTTTATGAGGTAATTCTATGATTTCCCCTGAAATTACAGCCTCTGTTTGGTGAAGTTTTTCGACGGGAGCAATGAAGTAATGAAAATTAATTATGCTAACGAGCGCTGCTATAGAGCACACAAAAAAGCACACAGGAAATATCTTTTCTTTTCTAAATTTCCTTACAAGACATGACGCAATTAAGGCAATAACAAAAAATCCAAAAATATAAATCCATATATTTTCGGGAAGGTGAGAAATCAAAAATAGAGTTGTGAAATAAGAAAAATCAATCAAACAAAATTTTCGTTCCATAACCGATATGTTTTTTGTGCCTTTCGTAAAAATAAGACTCCTGTGCCTAAATTATATCTTAAGCACAAGAGTTCGTCCATTATATAGCCCCTAATTTTTCAAGACCCTCGTTTAGCCTGGAGGCCAAGTGAATTTTCTTCCAGCAATCAAATGAAAATGTAAATGTTTAACCGTCTGACCTGCAGACTCTCCGCAATTATTAACAACTCTGAATCCGTCTAAGTTAAGTTTTTTTGCAAGCATTGAAATCGTTTCGAATATTTTTGCAATTATTTCCGAATTAGTGGAATTTATTTCTTGAGCCGATTCGATATGCTTCTTAGGTATCACCAGCACATGTGTAGGTGCAACAGGGTTTAAATCTTTAAACGCTACTACATCTTCATTTTGAAAAACTATGTCAGCTTTTATTTGACCGCTTGCAATTTTACAAAACAAACATTCCATAGAATCTCTCCTTTATTTTCATGGTAAAAAACTCGCTAATTTGATTTATTGCACTATTTCATATTCCACACTCTATTATCATAAAAATATATTTGAAGAATGTCAACTTTAATGATTTTATTATTTTTGTTGAAATTTTAATTCAGACGTGATATAATTCGTTTTAGGGTTGAGCGAATTTATATAATATTAAGCCTCAGAAAGAGGCAAAGGAGGCATTGGAATTTGTCAAATTCAAATGTAAAAAGTGATTTTTTTCGCGGGCTCAAGGATGGTATCCCCATTGCTTTAGGGTACATACCAATTGCGATGGCGTGTGGAATAGCTGTAAACAAAGCAGGTATACCGTTTTTACTTTCACAGCTACTGGAAACTCTAGTTTATAGCGGTGCAGGTCAGATTGCAACCGTAAACCTTTTTCAAGCAGGGGAAACCGCAGTAGTGATGTACGCTTTAACAATGCTTATCACTAACTGTAGATACATGGTCTTTTCGATGTCGCTTAGCCAGAGACTTGATCCTTCAATGGGTACTTTTAAAAGAATACTTATTGGAGCGCTCAACACGGATGAAGTTTTTGGTGTAGTTGTTAGAGAAAAGGGATATATAGAATTTTGGTATTATTTAGGTGTGGCTACGATTTCCTTTATTGCTTATGCTTTGGGCAATGTTCTGGGGACATTTGCTCCTAATTTGATACCTGAATCAGTAAGTTCGGTTTTAGGAATAATTATTTATGGTATGCTTATAGCGTTAATAGTGCCTCCGGCGAAAGAATCCAAATCAGTATTGGCAGTAGTTTTGATGGCATTGGGAATGAGTATAATTTTAGAGTGCATACCTGCTGTTAAAGCAAATTTGAGTGCAGGATGGATAATTATAATCTGCGCACTCGTTACGGCTACTATTGGAGCAATATTATTCCCAGTTGAAGAGAAGGAGGAAAGTGTAGAGTGAGTTTACAAAGACTTTTTTATGCGATTTTAGCCATGGGCGGAGTAATGTTTGCTTTAAGAGTTGTGCCAATTTTGTTTTTCAAGAAAAAG
Organism: uncultured Eubacteriales bacterium; assembly: GCA_934725345.1. GTDB lineage: Bacteria > Bacillota > Clostridia > Oscillospirales > Acutalibacteraceae > UMGS1491. The sequence continues at coordinate 18,035 of CAKVBG010000002.1, forward strand.
ATAAAGAACAAATTTGTAAATTCTTTTTTAGCATACATCCCTTATGCAGTTTTAACCTCTATGGCTTTCCCTGAGGTTTTCAGTTCAACTTCCAGTGTGGTTTCTGCTTCGGTAGGAGTGGCCGCAGCTGCTATTTTATCTTACTGTGGTCAAAGTTTGGTAGTGGTTTCGCTATCGGCTACTGTGGTAGCGTTTATAGTAGAACGCCTAATGGGACTGTAAGTAATTTTTACATATCGGTTTTTAAGCCCTCAGGTTTTTCCTGGGGGTGTTTTGATATCTTCAATAAGAAATAGCTTGTTATTTGATTTAAAGTTTAATATAATTAATCCCACGAATTGTGTTTTTTATACGCTAAAATAAAGATGAAGTAAGGGTGGAAGTTTTGAAATTTTATTTTTACTATGGAGTTATGGGTTCAAGCAAAACTGCAAATGCGCTTATGAAGAAGTTTAATTTTGAAGAATGCGGTAAAAAGGTCTTATTGCTCAAGCCGAGTTTAGACACCCGCCACGGAAAGACTTTAATAAAGTCTCGCATAGGACTTTCCACAGAAGCAATATATTTGGACAAAAATGAAAGTATATCCTCTACGATTGAAAATTTTTTACCGTGTGATGTTATAATTGTTGACGAAGCTCAGTTTATGTCTACTTCACAAGTGGACGAGCTAAGAAGTTTAGCCGATAAAGGCATAATGATAATGTGTTATGGCATTCGCACTGATTACACCGGCCATCTTTTTGAAGGTAGCAAGAGAATATTAGAGGTATGCGATACCATTAGAGAAATTCAGTCTATGTGCAGTAGATGCAGCAAGAAAGCTACTGTTAATGCAAAGTATCAAGGGAATGAAATTGTTTATCAAGGAGAAATAATTGATATTGGTGGCGAAGAGAAATATATAACTTTGTGCCATAAATGCTGGAAAAGCGGTAAAATCTGATTTTTAAGTTTGGTTAAATGCATGGGGGTGAATTAATTGGAAATTAGCGGAAGTGGGCTTGAAGAACTTAAATTTCAGTACAATTTAGAAGCGGAACAATCAGTTTTGGGGTCTGTGCTCATAGACTCCAAATGTATCGAAAAGGTAGCAGAGATACTCACTACCCCGGACTACTTCTATGTTTCAGGGCATAAGAAAATTTATAGTGTAATTCTTGAAATGTTTACTTCAGGGGAGGCTATAGACTACGTTACGATTTTAAGTAGACTAAAAGTTCAAGACGATGAAGATTCTATAAATTACAAATCGTATTTGTTGCAACTTGCTCAGTCTGTGCCATCTGTGGCAAATGTTGAGTTCTACGCTGCTATAGTAAGAGATAAATACAGTACCAGGTTGCTAGTAAGTGCAGCGAGGGATATCATAGCCAGTGCTTCGGAGGGAGATTTAGAACCGGCCCAACTCCTTAATTTTGCTGAACAAAAGATATTTGATATAAGAAAAGGTAAAGAAACTTCAGGGCTTCAGCGCATTAATGAGATTGTGATTCAAACTTTTGACCGCTTGGATTTTCTTAATTCTCAGGCAGGGAATGAGCTCAGCGGTATCCCTACGGGCATAAAGGATCTTGATAGAGTAATAATGGGGCTAAACCCTAGTGACTTAATTTTGCTCGCGTCACGTCCCGGAATGGGAAAAACAAGTTTTTCATTAAACATTGCTCATCATGTTGGAGTGATAAAAGAAAAAAAGGTAGCATTCTTTTCACTGGAGATGTCCAAAGAGCAGCTAGTTTCGAGAATGCTTTCAGCCGAAGGCAAAATTCCGGGTCAGACACTGCGAATGGGGAAACTCAGTGAGGACGAGTGGACAAGACTTATAGAAGCAGGAGAAGTACTCTCTAAAGCTCCAATATATATAGACGATACTCCCGGAATAACTATTCCGGAGATGAAAGCCAAGCTCAGACGAATGGGTGGAGCGGATTTGGTTATCATTGACTATTTACAGTTGATGTCGAGTGCAAGAAGAATAGATAACCGAGTTCAGGAAGTTTCGGAGATAACTCGGAATCTAAAAATTTTAGCTAAAGAACTAAATGTTCCCGTACTGACGCTTTCTCAACTTTCAAGGGCAAGTGAGCAGCGAACGGATCACAAACCTGTTCTCTCAGACCTCAGAGATTCCGGTTCAATAGAGCAAGATGCAGATATAGTTTTGTTTTTATATAGAGAGGGCTACTATTCCGGAGGAGAAGTATCTGAAGACTGCGACCACAACAGTGGAGAATGTATAGTAGCCAAAAACAGACACGGTGAAACACGCTCAGTTCCGCTACATTGGCAAGGAGAGTTTATGCGTTTTACGGCAAGAGAGGGTTTTAGAGATGATTTTTAAATCCTTTTTATCCATGATACAAAAACACAAGATGCTAGATAAAACTAAAACTGTAGTAGTTGGATTTTCCGGAGGAGCGGACTCCGTCACTTTAACTCATTTACTCAGTTTAATATTGAAAGAGCGTAATATTGAGCTTATAGCGGTCCATGTGAACCATGGTTTAAGAGGTTTAGAGGCACAAAGGGACGAAGATTTTGTTAAACAGTTTTGCAATGATTTAAAGATTGAATTGGTAGTTGAAAGGGCAAATGTTTTGGATTTTGCTAAGCAGTCAAAAATAGGAGTGGAAGAAGCGGGGCGTAAAATCAGATATGATGCGTTTGAGAAGGTGGCTTCACAAAGGTCCTGTTCTAAAATTGCCACCGCACATACACTTTCTGATAATGCAGAAACCTTGCTTATGCATCTCATAAGTGGTACGGGCTTAAAAGGGCTTTGCGGTATACCGCCTGTTAGAGATAATATCATAAGACCCTTGCTTGGAATCCAAAGGCAGGAAATAGAAACCTATTGTAAAATAAATAATTTGAATTACATGACAGATAGTTCAAATTTAGAGAAAAATTATACTAGAAATAAAATACGACTTGAACTTTTACCTCTTATCAAAAGCATAAACCCTAATTTTGAAAAAGCTATTTCTAGAACAGTAAAAACTATAAATCGTGATGAAAATTTCTTAGAAAATGAATCCGAAAGAGCTTTGAAATCCGTGGCCGAAAAGTCTTCTTGGAATGCCTCTTTGATATGTGAGCTTGAAGAATCGCTTAAGAATAGGGTCATATTTAAAATATTAAAATCACTTACAAATTCTCGTGTAGAGCAAAAGCATGTGAATCAAGTAGAAGAACTTATAGAAAACAAAAAAGGGTACGTTTCAATTCCCGGCGGAGTGACTCTTTCAGTCCAAAACGGTTATTTGGTTTCCGTTTCAAATGAACCTATAAAAGAATTGCAGTGGGAGTATGCAATAAAACCACTAAATGTCTTGACAGAAATAAAAACAACTATCATAATTAAAGTTATCAGTTTTGTTGAATACAAAAACATGACGCCAAGTGAAAAATCACATGTTATAGGAGTTGTTAGTTCCAAGAAATTGAATGCCGAGTGTGTTTTTAGAAATAGGCGCCCAGGGGATAAATTCAAGTTTCCTTCAAGAAAAATTAGCAAAAGCGTTAAAAAGATATTCAATGAAATGAAAATTCCTCTGAATCAGCGGTATCAGGTACCTATTTTAGCGTGTGGGGAGAAAATACTTTGGATTGAAGGAATTGGTACATCAGCGGACTATTTGCCGAGTTCTGACGACATTGAATTAGCTATAATTGTAAAGGAGTAGTGTATTTATGGAAGAATTTTTGGAAGGTATTTTTTTAACTAGGGAAGATATTTCGGGCATAGTTCAGAGGTTAGGAAAGGAAATAACCGAGGACTACAAAGGTAAAAATCTTTTGTTAGTGAGTATTTTAAAAGGGTCCGTAATGTTTATGGTTGACCTCATGAAAGAAATAAAATTAAATAGTTGTGAGATAGACTTTATGTATGTTTCCAGCTATGTGGGGACCAAAAACAGCGGTGGAAAAGTAAATGTGTTGCGTGACCTGAACACTGATATAAAAGATTATGATGTTCTAATAATAGAAGATATCCTAGAAAGTGGGTATACTTTACATCATGTGAAGAATATGCTTATGTTAAGACAGCCGAAAAGTTTAAAAATTTGCACTTTCCTTGATAAACCGCAGTCAAGAAAAGTTCCAATAGAAGCCGACTACATAGGTAAAGAAATTCCGGATAAATTCGTAATTGGGTACGGTATGGACTACAATGAAAAGTATAGAAATTTGCCTTTCGTTGGAATTTTGGACTCTAAATATAAATAAATTCTTCGGCAACATAGAAGGAGTGATATAGGTTTTGGAAAATAAAAACAAAGTATTGAAAAGTATCTTAGCATTTTTAGGCTTACCTATATTGATAGTTTTAATATTTGCCCTCATCAATGGGATAAATCCCTCCAAAGTTTACAATTATTCTGAAATTCTCGAAAAATTTAAAACTCATCAAGTTGTAAGCTATGAAATGAATTTAGGTTCGGGCAATATGGAGCTGAAGCTTAAAGACGAAAGTGTTATATACTACACAGCTCCAAGTGCAACATTAATGTATCGTGATATCAAAGATTACATCCAGGAATACGATGCCGAAAACCCTGAGTCTCCTATGGTGTACAATATCACTAAGCCCGTTGAAACTTCTTGGTTTGTAAGTACGTTTACGTTCGTGATTTTACCTGTGATGATGCTTTGTGCGGTCGCTTGGATTTTCATGAGAAAAATTAATATCATGAATGACGGTGGTAGGCAATTTGGTTTTGGAAAGGCTAAGTTTAAAAATTTGAACAATCACCGAAAAGCAACTTTTAAAGACGTTGCAGGGGCTGATGAAGAAAAAGAAGAGCTTACCGAAATAGTTGATTTTTTAAAACATCCCTCAAGATACACGGCTTTTGGAGCGAGAATTCCTAAGGGTTTGTTGCTCGTAGGGCCTCCTGGAACAGGAAAAACGCTCCTGGCAAGAGCCGTTGCAGGTGAAGCTGGAGTTCCGTTTTTTTCCATGTCCGGTTCAGATTTCGTAGAGATGTTTGTGGGAGTTGGAGCTTCTAGAGTTCGCGATCTATTTGAACAGGCAAAAAAGAGTGCACCTTGCATAATATTCATAGATGAAATCGATGCCGTTGGACGGCAAAGAGGAGCGGGCCTCGGAGGTGGTCATGATGAACGTGAGCAGACCTTAAATCAGTTGCTCGTTGAAATGGACGGTTTTGGTGAAAACAAGAGTGTTATAATGATTGCAGCAACTAACCGACCTGATATTTTAGATCCAGCACTTCTTAGACCAGGACGTTTCGACCGACAAATTTACGTAGGCTATCCGGATGTTAAGGGGCGTGAAGCCATTCTTAGAGTTCATGCTAAGGGTAAACCATTTGCGCCGGATGTTCAGCTCAAAACTATAGCCAAAACTACAGCGGGATTCACCGGTGCGGACCTTGAAAACCTAATTAATGAATCTGCAATTCTTGCCGCAAGACGTGGAACTCAAAATATAACTATGTCTGAGATAGAGGAAGCAACAATAAAAGTTGTTATGGGTCCTGAGAAAAAGTCTAGAGTGATTAGCGAAGAAGAAAAAAGAAGCACAGCATATCACGAAGGCGGTCATGCAATAGCATCGTACTTCTGTAAAACTCAAGATAAAGTTCACGAGATTTCAATAATACCACGTGGAAGGGCCGGAGGATATACACTTTCCTTACCCGAAAAAGATGAAAACTATATATTTAAAAATAAACTTTTAGAAAATATCATCACTTTAATGGGTGGGTTAACAGCCGAAAAGCTTATATTTGGAAATACCACGACTGGAGTCTCTAATGATATCCAGCGTGCTACAAATTTAGCAAGGTCAATGGTAATGAAATATGGAATGAGCGAAGAGATAGGACCATTAGTTTATGCTCAGTCAGATTCTGAGACCTTCATGGGTAAAGAAATTGGCCATGGTAAAAATTATTCGGAGTCCACGGCTGCTAAAATTGATGATGAAGTGAGAAAAATTGTAATGCAGTGCTATGCAAAAACTACCAAAATTCTTCAAGATAACATCGAAAAACTTCACTTAGTTGCAAATTATCTTGTTGAAAACGAAAAAATAAATGAAAAACAATTTGTGCAACTGATGGAAAATGGAGAGGTTATCGAAGATTAAAATTAAAATTTATCCTAAAGGGAGGATTGAATATGAACGATAACTTTGAAGAACATGAATCACTGAAAAAGAATGGTGAAACTGGTTTTCATTCAGAATTTTCGAATAAAAGTCAGTCTTTTAAAAATAATCACAAGATGTCTTATGCTGAAAAAGAAAGTAAAAAATTAAAAATGTTTTTGACGAGTATAATTGGAGTTCTAGGTTTTTTGGTTTTAGTTTTGATAGTATTTGTTATCTATTTCTGGAATCACAATTTAATTTCTCTAGATAGCTCTAAAAAAGGTTCAAGTTCCAGTTCAACTTCTCAGACTCGACAGCTTGAAGAAGCAGAAATAAAATTTGAACCAAAGCCCACAGATGCTAATGAGCTTTCACCTGAGACAATATATTCTCAAGTGGCACCTAGTGTGGTTGGAGTGATAGTATATGACTCTGAAGCAGATGTTATTTCCGACCCTATAGGTCAAGGTTCAGGAATAATAATAGATGGCAAAGGATATATCGTAACTAATTCTCATGTTATCAACGATTCTAAAAAAACAAATATAAAAATAGTTTTTAATAATGACGAAGAAATTTCAGGTGAAGTAGTGGGATATGATACTCGCACGGACTTAGCGGTAATAAAATGTAATAAGACGGACCTCCCTTGTGCTACTTTAGGCGATTCGGACCAAGTTAAAGTAGGAGAATCGGTTTTAGCTCTTGGAAATCCTTTAGGTCTTGACTTCGCGAGCAGTTTAACACGAGGAATCGTTTCGGCGGTAAATCGCTCAAAATCGGGCACTTCTAACAGTTTAGTTAAATACATTCAAACAGATGCCGCAATAAATCCGGGAAATTCTGGTGGTCCGCTGATAAATATGTATGGTCAGGTAATAGGAATTAACAGCCTTAAAATCAGTGTTGCGGGGTGCGAAGGCATGGGGTTTGCTATTCCTTCAAACGTGGTTAAAAATATTGTGAGTGATCTTATAAGTAAAGGTTACGTTGCAGGAAGAGTTCGCTTAGGAATTGCTGCCAAAACTATAAGTAATTATCAAGCCCAAATATATAACGTTCCCGTGGGAGTTGTTATTGCTAAAATCTATAATGACAGCAGCCTTAAAGCCACGAATGTTCAAGTAGGGGATATAATAACTAAAATTAATAATGTTAATGTTACCAGCATGGACGCATTTTATGGAGAACTTTATAAATACAAACCCGGTGAAACTGTTTCGTTGACCGTGTTCCATACTTCGACCCGAAAATCAGGAGGAAGCACCTTTGAAGTTAATATAGTTTTACTTGAAGATAGGGGAGAAACTCAAGAGAAATCGGATGACATATATTTAAGGTAAATAATTTGAATTGTAAATTTATCAGTTCGCACGCTATGGAGGTCTTAAGTTAAAATTCCCCATGGGTGCGATTTTTAAAATACATATAGATTAGTTAATTGTGAAGGGGTGTTATATCATGAAAAAGATAATAAAGAATAGTACTTTTTTGCTTGTGTTAGGATTGATTTTGGGAGTAATTTTTGGATTCTTGATGAAATTATTGCCAAGCGAATTTTACGTTGATGATTTGATAATGAACGGGGTTATGAGGTTTTTAAGTACAGGGTTTATCAGTTTAATTAAAATGACGGTAATTCCGTTAGTGTTTGTATCGCTAATTTGTGGAATTTCCTCTTTTGGTGACACAAAAAAATTAGGTTCTGTGGGTTTAAAAACCGTACTTTTATTTTTGTTTTCAACAATAGGAGCAATCATAATAGCACTCATATTCTCAATAATTCTAAAACCTGGTATAGGACTAGATTTAGAGTCTTTATCGACCGTTGACTACACCCCTCCGGAAGTCAAAAATATAGTGGATATATTCTTAGACATCATTCCAAGTAATCCGATAAAATCAATGTCCAAGGGAAATTTACTACAGGTTTTAGTATTTGCAGTATTTTTTGGAGTTGCAATGGGAAGCCTGGGAGAAAGAGCAAAAAAATTAATTGATATATTTGAAATTCTAAATGATTGCATGATGAAAATCGTGATGGCCATAATGAAAATTGCTCCCATAGGAATTTTTGCTTCAATATCAATTACTGTCTATTCGACGGGTTTAGACTCACTATTGGGAATTGTTAAAATGATCGGAGTGGTTGCACTTTCGTTGGTGATACATTCAATTTTTATCTATGGAGGTATACTCAGATTTGGGAGCAAATTATCCGTATCGACTTTTTTCAAAAAATACGCCAAAGTGGCAGGTGTAACGTTTTCAACGGCCTCGAGTAATGCAGCTTTACCTGCTAGTATAGAAATGATGCGTACGGCTGGAGTTAAAGATTTCATTTATCAATTTGTGCTCCCCTAAGGAGCAACTGTCAACATGGCGGGAACGGCGATAGTACAAGGCGTAACAGCTGTGTTTATAGCTCAAGCTTATGGAAAAGATATGGGTTTTACTTCTTTGATGATGGTAGTAATCAGTGCAGTTTTATCTTCGATAGGAACCGCGGGAGTGCCCGGTGTGGGTATGATTATGATGGCTATGGTTTTGGAGTCTGCAGGACTACCAGTTCAAGGAATCGCGCTAGTGATAGGTGTAGATCGTATCTTAGACATGATGAGAACTACGGTGAACGTTATGGGAGATTGCGTTTGTTGTTTAGCGGTTGCCAAGAGCGAGCAAGCATTAGATTTAGAAAAATACAATTCTTAAATACTAAAAATGAGAGGTATTAAATGAATAAATTCATAATTGCAAATTGGAAAATGAACAAAACTATTGAAGATTCTCTTGAATTTATAAACTACATAAAAAATAAAAATTTTAATCCTAAGTATGAAATAGTCATATGTCCAGCTTTTACGTGTTTGTATCCAATGAAGCAGTTAACTGAAAACTTAGGTATTAAGCTTGGAGCTCAAAACTGCCATTGGGAAGATAGCGGTGCGTACACGGGAGAAGTTTCTCCTAAAATGCTTTCTAATTTAAAGGTTTCGTATGTAATAGTTGGACACAGCGAACGAAGGAAATATTTTAATGAAACAGATGAAATGATAAACAGAAAAATAAAAAAGGCAATAGATAACAATATGAAAGTAATTCTTTGTGTAGGAGAGGATTTGTCTTGCCACGAGCAGCACAGAGAAAGGGAATTTATTTTAAATCAACTGAAAAAATGTCTTGTAGGACTTAGTAAAGAAAACTTAAAAGATATTCTCATTGCTTATGAGCCGCTTTGGGCAATTGGTTCAGGTAAGGTCATGAACGCAGAGGAAGCGCAAAAAATTGCAGTTAGCATAAAAAAATTTATATCGGATAAATATTCAAATTGTAAAATACCTGTTATTTATGGCGGTTCAGTTAGCAGCGAAAACTTTAAAGAGTTTCTGGATTTTGACGAGATAGACGGTTTACTTATTGGAGGAGACTCTCTAAATGCCGAACATTTTGCTAAGATAATATCAGAAAAATAATTTTATTGAGGTAACTACATGGAAAAGAAACCTATAGTTCTTCTAATACTAGATGGGTTTGGAATAAGCAAAGATTTTAAGGGTAATGCTGTAAGGTTAGCCAAAACCCCTGTTTTAGATAAAATATTTAAAAATTCTCCTTACACTCAGCTGAAGGCTTCAGGCGAGCACGTTGGACTCCCAGTGGGCCAGATGGGAAATTCTGAAGTAGGACATATGAACATTGGAGCAGGAAGAGTAGTATATCAAGATTTAACATATATAAACAATCAAATCAAAAGTGGAGAATTTAAGAAAAATAAGGTTATTCTAAATGCTTTTAAGCACGTTTTAGAGCATAATTCCACTTTACATTTAGCCGGTCTTTTATCTGACGGAGGAATTCATAGTAGTATAAATCATTTATATGCAATTTTAAATTTAGCACTTGAACACAAAGTTAAAAATGTGAATATTCATGTTTGGACGGATGGCAGAGATACACCAACCCATTCAGGAATTAAGTACGTTGCCGAGCTTGAGGAATTTTTGAAAAAATGCAATGTGGGAGAAATAAAGACCATCGCAGGACGTTTCTATTCTATGGATCGCAATAAACGATGGGAAAGAACCGATGCAGCTTATGAGGCTATCACCCGGGGAGTAGGGGAAAAATTCAGTGACCTCAATATGAAAATCAAATCTGAGTATGAAAATGGAACAAGTGATGAATTCATAAAACCTGCAGTTAAAGAGGGGTATGAAGGAATTCATCCAAACGACGTTGTAATTTGTTTTAATTTTCGTCCCGATAGAGCTAGGCAAATAACGGAAATGTTTTTAAAGGATAAAATAAAGTACGTATGTTTATGTCAATACGATGAAAAATTTGAGTGCGAAGTGGCTTTCAAACAAAACAAGATTACAAACACTTTAGGAGAGTGGCTTGCAAAAAATAATCTAGTTCAGCTTAGAGTGGCAGAAACTGAAAAATATGCCCACGTAACGTTTTTTCTGAACGCCAGAGAGGAACTTGCTTTTAAAAACGAACATAGAATTATAGTAAATTCTCCAAAGGTAGAAACTTATGATTTGATTCCACAAATGAGTGCTGAAGAAGTAACGGATAAAGTAATGGAAGGAATTCAATCCAACAAATATGACATTATCTTTGTAAACTATGCTAACCCTGATATGTTAGGCCATACAGGTAATTTAAATGCCACAATACAATCTATAGAAAAAGTGGACGATTGCGTAGGAAAGGTAATCAATTGCTTGAAAAAACACTCAGGTATAGCAATAATTACAGCTGATCATGGAAATGCAGAAAAAATGTTATGTGAAAATGAAGAACGCTGTACTTCGCATACTTGCAATGAAGTACCGTTTGCCATTTGGAATTATGAATGTAAGTTGAAAAATTCTGGAGCGCTTTGCGATATCGCGCCAACTATTTTAAGTATTCTGAACATAAAAAAACCCGCCGAAATGACGGGAAAAACTTTAATAATTTAGGACTCAATCTTCAAGATGTTTTCCTAGAAATTTAGCGGTAATTTCAGTGAGTTTGGATTTCATATCTTTTTCTGATGCCATTTTAGAAGAGTTTTCATTTTTAAGGACGCACACACTTCCTGTTACATCCCCAGCGGAAATTATAGGGTAGGCGAATAAAGCTTCGTTTTCCATTCCTTCTACAGGCTGGAATTTGCTACTATCAACATAAGCAGAAAAACTTGCTCTTGATTCCATTAATTCTTCAAGATAGCTTGTGATACGTCTTTCCAAAAATTCTCTCTTCGGCACTCCTGAAACCGCTATTATGTGGTCTCTATCTGAGATTATAACTGGCATTTCCAAAGCATGAGAAAGTACATCAGCGTATTGATGAACAAATGGGGAAATTTCGTCAATGATGGAATGCTTTTTAAATATTATGTTCCCCGAGTTATCGGTGTATATTTCTATAGGGTCACCTTCACGAATTCGCAAAGTTCTCCTAATTTCTTTCGGAATAACTATTCTACCAAGGTCATCTATTCGTCTTACAATACCTGTTGATTTCAAGATGGGTTCCTCCTTTTATTAAAATTATAGTAGGTGTCAGTTATAGTATTAAAGCTTCCAAGGAGAATATTCACATTTTATGAAAAATTTTACTATGTTTTTTCTACTAAACATAAATCTGGTTCAAATAAATAACATATTTTAACTAAGGGGATTGATTAATATCTTAGATTGATATATAATTACAGGGCGCTTATTATTTTCGATTTGGAGGAATTATTTTATGAAGGTAAAAGTTAATAAGGATGCTTGTATAGGATGCGGAATGTGCATTGACATTTGTCCTGAAGTGTTCAGGTATGACGAAGATGAAAAATCAGAGGTCATACAAGGAGAGGTTACAGAGGAACTTGAAGATGGTGCGGGAGAAGCTTGTGAAGCTTGCCCAGTGGATGCAATTGAAATAACAGAACAATAGTTATTTTCCTCTCGTGTTTTGCATGGGAGGATTTTTCAAATCAGTGAGATTTTAGAGGGAGAGATATAGTCATAAAATAACGGACAAGCAAAGAACTGCACGGGTTTAAATTTTAAAATTAATTTATTTTGAGAAGGAGTCTTAAAAGTGAAAGAATTTTTTAAAAGGATAGTTTTATCACTGTTTTCAACTATTTTAGTGTTTTCCAGTTCAGTAAGTGCAAATTCTATAACGGATCTTTGTAAGTGTGAAGATATTGTTGATATCAAGATAGAAGCTTTAAAAATTGCAAATGATCGTGAATGTAGCGAAATTGAACGTCAACTATCTTTGGTATTGGGCAAAGTTGTAGAGTACATAGTTGATAAAAGACAACTTTTTTGGATGCTAGAGAATAGTGCCTTTGACATTGTCAAATTTTATATTGAAATCTTGGATGCATGTTCAAGTTCTCAAGGAGATTGGAAGTCTGAAATTAATAAATGTATATACGACAAAAAAACGGATTTAGAGCTTTATCAATTAGCCGCTTTGGCAAACGCAATGAAGTCAGAAGGGGTTTCGAAAAATATGGGTGTACCCGTTGGAAACCAAAGCTCCGTTCGATTTGAGGATTTTAACAACGTACTAGTACACTATATTCACGATAAATTAAGTAATAAATCCCATAATCAATCGAGTGATAATATAAAAATGAAAATAAGCCTTGAAGAAAAAAGTATGATGTTAAATCCACTTAAGTATGATTTGAAACACTTAAATTCCGTATGCAGTGAAAATTTCATTGCTAAGTTATTGTCTCCGGAAGATCGTGAAAACATAGTTTTACGTGAAAATTTTAGATTTCCATTTATGATTGCAAATTATCCCAAGAAATTGCAACCTATTTTTGAGTATGTGATTTCTAAAAATATAAAAAATACACCTCAAGCACTTGACCTTGCTATTCAATTGTTTAATGGGTTAAATACATTACATAGAAAAGGTGTGTTCTACGGAGGCATCTCTCCGTTTAATATTTTAGTTGATGAAGATGGAAAACTTAAGCTTAGCAATTTTAATAATAGTATTATGTCAGATGCGGTTAATGGTGATGTGGTTAGGAGCAGTAATTTAATTGTATTGGATATACGGAAAGCACAAGAATTTATTAGCAAATTTCTAATCTCTAGCGAAAGCGAAATAGGTATCAAGTATGAAAAACTTTTGTCTGCAAAATCAGAAAGTGTTCTAAGAAAGATTTGTAGTGCAAAAGCTCATTTGGAAATACTAAGAAGTTTGAAGATATAAGCTGTATTTTTTGTATCACTCCTTGCATATAAATTAAAATGAGATATGACGTGTAAGGAGTAGATAGTTTTGTTTGTGGTGAATATAAACAAGAAACGAATTTTAATTTTTTGTGGATTTATCATTCTCCTGGTGGGATTTTTGATGTTCTTTTTAGGTAGGGGGTTATTGTTTGTCTCGGCGGAGGAAAACAAAAAATTTATAAAATACGTGGAATTTAATCCGTGTTATGAGGCAATGGAAAAATCTATGCTAGAAGACATAAAATCTCATAACGAAGAAATCCATCTTAATTGGATAGAAATTTTGGCATATTTAGGTTCGAAGTATGGAGGAGATTTTAAAAAATATAAACTTTCAGATTTAGAGTGCATTGTTAAGAAGCTGAAAAGTGGCGAAAAAATGAGTGATATCGCCAAGAATTTGAAAACCTACAATTATTACTTTGAAGCTTATGAAGCAGTGCTCAAGGAATTTGTAGGGAAGTATAAAATTCAGCGCAAACCGAAAAAGGACGATGCCGAAGCTCAGTGGGAGGAGGTATATGGCTTAAAAGCATTTTCGCCGATTGCTAAAACTTTTCCGTTTTCCCATTATGACGATTTTGGTGCTGCGAGGTCTTATGGATATTCCAGGCCTCACCTAGGGCATGATATGATGTGTGCAGTAGGGACACCAGTTATTGCAGTGGAATCGGGAACAGTAGAAGTTATGGGATGGAATCAATACGGAGGCTGGAGAATTGGCATAAGGAGTTTTGATAAAAAACGTTACTACTACTATGCTCACCTTAGACAAAACAAACCCTTCAAATCGGACTTGAAGGAAGGGCAGGTTGTTAAAGCGGGGGACGTTATAGGTTACGTGGGAAGAACGGGATATAGCACAAAAGAAAATGTTAATAATATCGAACAAAGTCATTTACATATAGGAATAGAACTAGTATTTGATGAATCTCAGAAAGAATCAGACCATGAAATTTGGATAGATCTCTATGCTATAACTAAACTTTTAGAAAAAAATAAATCAAGTGTCATAAGAGAGCCTCAAAGCAAAGAATACGTTCGAGAATTTGAATTTTCCGAAGATAGTCTGTTGACGTAAAGCATTTTTGCTGAAATTTTTCGAGATATTCTAAAGAGCATTAAAAAGAGTAAAAAAATCTCCACCCTTAAATTGGGTGGATTTTCAGTTTATCATTTAAAATTGTCTATTTAATTTTTTTTCTAATTTTGCCAATTCCCCATTCAACAGCCTTGTATCCAGCCGCTCCGACTCCCACCAAAGCAGCAGCACCCAATACCATAACCCCAGCAGCGCCAACGCCTTTAGTAATCTTGTTATCATCATCATCATCCTCATCATATATTTTGTTATCTCCAAATTTACCTCCGGATGCCACTTTTATCGGTGTTGTTATAGCTGCTTTCGCACCTGTTGCGAGTCCTTTGCCTGCACCTATGAGATCTTCCTTAAGATCACTAATTTCGAATCCCCCGGCTATTTCCTCTAAATCAGCAGGAGAAAGTTTTGAGGTTTTCTTTTCTACCATTTTATTAATAATCTCACCTAAAACTTTAACCTCATCAACTGAGATTTCTACACCTTTTTCTTTAAATGCAGCTTGTACTTGCTCAGGAGTTTGCATTTCAAGAATTTTAGTTGCAAAAGCTTGGTCTTTCAAAATTTCTAAAATTTTTTCCTTGTTCATGGATAAACATCTCCTTATTAATTTTATTTTGTACACAACGTACAATCCATATTTTATACACTTAATATATAAATGTCAATATAAAATATTAAAAAATATAAATAAATATCAATTCTGGTTATTTTGTCCAAGGTATTTCTTTTTTTTGATTTTCTTTATCTTCAAGATTTGCCGCCCCCACAATAGCGCCTCCAAGCATAGCGATAGCCTCTTCTGAACCGCTGATAGTATTCATCGATGAATTGGGGAGAGCAGGTTGATCGTTTTCGGTTGAGGAAGGCTGTACTACCCCTCCAGAAACATTATCTAATTCTGCTTCCGATAGTGGCTGACTCTTTTGTTTTCTTATCAAATTTACTAAATCACCTAAAACTTTAATTTCATCAATAGAAAGCTTTATATTTTTTTCTAAAAACGCATCTTGCACTTGCTCGGGAGTTTTCATAGAAATGATGTTAGTAAAAAAAGCCTGGTCGCTTAGTATTTCTAAAATTTTCTTGTTATCCATTGATACATCTTCCTCCATATTATATTTTACTCCATTACTACCAAAGAACTACAAATTAAAGTAAAAAACTTTGTAAATCCAATTGATGAGCGGTCGAGAATCAGTTTAATTTTTTAGTTTTCATTTGAAATTCACTTCCTTTCATTCTCTAAAACCAACTTCTTTGAAAGCAGATTATATACATTGTTAATTTAAAAGTCAATATATAATACAAAAACTAATATAAATAACACAAAAATTGTTGAAAAATCCCTTTGCTTGAAATAATAAATATTTCTCTTCAATTTTTTATTTAAAAGGCTTGACATTTTCTGAAAGTATAATATAATGAAGTTGTGTCTATTTGCGGGTGTGGCGGAATTGGTAGACGCGCTAGGTTTAGGTCCTAGTGAGAAATCGTGCAGGTTCAAGTCCTGTCACCCGTACCATATAATAACCAATGATTGGATACAGTATAAAACCCCAGAAGTACTGGGGTTTAGTTTTATTTTGAGTTGAATTTCAAGTTTATATTCACATAATTTTTGTATTTCTGGAGAGCTGCATTTATTGGATTAACACTACAAATTCAGCTTAATATAGGGGTTAAAAATCGTATTTAATATATTCTCCACGTAATTTTTTATCTACCAAATTTCGAAATACATCCATGTCCACTCCATGCAAGGGCCACCAATGTAGTACATCTGCATGATTTGATGCAATACCTTTTTTATACCCTTCTTGATGGCAAATTATATTTGAAGGCTCTATTCCAAACCACTCTGATAAGTACGCACAAAGCTCCACCATATTCTTTAGTGCATCATTAAAATATCTTTTGTTTTCTTGAGCTTGAGGATTGTAAAAATTAGTGTCGATAGTGCTAGGAGTTAGATATTTGATGCTAGGAGGTTCACACATTTCAATACTTATGTACGAATCATTACCAGAGCCATTTGGTCCTCTTGAACAATGCCAGGCTCTTAAACACCAAGGCAGATATTGAGCAATAACTTTATCGTCTAAAAATGCATGAACAGCAACTTGTCTTCCACCTTCGGATAATGATTTGTTCCATTTTTCATACCATTCCAAGGCTGATATCCCCGGTGACGCTGTGGAGTGTACCATAATGCCCGTTGGATTAATTGTTCTTTTTTCAAGTGTCCAACAGGGATTTTTATGCATCCATTTCACTTTAATATTTGGAGGCGCTGCAAAACACGAATAGGGAGACGTCCCTAACAAAATCAAACTCATCAAAATTTTCTTAAATGCTTTTTTCATTAAATCTATCTCCTTTGAATTTAAAGCAACTGTCATTTATAGTACCATCTTTTATTGTTTTTGTAAATAAATTGAATTATTAACAGCTGAGGAAATACTGCAAGATACAAAGCACTAGCCACCATGTTGTGAGACATAAACTTTTTTGAAGTTGGATACCAATATTACAAATTTATAAAAATATCCATATTTGGCATAAATTCCTTGACATGCCTTTTGTTTTTATATATTATACCCATAACACACAAAATAAGGAGGATTATTTATCATGAAAAAAGGAAACAGAAAAACAGCTCTAGCTTTAGGTTTAGTTGCAGGAGTGGGCGTGCTCTCAATTGCATATGCTGCTCTTTCTAGTACTTTAAACATAAACAATACCAGTTCACAGGTGAAGGCGGGCTCTGTAGAGTTTCAAAGTTCAAATCCGGTTGCGATAGGTTCTGATTCTGTGGAGTCTGCAAAAGTAGAGACTACAGAATGGGATAAGTCTACCGCTCTTGGAGCTACGGGACCAAAAGCTGAAATCGGTCCAAAGGAAAAAAATAAAGATACGATAACTTTTAAAGGAACCGAACTGTATGACTTTGGTGCATATGTAATTTATAAGATGCATCTTAAAAACACCGCTCCAAATGCTCTATGCTTAAAAAGTTTACCGGAAATAACACTAAACGAGGAAATTGTTGATGATGAAAATGCTGTATGGCAGATAAATGTCAAACTTTATACTGATGCAAACTGCACGACTCCCTTGACTGTATGTGCGGTAGGTTCTCATACCGGTTCGGAAGATAACTCTGCAAACTATCTCAAACCAGATGGTGAAACAGATTGGTACTTAAAAGTTGCTCACAACAAACAAGTGACTGACCCGGGAGTTTCAGCTATTGTTCTTCAATCGGGTAAATTTGGATTTTCAGTAAGCCCTGTTTGGGAAGCAGCGACTCCAGGTCTATAATTAAGTAACAAATTTTAAGTGTTTAGAGTGATATGACTTATGTCCAAGAAAAATATTTTATTTATCATAGAAACAGTACTGGTTTCTATTGTGGTCGTAGACAGTTTTCTGAAAGATATCATCTCTATAAATATTCTTTCGCTTATCATTGGATTAATGGTTACTACTTTGATTTTCCTTTTTAAATTTGAATCCGATGATAGGCGATATTTATCAGATTCGATATCTACTATAGTAATAATAGGATGTGTGTACTACATTTCTATTTACCTTTTTGGTTTGATTACAGGATTTCATAATAATTCGAATAATTTAAGTTTTTTTGCTGTATCTCAAAATATTTTACAAGCGGTAGTTTATATTGTTTTATCTGAACTACTT
>CAKVBG010000003.1 GCA_934725345.1 uncultured Eubacteriales bacterium
CTCACGGACACTTTGACCATATTTTAAAAGCAAAAAAGTATAGAGATGTTTTTGGAGCAAAAATCGTAATATCCCGGCTTGAAAGCGAATTTACAGTAGATGGATTTTTAAATTTATCAGATAGATTTTTAAAACCCAACATTTTTGAAAGTTTCAATCCGGACACGCTAGTCGATGATCAAGATGAGCTTTATTTTGGAAAATATAAAATAAAAGTTCTAAGCACTCCCGGACACACTGCAGGAAGTCTATGCTATATAATTGATAATAATATTTTTTCTGGAGACACCCTTTTTAAAAATCAATGTGGATGTACTCGCTTTCCAACAGGCAGTGAAGATAAAATGGAAAACTCTCTTAAGAAGCTTTATAGTCTTGAAGGGGATTTTAATGTGTATCCTGGTCATGGGGAAAGTACTATTCTTAGTGCAGAAAAGAATAACCATACGGGTTTATGACAAAAACTGAATTTACATCATAAATTGTATTTTAAAGGCCTAAATTGAGCGGTTAAGTGAAAATTTTCAAAATTCAAATTAAGGTATTGTAATTAATAATTTTTTTGGGTATAATATATGAAAATAAAATAGAAATGGGAGTGGTTTTAAATGAAATCATTTGAAGAATTTATTTCGCGTGCAAAAGGTGCAGTAGATGCTATCGGGGAAAAAGCTGGGCAGTTCGTTGATGTCTCAAGACTGAATGTTAAGCTTATAGATGCAAAATCTCAACTTAAATCTGAGCTTGAAGAATTAGGAAGAGTTGTGTATGAAAACTATAATTTCGACCAGCAACTTGAAAACAAGCCTGAAATTGCAACTCAAATTCAAGCGGTAAAAGGGATGTATGAGCAGGTTGAAAAAATCAAATTACAAATTGCATTTATGAAGAACAAGATTTTATGTAAATCTTGCGGATACAATAACGAAGCAGGTTCACTTTACTGCACTAAATGTGGTGAGAATTTAAAAAAGGAAGGCACACCTATTACTAAGACATCCGAACAAGATGACGATTTTGAAGAGTTTGACGATTAGAAAATCAGATATACGTTCAAAGTTTGAAAGATGTGATTTTTATTTTCAGAAGAATTTTAAAAATTATAGTAATTTGTATTTTAGTAGGGTCCTTGGGAGTGCTGTTTAAACTGTTGGTTTGGGATACGCGAATTTCAAGCCAAACAAATGAGGAGGCACAGGAAATATATCACGATGAAAGTATAACTCCGGAGGAAAAATTTTCTTCACTTTCGGATTTGAATTCAGATATTTGTGGATGGATTCGCATTGATGGTACAAAGATAGACTATCCGGTTGTAAAAGCTTCTCAGGATGACCCCACGTACTATCTTTCGCATAATTTCAAGGGCGAAGAATCCAAGTATGGGAGCATTTTAATAGACCCTAATTGCAGTCTCGTGGGTGCTTCTAAAAACATAACACTTTATGGCCATCACATGGCAGATGGGCAAATGTTTGCAGATTTGATGAAATTCTCAGATGTGGAGTTTTATAAGCAGCACCCTATAATTGAATTCAATACGAACCGAGAAAATGCACATTGGAAGATTATATCTGTTTTTAAGACTAATACTTTAAGTAGTCAAGGAGAAATTTTTAATTATACAGTTGCTAATTTTACGCGTGATAAAGATTTTCTAAATTTTATAGATGAAGTCAAGAAGCGATCTTTGATAGATACTGGTATAGATGCTAACCAAAACGATACTTTAATTACTCTCTCTACATGCTCTTATGAATTCGAAGGCTTTAGAACTGTGGTAGTGGCCAGGAAAGTAAGAAAATATGAAAGTGATGAAATTGATAAATCATTGGTAACAAAGGCGGCTAACCCGCTAATGCCCCAGTGTTGGTATGAAAAATACGGTGGGTCAGCCCCAAGTTAATTTTTTTAAAATATATTACTTGAGGTGTTTTTAAATTGGCAATACGCAAAATACTTACAGAAGAATCAGAAGTTCTTTATAAGAAATCCCGAAAGGTTGAAAATTTTGATGATAGACTTTCAATTCTAATAGACGACATGTTTGAAACAATGAACAAAGCAAATGGGGTGGGCCTAGCAGCGCCGCAGATAGGTATACTCAGAAGGGTTGTTGTTATTAAAATAGGAAACGAGAAAATTGAACTTGTTAATCCTCAGATAGACGAGCGATCCGGAAAACAAACCGAAGAAGAAGGCTGCCTTTCATGTCCTAATTTTTTTGGGATAACTCTAAGACCTATGTTCGTAGTTGTTAGTGGATACGATCGTCACGGAAAAGCAGTTAAGTACGCCGGTAGGGGGCTTAAAGCAAGAGCTTTTTGCCACGAAATTGATCATTTAGATGGGATTCTATTCAAATCTAGGTTGGTATCTAAAATTTAAAAATTATGGTTAAATTTTTTTAAAGTATTGACAAAAAACGAAGTTTGTGTTACAATGTAGAAAAAGTAAAGAGAAGGGAGAATAAAGTATTGAAAAAGTTTTTTAATACAATAATTTCGTTTACCTTAGTTTTTTCTTTCATTGCAAATTTTGGAATTGCAAAGGCGGATGATCAGCCTAAAAACAAGGCTATGATATTAGTTCCGGGGTTGTTTGCAAGCGGGCTTTTTTATCGCGGAGAGGACTGTGCAAAATACTACAAGAACGAAGCCATATGGATTCCTATGGATACCAACTATAAATGGCGTGTAGCAAAGGGAATAACTAAATTTGAACTTTTTAACAGTGATTTGGGTTGCGATGAAAATGGAGAGCTTTTAAACAAAGATATTGGAGTGTTCAAAGAGAATGAAAGTTTTCCATATGAAGTGGATTCTAACATAGCAAAATACGCCGTAGACGGTTCGGGTAAAAATTTAATTGATACTTTGACTGCAAAATTCCCAGATCGTAAAGTTTTTATGTATAACTATGATTGGCGTCGCGATATAGAAAAAGCAGCCGAAGACTTAGCCCAGACTATCAGGCAGTATGATGAAGTAGTTTTGATAGGATATTCTCTAGGTGGGATTGTTTCTTGCAAAGCAGCGATGAAATTGAAAGAGTCCGGAGACTTGAACAAGATTTCTAAATTTATCTCTGTGGCGGTACCTTATAATGGAACACCTGAACCTTTTTATGTTTTAAATTCAGGAATGTATGTTGGGAATGACTTGATAGGTAAAATTATTAAATTTCTAGGTATACATAATATAGTGAAGGAGATCGCTAAAAACTGTGAAATTGCCTTTCAGATGTTACCCAGCGAGAAATATTTTGAAAGGGCAAAAGAAGGATATCTAAATAAGGACCAAAAAATTCTAAATTATAATGAAACATTAGATTTTATTAGAAACTGCGAATTTTCTAAGAAGTCAGATGGAACGGCAAAGGCTTTTCTTAGCAATCCTCAAGTGCTTTTTGAAAGTTTAGTAGATAAAGATGGTAAGCATATTTTGAATTATTTGGACTATCATTTAATAGTTGGCTGTGGAGTAGACACTATGTCCGAATTCGATTGTAATCTCAGTGCTCCGGTGGTTAGCAAGTACGTAGATGGTGATGGTACGGTGGCTCTAAAAGAAAGCGCAATCCCTTTTGATGGAATTGATAGTAGTAAAATTTTTAAAGTTAAAGCTAGTCACCAACAAGTAATCAGTGATAATAGAGTGGTTGAAGACATTGTGAATGTAATTTCAGGTTCTAACAATACCAATGAAAAGATAGAAAAGAAGTAAGAATAGAGTATTTATAGAAATTTGATACAAAAGCGAAGCCGCCATTTTAGTGGCGGCTTTAACATATTTTTTAGCTAAGGAATTTTACTTAATTCGCAAGATAAAATTTTATGAGAGCTTTTAAAAGTTCGTATCTGTCTACTCTTTGAATTAGGTTTCTGGCATCGTTATTGGTAGTTATATAAGTTGGGTCACCTGAAAGAATATACCCCGCAATTTGGTTTATGGCATCATAACCTTTTGCTACGAGTGAATCGTAAACAGAGTTTAGAATGGTTTTAGTACTAACATCACTGTTCAAAGAAAAAGTTATAGTTTCGTCACGCATTAATTTCCACCTCAAAAGTATAATTTTTTGTTATTGTATTTCAAACAAAACTCCTAACACCCCAGGGCTATATTGTATAATTATCCCCAATTATTTTCAAGTGCTTATATAAGTTCTTTTATTGCGCTTAGTGCCAGCAGATAACTATTTTTGCCGAATCCTGCTATTTGTCCAACGCACACCTCAGAGATAACAGAATGGTGTCTGAATTCTTCGCGGCTGTATATGTTTGTCATATGGACTTCTATAAATGGAATTCGTATGAAAGATAGTGCATCTCTAAGAGCGTAGCTATAGTGGCTTAAAGCCCCTGCATTAATAATTCCGCCGTCAAAGGTATCTTTGGCCGTATGTATTTTATCTATAAGTGCTCCTTCCCAGTTAGACTGAAACACTTCGCTGTTCAATCCCAAATTTTCGCTATATTCTATCATTTGAGATTTTATACTCTCAGCCGTTTCTTCACCATAGATTCCTTTTTCTCTTATACCTGTCATGTTTAAATTAGGGCCTAAAAGAATAATTATATTTTTTCGTCTCATAAAAGTTCATCCTCCGGGGAAGTGCTAGGCAACAATTTTTGTTTTAATGTTTTAAGATTCAATTCGTTATTGTTGGATATCCTTTCTCTAAAATTTTTTTCAAGTAATCTTTTAAATTTAAGGAGCATAGTTTTACTTTCTTCTAGGGGATCAACTAAAATGGAGCGGACGCCTGCCAAGTTGGCTGCTAAGACGTCTGTGAAAATTTGGTCTCCTACCATCACGGAATTCGTTGTGGAACAAGATATCTTTTCCAGTGTTTTTTTAAGACCAAAAGTTAGGGGTTTCATTCCCATTGACACGTACTCAATTTCAAGGTTTTTTGATAAAGGTTCAATTCTTTTTGAAAAATTGTTGGAAAGTAGAGCTACTTTAATGCTATGTGATTTTAAATTTTGAATCCAGCTGATGATTTCTTCCTTTGGATAACTCTTTTGATGTGGAATTAGGGTATCGTCAACATCTAGGATAATCCCTTGAATGTTTAAATATTTAAGAATAGAAATTTTTATATCTGTAACTTTATGTGTGAAATAAGTTGGGTAAAAAAGCAAGCGTATGACCTCCATATGATAGCAAGGTAAATTTTATTAATGCGATAGTGACGAAAATCTAATGGTATTTTATATGTCCCATAGATTTTATTCTTCTTTTTATTATATTACCCCCCAGGACTTTTTTGTCTTGGGGGATAGTGCTTTTAAAGATTACCATCTACCGCTGTTGTATCTGTTCATTTTCTTATGCCTGCGTGCTTCTTTGGACTTCTTTTTCCTTTTCACGGAGGGTTTATCATAAGCCTCTCTCTTACGGATTTCTGAAATAATTCCAGAGCTCTGTCTTTTAAATTTTCTAAGAGTTGCCTCTAAGGATTCATTCCTTTTTGGAGCATCCTCATTATTTTCAGCATTAACATTATCTAATTCTAATTTAGCTTCAGGGCTTTGGTTTAATACCGTAGTTGATTTTTCTGTCATTTGTTCTTCCCTCCCATCTGTATAAAAACAGGGTTTTTGGAGTGTATATAATAATAATCTAGTAATTCAGATGGATTTTATAAACAAATTATTCCACAATTACTTCATATTAAACATACAAGAGTCATTATATATTATATCCAAAGGTGTTGTCAAGACGGACAGGAATTAAAATGTAGAATAAGATTAAAAATTATGAAATTGAAAACTAAATCAGACTGTTTACATACGTTTAATTAGGATATATAATTATTCTGGAATTATTGCGTAATTGGAAAGGAATGTTTTCTTATGGAATTCAAAAAAGTTTCGGTTGTGGTTCCCATTTTGAATGAAAAGCTGTATATAAGGAAATTTCTTGATGCACTTCTAAGCCAGGACTATCCGAAGGAATTTTTAGAAATAATTTTAGTGGATGGTCTTTCAAACGACGGAACTGTTGAAGTTATAAATGAATACGTTAAAAAATACGATTTCATAAGACTTTATACCAACCCCAAAAAGACCGTGCAGTATGCACTTAATATAGGAATTTCTCAGGCAACGGGTGAGTATGTTGTGAGGCTTGATGCCCACACCCGCCATCAAAGTGATTATATTTCTAAATGCATAGAGTATGCTGAAAAAACAGGTGCAGATTGCGTTGGAGGGCCTATGATAGGTTATGGGTTTAATCCGGTTCAAAACGTGATTGCTGCCGCGTATGCATCACCTTTTTCTTTTGGGTGGTCGCCGCACTACAGAAATGATTTTGAAGGCTATGTTGATACGGTTTCATGGGGATGTTTCAAAAGGGAAAAATTACTTGAACTCGGAATGTATGATGAAAGGCTTCCGCGCAGCGAAGATGACGACCTTAGTTTTAGGATAATAAAAAACGGAGGCAAAATATACCTAACTCCTGAAATTAAAAGCCAGTATTATCCTAAAGAAAATTTTCGCAGGCTATTTAAACAATTTTTTGACTATGGGGTATGGAAGATAGCGGTTATGAAGAAGCATGGAAGACCGCTGAGAATTCCACAACTCATACCAATGTGTTTTGTATCTTTTCTAATTCTTTTTGGAATTTTATCTTTATTTAATAGCACATGTTTTTATTTGTTTTTGCTTGGGGTATTTTCGTATTTCATAACTTCATTTTACTTTTCTTTTACCAGCAAGAGGTTAAGTAGTTTTAAGGATAGACTACTATTGATGTGGGCACAGTTTGTTATTCATGTTTCGTATGGACTGGGATTCTGGGTTGGAATTTTCAAATTTTGGAATACTAAATGGTGAAGAGTATGAGTTATCAAGTTAACGAAAATCATTCTGAAAAACTTAATTTAACTAATAAAGAATTGCGCGCGCTACAGCTAAAGGGTTTGGAAATTTTAATTTATTTTAGGGATTTTTGTGAAGCTCACGGACTAAAGTTTTACTTATGCGGTGGCTCCTGTATCGGTGCTCTGCGCCATGAAGGTTTTATACCGTGGGACGACGACGTTGACGTGTTCATGCCGCGGCCGGACTACGAAAAATTATTCGAGTTATGGGATAAATATGCAAACACTAAAAAGTACTCTTGCAATAGAACCACCAAGTCTATATTTATAGGCAGCATTATGACGGGTATAGCCGATAAAGAGACAAAAGTTATAAGGCCGTGGCAAGTAGGGAAACAAGGGCATAAGGGAGTAATGATAGACGTTTTGCCTCTTGACGGCTGTGCACCCAAAGGAATTAAACGAAAATTTCAGATGTTTTGGAGTATGATATATTCTCTCTATTGCTGCAGGATGGTGCCTGTTAATCATGGAAAGTTCGTGGCGTTGGTTTCTAAATTATTACTAAGTTTAGTTCCTGGGGATGAAAATAAATTTAGGGTTTGGAATTTTGCTCAAAAACAAATGACTAAATACAAGTTTAATGATACACAATATATTACCGAGCTTTGTTCAGGTCCACACTACATGAAAAATGAGTACCCTAGGGAAATATTTGATGGAGTTGTGTACAAAGAATTTGAAGGTCATTTGATGCCTTTGCCTGAAGGATACGATTTATATTTAAAAATGGCATTCGGAGATTATATGAAATTACCCCCCGAAGAAGATAGGACTCCTCATCATGATATTATCTACATGAACTTAGAGAGCAACACTTAATATATTTTTTATGACGTAAAGATTTTGAATATACGGAGGAATTAGTATGATATTTGCGGCAATTGTGGCTGGAGGAATAGGTAACAGGATGAATTTATCCGGTATGCCTAAACAATTTTTACCGCTGGGGAAAAGTCAGAAACCAATTATAATTCATACGCTTGAAAAATTTATTCTTTGTGAAAAATTTGATTATATATATCTAGGTGTTCATAAAGAATGGATTGATTATGCTGAAGAACTTTTGAAAAAGTATAATCTTACTTCGGAAAAAATATTTTTAGTACGTGGAGGAAAAGATAGAAACTCTACTATTATGAATATCATTGGAGCAATTGAGGAAAATCATGGTGAAAACGAAAGTAGCATTATAGTGACTCATGACGCTGTAAGACCATTCGTAACGCTAAGGATGATAGAAGAAAACATAGCTGCAGCTATCGAGTGCGGTGCATGCGATACGGTAATTCCTGCTGTTGACACTATAATTCAATCCCAAAGTGGTGAATTTATAGACGCTGTTCCACAGAGGAGTACGATGTATTTAGGTCAAACACCGCAGAGTTTTAATATGAGTAAATTCAAAAAACTATATGCTCAGCTTTCGGTGGAAGAAATATCTGCCTTAACTGATGCCTGTAAAGTATTTGCTTGCCGAGGAGAGAAAGTTAAACTTATTGCCGGTGATACGTTTAATATTAAAATCACAACTATCAGTGATTATAAAATTGCCAGTGCGATTTTGGAGGGAAGTATGTGTGATTAATTATGTTTACAGTTTAATTTCTCCGAGAAATTTTTCCATAAAGTATGAGGAAATAACATACGAAAAAAATCTAATAGTTAAGCCGCTATACATGGCAATATGTCATGCTGACCAAAGATATTATCGTGGGGAAAGGGATGCAAGAAAACTCAAAGCTAAATTGCCTATGGCTTTAATTCACGAGGCTATGGGAAAAGTTGTTTATGATTCAAGCGGAAAATACAAAGTAGGACAAAACGTAGTTATGATTCCAAATATTCCGGGAAAAACTAAAAGTGATATTATCTATGAGAATTATCAAAAAGGCTCTGGTTTTATGTCTAGCGGTATAGATGGTTTCATGAAAGAGTTTGTTAGCATTCCTCAAGATAGAGTGGTTTCGGTGGAGGGAATAAACTTTAAAGTGGCGGCAATTTGCGAACTTATCAGCGTGGGAGTCCATGCAGTTAGTAGGTTTGAAAAGCTTTCTCACCAAATAAGGGATAGGATTGGAGTTTGGGGTGACGGCAGTGTTGCTTATATCTTGGCAAGTATTTTAAAAGAAAAATTTCCTGAATCTAAAATAGTTGTTGTTGGAAAAAATAGCTTCAAGCTTTCTCAATTTGTTTTTGCGGATGAAACTTATTTTTCTGACGATTTACCTTCGGATTTTGAAGTGGACCATGCATTTGAATGTGCCGGAGGAGATGGCAGCTTTTATGCTATCGATGACATAATAAATTATATAAATCCTCAAGGCACGGCAATTCTTTTGGGTGTGACCGAAAACAAAATCTCTATAAACACAAGAGATATTTTAGAGAAAGGTTTAACGTTTGTTGGGTCTAGTCGCTCTGGGGTCAAAGATTTTGAAGAAGCCGTAAGACTTCTAAAGATTCAAAAATTTCAAAACCGGATGAGACGTATAATATATGAAGATTTAGCGGTCACGAGTATTGAGGATATTCACCGAGTATTCAAAACCGATTTAAACACTCCCTTTAAGACTGTTTTTAAATGGGGGTTGTAGAGGGAGGACAGTAATGAAAAAGATATGTTTTTTAGGATTTAGTTTGTTCACAGTGGGTGGCGCACAGAGAGTGACTCTATCACTAGCCAATGATTTATCGGAATATTATGAGACACATATCCTTTCAGTTTGTGAAATTCCAGAAGAGAATAGAAACTGGGCAAATAGTAAAGTCAATGTGTGCAGTTTGGGAATGAAGAAAGATATTCGTGCAAAAGAGTCGATTAAGTTATTTTTTAAAGTAAAAAAATATCTAGAGAAAAATCATATAGATATATTATTCGTAGTGGGGTCACTGCCGGTTCCGTTGGTTTGCATTTTAAGACCCTTTTTAAAACTTAAAGTTGTATTTTGTGAGCACGAAAACTTACACGGACGAGATAAAAAATCTATACTTTTCAGAAAATTGGCAGCAAAAATAAGCAATAGAATTGTGGTGCTTACTCAAACAACTTTAAATGACTACATTAAAATTACAAAGGTAAACAGAAACAAATTAACGCTTATATATAATTACATCGACGAAAATCTTCTGAATAGCCCTATCGAGTACAACATTAATTCAAAAAAGATAATTTCAGTAGGAAGACTAAGTCCTGAAAAGGGTTTTGATATGGCTATTGAAGTTGCAAAATTGGTTTTTGAAAAACACCCATCCTGGAGCTGGGATATTTATGGCGAAGGGCCAGAACGTGCAAAACTTGAAGATAAAATAAATAAACTTGGATTAGAAAATAAGTTTGTTTTGAAAGGCGAAACAAAAGAAATTATGCAAAAATATAAAGACTATGCGATTTATGTTTTACCTTCTTATAGAGAGGGATTTGCTGTTGTGTTGATTGAGGCTAAATCTCAAAATTTACCCGTTGTGAGCTTTAAGTGCGATTCGGGTCCGGGTGAAATAGTAAACGATGAAACAGATGGATATTTAATCCCTTGTTACGATAAGGTAGAAATGGCAAATAAGATATGCTATCTGATTGAAAATCCCGAAAAAAGAATGCAGTTTTCAGAAAAGGCGAGGGGGAATATTGATAAATTTACAAAAATAAATGTACTATCCAAATGGAAAAAACTAATAGAAAGTGTTTGATTCAAATATGATTCAAGAATCCAAATTAACTGATGATTTAAAATTAAAGAGTCTGGGAGCATTTAGATTTTTGTTTATACTTGCTTCAGGACTGATTTTTTTGAGCGGTTATGCCAATAATTCGTTTAACATTATGTTGTATGGTGTTTTGGAATTGTGGGGTTGTGGGATATGGTATTGTGCGGAAAAATTTAAATCCAGATACTTACTTATGATTTTTTATTTTATGCTATTTGTGTTTTTAATAAGCAGACCCACAGTAGATTTATTTCGGATACCGCTATGGAAAAATTATAAGGTTGGTCAGAATTTATTTTCGTTGTTTAGTGTCTATTTTTCTGTGTTGTGTTTGATGATAGGTAATTTTTTTGGTGAACAATTAGTTAAGAAAAAAGAAAGTCAGGAGATAAAACGTTTCTCAGTTGAAGAAGTACGCAATAGCTCTTTGGACTTAAGATCTATTTCGATTTTTTTGTTTTATATCAGTATAGTTTTACTTTTCGTGGTGGAACTTGAAAAACTATTTTACATGAATGGTCGTAAATATGAAGAAATATATGTTTCTTTTAGAAGCCAATTGCCTTATTTTATAAATGTTATTGCTGCGATGAATAAATATTTTCTTTGCATTTTTCTTTCAACAATGCCTCGCAAAAGGAAAACTTTTATACCGCTTATGCTATATATTGTATCAACGTTTCCTTATTTTCTTATAGGAGCGAGATATAAGCTCGTAATAAATGCGTTGTTCGTTGTGGTTTATTATCTTTTAAGAGACTCCTTAGAAGATAAAGAAAAATGGATGGGTTTCAAAGAAAAATTTATTTTATGCATTGGAAGCCCTTTGGCTCTAGCTTTTTTAGGGGCATACAACTACATAAGAGCAGGAAGCAAAATGGAGCATCATGGAATTATAGGTTTGATAGTTGATTTCTTCTATAAACAAGGTGTTTCGTTTGATGTTTTGAGGATGGGATATGAAGTAATTCCAAAAATAAAATACACGGGGTTTGTGAACTACACTTTCGGTGAAATGCTTGATTACTTAACTCGGGGTAAAGTTGCTCAATTTTTATGGGATGTTAAAGCTTTCCCTGAGGGGCAGAATGAAACTTTAGGGCTTTACAGTAATCTTTTAGCTAATAGAATGGCGTATACTTTTTCAAGAGAGTATTTTTTAGCAGGACACGGTTGGGGCTCATCGTATTTGTTGGATACTTATGCTGATTGGGGTTATCCAGGGATTATAATTTTTAGTATTATTCTGGGAGTTATTTTTGCTTACATGGTTTATTGGCTCAAAAAAAGAAATTTTAGCCGTATAATTGTTTTGACCATGCTCACAAATATTTATTATTGCCCCAGAAGTTCAGCGTTTACCTGGCTAAGTTTTTTGGTGTACTTACAGTTTTATGTTCCTCTGATAATGTGTTTCGTTTTCGTTTGGATGTTTACGAAGAGATACGCACTAAAGAATCATTTGAGTTTAAATGGTGATGATATATAAGTTTTAGAATTTTTATGGTATAATCGTAGGAAAAGTAAAATGGAAGGGTTGTGAGAGAGGTACGTTACGTTTAATTATTTTGACACGTAACAAAAACCTTGTTTGATATGCTGGAGTGTTTTGGTATTAGAGATGTATTTTCTGTAATTAAAAAGAACAGATATCTTGTTGGCGCATGGATAATTGGGCTTTCTTTGTTGTTTGGTTTTATTACCTATAAAAATTTACAAGACCTAAGAACTTCTTCTAACAACAAAGAACTTTTGAATGTCGTATCGGCTTCGTATTACGTAAAACCAAATGTTAGAAATAACGCAAGTTTAGAGAAAATAGGTTCAAACTTGTTTAAGTCATTGCCGGATGATTTCGTAGCAGTTTTAGATACCGATGCCTACACAGGTTATCTCAGCGAAAAGCTTTTAGAAACCTACTCAGGAGAATATATAGTTCAAAAAAGTAATTTAGAACCCAAGAAAAACGAGAGTAAGTATTTAACTCAGGCGGTTAAAAGTTTATACAGTGCTGAAAGAGCTAAGGACTCAATGGTTCTTAATTTATATGCTTTGTCAAGCGATTTAGAGCTCAGCGAAACGATTTTAAACATTACCAAAGAGTATCTAGAGGAACACGCCGAAAAACAAAGTGGACTTGTTAGTTTAGATTTTTTGGGTCAAACTACCAGGAAAGTATCTAGCGTACAAGATTTAGAAAATAGCGATGAAGCATCTGCAAGCACTAATGTTTCAAGTTCAGGTAAAAAGGTCAGCAAAAAAGATATAATAAAAGCTGTGATAAAAAGTATGATAATTCCCGTCGGAGGACTGACTTTGTTATTAGTTTTTGTGTTATCTTTAAGGGCGTTTTTTTATCCTACTTTAAATCGCAAATCAGATTTTTGCGAATACGAGATTCCCGTAATAGGAGAGGTAGAAATTTAAATCAATGACTACAAGGAGATTAGAAAATGCTAAACTATAACATGACAAAATCTAGACGGAGTTTCAGGAAAAAGGAATCATATAAGTATCTAGCAAACAGGATACTCAGCATATGTGAGAAAGAAAAAATTAAAATTTTAGGTTTAACCTCTACCAACAACAAATGTGATTTTCAAAATCAAGTGCTTAAAAATCTATATGAAGTTTTTTTAGAAAAAGACATCAAAATTTTGGTAGTTCACGCAGTTATCTCGGCAGAGGGCAATCTGAGCGAGAATGTGGAATCAGCAAACAATCGGTGCAAGATAACAACTTTAAATAATTTTACTGCTAAACAGCTAAGTTCACTGATTAAAGAAAATGAATCTGATTATGATTTAATTTTGGTATCTGTGCCGTGTGTGCTGGTATGGTCGGAGGCGTTAGAGTATGCTAAAGTTTGTAAGAACTTGATTTTAGTTGAGAAGTATATGTATTCTTACTACAAAGATTATAAAAACCTGCTTTATGAACTAGAAAATTCTGAGGTTATTCCTAGAGGAGTAGTAGCAATTAAATGATACGAGAGGATTATAATGAGGACAAAAAATTCAATTAGAAATATTATTGTAAGTTGCTTATCTTATGGGATAATCTTCATAGGGTCGTTTGTTTCACGAAAAGTATTTGCATCTATTTTGGGGCTTGAAATTGTTGGAATAGACGGTGCATTTACGAACGTAGTTTCAGCGCTAGCAATTGTGGAAATGGGTTTAGGAGTAGGAATTGTCTATAAGCTATATAGTCCTATTGCGCAGGAAGATTGGAATCAAGTATCATGCATTTTATGCTTTTTACGCAGGTGCTACCTGATTATTTCTTGCGTAGTTTTATCGTTGGGTTTGCTTACAGCCTATTTTGTGGTTCAGCCCATAAAAGAAGATTTTTCAAAGATATGGCTAATAAGAATATTTATCCTTTACGTGCTGGACGTCATTGCTTCATACTTATTTGCTCATAAAAGATCTATGTTCATTGCTGACCAAAAAAACTACGTTAATAACTTGATTCATATTATAGTTCAAGTATTTATGTTTACGTTTCAAATAGCGGTTTTAAAATTTTTTGCTTCTTTCGAATTATTTTTGATTTGCAAGATAGTTTGTAGAGTAGTAGAAAACTTACTGATTTCTTATAGATTTGATCGAAATTATAAATTTTTAGATTTAAAATCAAGAGCTTCCTTGCCTGATATTGAAAAAAAAGATCTTTTCAAAAACATAAAAGCTATGCTATTTCATAAAATTTCTGCTTTTGGGACAAGCGGTGTTTCAAGCTTGATAATAGTTTATGGAGCCAGTCTTAAAGAAAACGGTGTGTATAATAACTATATGCTGATAGTTATGGCCGTAACGACTATAACTAATGAAGTATTTAATGGAATACTTGCTAGTTTTGGTAACTTACTCAGTACTTCGGAAAGTAGAGAAAAAGTTTATAGAAGTTTTAATGTTCTTTATTTTGTAAACTTTTTGATATACTCGTTTATAATAAGTTGTTTTGTGTGTTTAATTACACCTTTTATAGAACTTTGGACCGGCAAAGGTTCGGCTTTCGATTTATGGACAACTTTAGCTATAACAGGATATTTATATAACTACGGTATGCGTCAGTCTATAGGTATGGCTAAAATTGGAGCAGGAATATATGACCCTGATAAATATCTCTCAATAGTAGGAGCGTTAATAACTTTAGTATCTTCGTTTTTGTTAGTGGGCTCTTTAGGCGTGACAGGTGTTATGCTCGGAAATATTATTGGACTTCTTTCTATTCCACAGTGGATTCAACCCTATTTAGTATATAGGACTGTTTTTCACAAGGAAGTAAAATCATACCATGTTAAATTTGGCTACTATACTTTGCTTACTGCAGTATATACTTATTTATCCTATTCTCTATGCAATAGTTGGGGCGTCTTACAAGGCTTAAAATGGCAGTTGGGGCAATTTTTAGAGCATTTTCGTATACCTCTAGAGAGTTCTATGTTGATTTCTCAAATATGCGTAAATTTACTAGTTTGTTTAGTGATACCTAACTTAATAAACGTAGTGCTGTTTTACAGAACCAAAGAATTTAAAGAGCTTTTATCGGTTGCCAAATCCTTGCTATTAAAGCATAAGAAATCCTCAGCGGGGAGGGAATAAAAATTTTAAATACGTTGAGTTCATTAATGATTTATGCTGTTCAATTAATATTGCCTTTTTTGGGGCTATGCATAGTGTGTTGTTGTTTTGGTTCTTTGTTTGGAAATATAAGTCCTAAAAGAACCTTGATAACACTTTACGATAAAACACATAATTGTTATCACGATATAACATATTGGGAGAATTCCATTGGAAGGGACAAGCACTCAGATGTGGTTCTAGATAACCCTATGGTTTCACGCAGGCATTCTGTACTTTTTCGTCGGGAAAGAGGTTGGTTTATTGCAGATACGAATTCAAAGTCGGGGACTCGAGTAAATGGTAGAATAATTGAAAATGAAAAGAAGGTTTATATAAATGACGTATTAACTATTGGAGAAACAGACTTTGTAGTTTGTAGGGCAAAATTTTCCAGAGAGAAGAGAAATAAACTAAAAGCTAGATTCTTCAGCGGTACATATTCTTCTTTTTTTGTTATGGTACTTATAACTATTTTCAATTTTTTATCATTTGGACTAATAAGTTTTGCGGGAGAAACTTTCGATTTAGTTCCAATGATGATTTTTTCATTGGTGATGGGAATTTCTTGGATTCAATATTTTATTTCTAAGTATGGTTTCGGAAGGGTTAATTTTGAACTTGAATCGTTGGCGATTTTTTTGAGTTCTATAGGAGTGGCGGTGTGCAGTTCGGTGGATGTTTCTTTTGCGTACACTCAAACTATTGCTTTAGGGCTTGGAATGATATTTTTTGATTTCATAGTGTATTTTATAAAAAACCCGGATTTTGCTATGAAATGTAGGCCTTACGTTGCAGGCTTAGCGTTAATTTTATTAGTGATTAATTTGGCCTTTGGAAGCGTGAAAAATGGTTCACAAAACTGGATTATGATAGGTAATATTTCAGTTCAGCCGTCTGAAATTATAAAAGTGGCTTTTGTTTATTTTGGAGCATCGACCTTAAGGAGTCTACAGACAGCTAAAAATTTAACCGGATTCATTATTTTTTCTTGCTTATGTATGGCTGGGCTTTTTGTGATGAGCGATTTTGGTGCAGCGTGTATATTTTTCGTAGCGTTTCTAATTATAGGGTTTATGAGGTCTGGGAGCATAAGAAATTTAGTCATAACTCTAGTGATGGCGATAATGGGAGTTTTGTTCATATTAAAATTCAAGCCCTACATTTTAGAAAGATTTTCGGCATGGAGGCACGTATGGCAACACAGCGCCGATATAGGTTATCAGCAAACCAGAGTTCTTTGTTATTCATCGAGCGGAGGACTACTGGGAATGGGTATTGGCAAAGGTTGTTTAAAATATATATTTGCGGCTTCAAGTGATTTAGTTTTTGGAATGATTTGTGAAGAGTGGGGAATTATTTTAGGATTCATGGTAGTGATATCCATTGCACTTATTGCACTTTATGCAGGCATTGTGAGTTTGAGAAGCAGATCGGCATTCTATGCAATATCAGCCTGTGGAGCGGCGGGCATAATAGTTTTTCAAATGATGATGCACGTTTTTGGTAGCGTAGATATTTTGCCTTTAACTGGTGTAACTTTACCGCTTGTTAGTATGGGAGGGTCGAGTATCGTTGCAACTTGGGGGCTATTAGCATTTATAAAATCTGCGGATGATCGAACATATGGAATCAAGAAGTAATCTAAAAAGGACAGAGGAATAAACTATGAAAAATATGAAAATTAGATCAGCTATACTTTATATGACCATTTTAGCTTTTTTTCTAGGTATGGGTGCTTTTGTATATGAGCTTATTAACAAAAGTGAAAAATGGGTTTTTTCCTCGGTCAATCGCCACCTTTCTCAAGGGACTTCCTCTCAAGGTAAAATATTGGATAGAAACGGTTTAGTTTTAGCGTCAACATCTGGGGGAAAAAGAATTTATAATGAAAATGTCGATATCAGAAAAGGTGTTTTGCATGCTGTTGGAGATGGTTCTATTTTGATCCCCGGCTCGGTGCAGAAAGAATATGCTTCTGAGCTTTTCGGATATAATCCAATAACAGGCTTAGGAGCACCGGAGTTAATAAAAATGAGCAAAAATATAACACTTAACCTCGATGCTGAAATTTGCGGAAAGGTGAGTAAAAATTTTAAAGATAGAAAAGGCACCGCAGTTGCATATAATTACTTAACCGGAGAAGTTTTATGTATGGTAAGTTTGCCTACTTATGATGTGGAAAACAGGCCTAACTTCAAATCAGATGATTCAGAAAAATACGACGGAGTATACTTAAACAGGGCAATATATGGCTCGTATACTCCGGGCTCGGTATTTAAAATTTTTACTGCAGCTGCTGCACTTGAACTAATGGAAAAAGCGGAGTCCAGAAATTTTATTTGTGATAAAGTCAAAGTATTAGACGGCGGAAAAGTAACTTGTATGAAAAAGCATGGTAAAATTAACTTGAAAGATGGTATCTGCAAATCTTGTGATATAGTTTTCTCAGACATTGCTTTAGAACTTGGCAAGGAAAAAATGACTCAAAAGATGAAGGAATATGGGTTTAATCAACAACTGTATTTTGAAAAATCACCACTTGCTAAAAGTGTGTACTCAGTGGAAAATGCCTCGGAGTGCGATTTAGGATGGTCAGGTGTGGGGCAGTATACGAACACGCTAAATCCTATGCATATGCTTCAAGTTATGGGATGCATTGCAAATGATGGTGTTGGCGTAAAACCACGTATCGTAAAATCCATGGGTTTTGACGGAGAAAAAGATGTTCAATGCACTAGTGTAGAAACTCAGCAGTTTATGAACCCTACTATTTCACAGAAGCTTAAAGAAATGATGAGATACACGGTTAAAAATCAATATGGAGACAAAATGTTTAGCCCGGCAGTTATGTGTGCAAAAACGGGAACGGCGGAAGTAGGCGAGGGGAAATTACCTCATGGCTGGATAGTGGGCTTTTCATATGATAAATCATTTCCTATCGCATTTGTAGTGGTGGTTGAAAATGGGGATTTTGGAATAAAATCCGCGGGGCCAATTGCTTCATCTATGATAAAACAAATTTATTCGCGCTTTAAAACATAGTAACTTTTATGATTTTGTAAATTTTTATTGACTATTTCTAACAATAGATATAATATTAAACTTAACTATCAGAGTTTGTAATCTGAGATGTGAACAACAAAAGAAATATTTTTTTGGGAGGAACTTTATGGGAGAATACGTGCTTGAAACAAATAATCTAACTAAAATTTATTCTCGAAACAAAGCCGTGAATAATCTCAGCTTGAAAATCCGCAAGGGTGATATCTATGGCTTCATAGGTAAAAACGGCGCGGGCAAAACAACAGCCATTAAGTTGATTGTTGGACTTGCAAGACCTAATGAAGGTGACATTAAGCTTTTCGGTGAAAGTGATGTGGCAGCGGGAAGGAAGAAAATAGGCGTTGTGATTGAAAATCCAGCTTATTATCCTTTCATGAGTGCAAAACAAAACCTTGAAGTTCAAAGGATAATGAAGGGTGTTAGTGACCCTAAAGTTACCGAAGAAATTTTAAATATTGTTGGACTCAAAGACGTTGGAAACAAAAAAGTTAAGAATTTTTCTTTAGGTATGAAACAAAGGCTTGGTATTGGATTAGCTTTAGTTGGGGATCCTGAATTCTTATTACTTGACGAACCTATCAACGGACTTGATCCCACGGGAATAAAGGAAGTTCGTGATTTAATTCTTAAGCTTAATAAAGAGGCTGGAATTACTGTTTTGATAAGTAGTCATATTTTAGGAGAGCTTTCTAAAATGTGTAATTCTTACGGAGTAATCAATAATGGCGAGCTGGTGGCTCAAGTTACTCGTGAGGAATTAGAAGAGACTGTTAAGCCTTCTATAGAGCTCGTGGTTAATAATCCGGAAAAAGCGGTAAGTGTGTTTAAGGAAGAGCTCGGAATTGAGACGATTGAAGTTAGTGGAAATGAGCTTTATGTTTATGGCGCTAATGACAGATTTGCGGATATCACGGCGTGTTTGGAGAGAAACGATATTATACTGCAATCGATTTCTAAACAGCATGTAGACTATGAAGATTACTTCATCAACTTAATGGAAGGAGAGAAGGTAAATGGTTAATTTAATCAAGGCAAATTTTTATAAACTTTTTCGAATGAAATCGTTTTACATTTGTGGAGCTTTAGCAATTATCAATGCTATTCTTAATATTTTGCTTTTGAACGCACAGTTTGCTAGCTTTGGAGATATATCCCCAGCTGTTTTTGGATATAATGGTTTAAGAGCAGGACTTTATAGTTTAACTTCGGGAGTGCTGTTTTGTACCATATTCATTTCATTATTCATTCCCCAGGACTTTTCTTTTGGAACAATCAAAAACATAATTGCAAGTGGGATAGATAGAATCAGTATTTATTTTTCCCAGTGGATAATGGGATTATTCGTTACACTTCTATATACTCTTATTCCTGCAATATCAGCATTTATTTTGGGGAATTGTTTGTGGGGTTACGGTGAAGTTTCGCGGTCCGACTATTTAGATGCTTTGCGGACGTCATCACTTGTTATTTTAGCGGTGTTTGCTGTACAGACTGTGTTTATGATGGTTGGGTTTTTAGTAAGGCGCAGCGGAGCAACGATTGCCATTAGCTGGATAGCTGCAATAGGCATTGAAAGTTTTATTATCCCCATGGCAGACCATCTAGTTTTGAAGTATCTTAAGGTTCAGAACTTTTCGTTTATGAAATATTATGCGCAATCATATATAAATCAATTTTTGTCATTGAACCTGGCTAAGGAAACTTTGATAACAGGCATTATCGTGTGTGTATCAACGATTTTAATTTCTTCAGCAATAGGAATAGTTAGTTTTATTAGAAGAGATGTTAAATAATAATAATATAGGATATTGAATTCCCGTTTTAAAGAGCGGGGATTTTTTTATGTAAAACATACAGTACTAAATGCGTACTAATTAATAATCTCTATATTTTTAAATTATCCAAACATATTATTACATGGTATAATTTATTTGATATTTTTCAGAAAGTTGGAATGTTAAATGAATAACCCCTCTGAATTCTTTGGCAGTATGGTTTTTAGTGAAAAAGTAATGAGAGAAAAGTTGCCTCCAAAAGTTTATGAAAATTTACGCAAATCCATTGATGAAGACTCCCCTGTAGATGCCATAACAGGTGAAATAGTTGCCCAAGCGATGAAAGAGTGGGCAATTGAAAAGGGAGCTACTCATTTTACCCATTGGTTCCAGCCCCTAACTGAAGTTACTGCAGAAAAGCATAACAGTTTTTTAGAACTGGCGGCCGATGGCGACGTAGAAATGAATTTTTCAGTTAAAGAACTAATCAAAGGTGAATCTGATGCTTCAAGTTTTCCTTCTGGGGGATTAAGAGCCACTTTTGAAGCTCGTGGATATACTTCGTGGGATCCAACATCTTTTGCATTTGTTAAAAACCAATCTCTATATATTCCAAGTTTCTTTTGTTCTTATGGTGGTGAAGTTTTAGATGAAAAAACTCCACTTTTAAAATCTATTTATGCGGTTAGCAAGCAGTCCGTGAGGATACTCAAACTTTTGGGAGATCAGAAGGTAAATAAAGTAATACCATCCGTTGGAGCAGAGCAGGAATATTTTATCGTTGATAAAAACATATACAACAAGCGGAAAGATTTAGTATTTTGTGGCCGAACGCTTTTCGGAGCTCCGCCAGTAAAAGCTCAAGACCTTTCTGACCACTATTTTGGTG
Source organism: uncultured Eubacteriales bacterium (assembly GCA_934725345.1). Classification (GTDB taxonomy): domain Bacteria; phylum Bacillota; class Clostridia; order Oscillospirales; family Acutalibacteraceae; genus UMGS1491. Next base: position 20,967 of record CAKVBG010000003.1, read on the forward strand.
CTCTTAAACCTAGGATTATGAGCTTTATGCAAGAGGTTGATGAAGAACTCTGGAAATTAGGTGTACCTTCAAAAACTAAGCATAACGAGGTTGCTCCTGCGCAGCATGAAGTAGCCCAAATATACTCTCCCTCTAATTTAGCATCTGACCAAAATCATATTATCATGGAAACTCTGAAGGTGGTTGCAAATCGTCATAATTTGGTATGCTTATTGCACGAAAAGCCATTTAAAGGTATAAATGGCAGCGGAAAACATAATAACTGGTCTTTAATAACTAATACCGGCGTAAATTTATTAGAACCCGGTAATTCTCCTAAAGATAATGTACAGTTTTTAGTATTCTTGTGTGCAGTAATTAAAGCAGTAGATGAGTATGCTGATCTTTTAAGAATAGCCGTTTCGTCATACAGCAACGATAAAAGACTCGGGGGTCAGGAAGCTCCTCCATCGATAATCTCAATTTATTTAGGCGACGAGCTTATGGAAATATTGGAGTCTATCGAACGCGGAGAAATATATACTCGCCATGCAAGAAACAATTTCAAGGTAGGACTAAATGTATTGCTTTCTTTCCCGTGCGATACTTCAGATAGAAACCGCACTTCGCCGTTTGCATTTACAGGTAATAAATTCGAATTTAGAATGGTTGGGTCTAGTCAATCGATATCTTCCCCTAATATGATAATGAATACTATTGTAGCTCAAGCTTTAAAAGAATTTGCAGATGAATTAGAAAGTTATTCTGTTCCTTCAGAGCATTTGAATGAACTATTAGTTAAAACAATAAAAAAACACAAACGAATAATTTTCAGCGGAAACAGTTATTCACCTCAGTGGGAAGAGGAAGCAGGGAAGCGTGGTCTTAACAATTTCAGAAATTCGGTTGAAGCGCTTGAACATTCCTTAGATGAGAAAAATGTACAGCTTTTCGAAACACATGGAGTGCTCTCAGAAAGAGAACTCACTTCAAGATACGAAATTCATTTAGAAAACTACTGCAAAACCGTTAATATTGAGTCCAAGACTTTACTAAGAATGGTAAAGTGCGAGATTTTGCCGGCCGTTTCAGATTACACCAAAGAACTGAGTGATACTATTATTGTTAAATCAAGCCTTGATAAAGGTATATCTACAGAGTATGAAACTAATGTTCTACGAAAACTTTCCGAACTTTCTGCAGAACTTTATGAAAAAACTGAGCTTTTAGAAACATGCGTGATGGAACTCAAGAATGTTAAAGCGGTGATTGACCGAGCTAGGAAGTGTAGTAGTAAAATTTTAGAAGTCATGGAAGATGTCCGCTCAAGCGTGGATAAAATAGAGGAGCTTATGCCCAGTAAGTATTGGCCCTATCCGACGTATGAAGATATAATTTACAGCGTATAACTCTTGACATCCTGTATGATAAGTGAATATAATTATCGAAAGAAACTTCTTGTTAGAATCTGCAAGTGAACTTGATTAATAATTTGATGGAGTGATAAATTTGAATAAAAAAGTTATCCTTACTGAAGAAGGTCTAAAAAAACTGGAAGCCGAGCTCGAAAATTTGAAATCGGTTAAAAGAAAAGAGATTGCAGAAAAGATAAAAGTAGCACTTTCTTTTGGAGACCTCTCGGAAAACAGCGAATATGATGAGGCAAAAAATGAGCAAGCCATAATGGAAGCCAGAATAATTGAAATTGAAGCCATGCTCAAAAACGTTAAGATAATTGATGAGCAAGAACTTAGCACGGAGATGGTTCATGTAGGGTCTAAGGTTAAAGTTAATGACATGCAGTACGATGAAATTATAGATTACAAAATCGTTGGGGCAAATGAGGCGAATCCTAGGGAAGGGAAAATCTCGGATGAGTCTCCTGTTGGTGCAACACTGCTAGGCCATAGAGTTGGGGAAATCGTGAGAGTTGAGACTCCTGGTGGTATCTGCAATTACAAAATTGTTGAAATTTATAAATAGTTTTATGTAAACCAACAAAGGAGATGTGAAACATGAGCGATATTTTAAACCAAGAAATTTCAGAAAACGACATAATGGAAATCAGACGGGAAAAATTTAGAAATTTGAAAAATCAGGGAAAAAATCCCTTTGAGATAACTTCTTTTGACTTTGATGTTTATGCTAAAAACGTAGTGGAGCGGTTTGAAGAATTTGAAAACAAAACTGTTAAAATTAGCGGTAGAATAATGAGCAAAAGAGATATGGGCAAAGCCTCCTTTATGGATGTTTCGGATTGCAGTGGTAAAATTCAAGTTTATCTGAAAATAAACGACATAGGCGAAGAAAAGTTTAAAGAAATAAATTCTTGTTGGGATATAGGAGACCTAGTTGGTGTTGAAGGGTTTGTGTTTAAAACTCGTAGAGGTGAAATTTCAATTCATGCCACCAAATTAACATTACTTGCGAAATCATTCTTACCTCTCCCTGAAAAATTTCATGGACTTAAAGATACAGACACTAGATATCGTCAAAGGTATTTAGATTTGATTTCTTCTCCGGAAGTAAAAGAAACATTTATTAATAGAAGCAAAATAATTAAAGCTATTAGAGATTATCTCGATAATCATAATTTTGTGGAAGTTGAAACTCCTGTATTGAATGTTATTCCTGGAGGCGCGGCGGCTCGACCGTTTGTTACTCATCACAATACCTTAGACATGGACCTCTATTTAAGAATTGCGCCTGAGCTTTATCTTAAACGCTTGATTGTCGGGGGTATGGATAGGGTTTACGAGATAGGGAGATTGTTCCGCAACGAGGGGATGTCCACTAAGCATAACCCGGAGTTTACCACTATTGAACTTTATCAAGCTTACTGCGATTATCATACAATGATGGATTTAGCCGAGGAACTAATTAGGAATTGTGCCAAGGCTATTGGAATTAATGGAAGTTTTGAGTATCAAGGCGACCAGATAGATGTTTTTAGCCCGTTTAAAAGAATAACTATGGTAGATGCTGTCAAAGAGCATACAGGTGAAGATTTTTCAGAATTTATGGGTAATACTGATAAAGCAGTTGAGGTGGCAAAGAAACTTGGAATTAAATTTGAAACTACTGATTCTTGGGGAGATATTTTAAATAAAGTGTTTGAAGAGAAGGTAGAAGAAAATTTAATTCAGCCTACTTTCATCTACGACTATCCCATTGAAGTGTCTCCGCTCACGAAGAAAAAACCCGGTTCTGAGTATTTGGTTGAAAGATTTGAGTTGTTTATAACGAGACGTGAACTCGCAAATGCTTATTCCGAATTAAATGATCCTATCGACCAAAGACAACGTTTTAAAAGGCAAGTAGAAATGAGAGAAGCCGGGGACCAAGAAGCTAACATGATGGATGAGGATTTCATAACTGCTCTAGAACACGGTATGCCTCCCACAGGAGGTCTTGGAATGGGTATTGATAGGTTAGTGATGCTCCTAACAAATAGTCCTTCTATTCGTGACGTAATAATTTTCCCCACAATGAAGCCGATTAACGGATAAATAATAAAAAAGGGCAGTTCAAACGGATTGCCTTTTTTGAATGAACGGAAATACAAAACGAAATTGATAAAGGAGATTAAATCCATGAGCGATAAATGGAAAGAATTATATATCGTAGCCAAGCAGGTATTGAAACCTCGTGATGTTTCTAAAATTATTGCGGCAGGTGGTGTTTCCGCAGCAGTAGAATCCGTATCTGGTAAAATATATGTCGGGGTTTGTGTGGATACAGCGTGTACATTGGGAGTATGTGCTGAACGCAATGCTATTTTTAACATGATTACGAACGGCGAAGATGCTATTAAGCGGGTTATTTCCATTGACAGAGAGGGAAAAACGATTCCTCCGTGCGGAGCGTGTCGGGAATTTATGACACAACTAATGCCGGAAGACTACCGTAAAATTGAAATCATGATGGACTATGAAAACAAACGGATAGTAACACTCGGAGATTTAACGCCTGAATGGTGGATATAACTATACTCTGCAAATTCCAGTTTTTCAACTTATCCTTTGAGAGAGGAGAAATCTTTTTTCAAAAAGCTAAAATTTCATATACTCTAAGCACCAACGGTTTACTGCTTTGCACAACATTAAATAACTGATGTTACAAGAGAGTTAAGAAAGTCTGAAATTGATGGTTTTGACTCGCATTCTAAAAATGAGTGTAATAGAGCAAATGATTTGTTGTAGTCGGTTCGTTGTAGCAGTTAAATTGTCTTACAGCATTTATACCAAGTTATACATATAATGCCCCTCAATTTGCTGCTTCATATGGAACTTAGAAATACTTCTGATTGATAGGAAGGTAGAGTAGTAGGACAAAAAATGAATGTCGCACAATTTTGTCTCCTCCATGAAACCATTAGATAAGTAAAAATCAGTAGTCTGCATCACTTTGTGGCGGCATCAGTCTAGGAAATAAAAAATCATATGGTCAACAAGAAAGCAGTCCTGTAAAGGATTGCTAATTTTTTTAAATAGATATAAATTGAAATTTTGAGAGGTCATAAAATGAGTAAAGTATATGAATTTTTGAAAGAGTGTGGATACTTTTATGTGTTAACAATAAATGGAGATTTCCCTGCTGGAAGACCATTTGGTGCTGTAATGGAGTATCGAGGGAAGTTATTTATTTCTACAAACGATAAAAATGAAGTACATAAGCAATTAAGAAATAATCCAAATATTCAGATAATTGCTAAAAAAGATAAAACAAGAGAATGGATCCGAATAACTGCCAAAGCCACTGAATGCAACGATATCAAAATGAAACAAAAAATGCTAGAAGAATGTCCTGTTATTTCAAAGCATTTTTCAGCAGCAGATGCTAAACATTATTTGCTTTTTGAGGTCGATGTTCTTGAGACAGAATTTCATTAGCTTTTAAAGCTCCAAAAAGCCGTTTTTAAAATTATTGAGTTAGGTGTTGTTGCGGCCGTGGAATATATGAATGAAAATATTTATGTCTAAACTCTAATTTCACAAGAGGTTAATATTGTTGCAGATATATAGTGTGAGTCCGTACCTCATATTAATCTTAGTGAAGATTTAATTAAAAAATTAAATTGTGTGCCCGATTGGTATCATGGTGTTCCAACAAGTGAGATTATACTAACATAAGTGTTATTTATATGTGTCCCACCAGGTGATTGAATTCAGGGAGCATAGCGGATTGAAAATAATGGAAATACAGTAACTAATAATACCATAAAGAATATCCAAAAAAATTTAAAATATTAAAAATATTGTTTAGAATTATGTAATTATATGATATAATATAAATGAAATAAAAACTGCAGTTGAATCTGAAAGTTCAGCAATACTATGAAATATGCGTGAGTGCTTACTCCAAGGCAAATCGCTTCAGTGCAAAAACACTGATAAATTGGGGCTTGCCGCAGATGATTGGCAAAAAACTGATTTGGCACGAGCTAAAATTCTCATGATGATTAAGCAACTTATGAAAAAGTATAAATATCCATCGAAAGGTATGAACAATATTATTCAAACTGTTATTACCCAGTGAGAATTTTGGACTTATAATATTATGAAGATGTAGGGGACATAAAATTATGAATAAGAGATTTGAATGGATAGATTTTTATATGGAGTTGGCTTCTTCTTTGCTTAAATATAAAAACAATAGAAGTGAACTAGTGAATATACTTAAGACGATTTATTCAGATACGGGAATGAAATTTCCATTTAGGGAAAGGGAAGAAATATATGAGGATATCTGCCCATTCACTGTTTTCGGGTCGTTTAACAAAGGAATAACAAACAGTAACAGAACTGCGCTTTTGCAACAGTTTGCAAAGCAGTTTTCTATAAAATCAGATATTCCTACATGTTTTGAAGGCATTCCAGTTGTTATGAATTTAAGTGCATGGTTTTTCGCATATAAGGGAAATCGTGGAGAACACGATATTGATAATTTATGGGAACTGTTTGAAAAAGCGATTTCATACTCTGAAGATCCTTGTGCAGAAAACAAAAACGATTTTATTGCTGCTTTTGATACTGTATCAAAACAGAAAATGGTTAAATGGAACATTACCATGGGGCTTTACTGGATAAGACCATATTCATTTATAAACCTAGATTCTACTAACCGAGCTTTTATTACTGATAAAGACAACATGCCCTATTATTTCACGACAATTTTTGCTGATATCAATAGAGGACTTCCGGATGGTGCAAATTATTTGTTTATGTGTGAACAGGCAAGAAATGCTCTAAATCAAAATGAATGCAAATATCACAGTTTTCCTGAGTTATCATATCATGCTTGGAAGATAAGCCAGATGGATAAAATAAATGAGCAAACAGCAAATACTATCGACTCAAATGTAAATGAAATAAATTATTGGGTTTATTCCCCTGGCGACAATGCTTGTATGTGGGACGAGTTTTATAATCTTGGAATTATGGGTATAGGTTGGGATGAAGTACCTAATCTTAAGGACTTTACTTCAAAAGGGCAAATCAAAGAATATATGAAGAAAGTTTACGATTCAAGTTATTCTTATAAGAATAATGCACATTGTCTTTGGCAATTTGTAAATAAGATAAAAATCGGTGATGTTATTTTCGTAAAAAAAGGGATGCACAAAATCATTGGTAAAGGCGTTGTAACTTCAGATTATATTTATGATTCTTCACGAGAAACTTACAAGCATATCAGAAAAGTGGATTGGCAGAATAAGGGTGAATGGGAGCACCCTGGTCAAGCTGCAATCAAAACTCTTACTAATGTATCTGCATATCCTGATTATGTTCAGAAGTTATTTGATTTGTTCGCAGAAGACACGATGGAAGAAGTAGTAGAACAAAAAGAAATTAAATATCCTCCGTATACTAGAGATGAATTCCTAAATGAAGTCTATATTAATGAAGATACATACAATACACTTACCGAACTTCTTAATGCAAAATACAATATCATTTTGCAAGGTGCTCCGGGTGTTGGTAAAACATTTGCAGCTAAAAGGCTTGCGTATTCGATAATGGGTCAAAAAGATACCAGTCGTGTAGTTATGGTACAATTTCATCAAAGCTATTCGTATGAAGATTTCATTCAGGGATACAGACCATCAAGAGAGGGTTTTGAGCTTGAAAATGGTACTTTCTATAAATTTTGCAAAGAAGCGGAAGAAGATAACGAAAGACCATATTTCTTCATTATTGATGAAATAAACCGTGGTAATCTAAGTAAAATATTTGGCGAACTTATGATGCTTATTGAAAAAGACAAGCGTGGTGAAAAGATAAAACTTCTTTATTCAAATGAATGGTTCACTGTTCCGCAGAATGTGAGAATTATCGGTATGATGAACACTGCCGATAGAAGTCTTGCCCTTATGGATTATGCTCTTAGAAGAAGATTTGCTTTTTTTGATTTTGTACCGGCTTTTTCAACAGAAGGTTTCAAAAACTACTTGGCCGAAAAGAGCTCATCTAAACTGGAAAAGCTAGTAGATGTTGTTGAGCGACTTAACAATACTATCTCGGCAGATGAATCGTTAGGTGATGGCTTTAGGATTGGTCATAGCTATTTCTGCACAGATAATGAAATAACTGATGAGTGGCTTAAATCAGTGGTTGAATACGAGATTATTCCTCTTATCAAAGAGTATTGGTTTGATGAACCCACAAAGGTAAAAGATTGGTCGTTTAATTTAAGAGGTGCAATCCGATGATACCCATACAAAACATATATTATATGCTTTCATATGCATTTAAAGTTTTGAATGAACACGGGTATAAACATGTCGCAACTGAAAAGTACGAGAATGTTGCGGAGCTTTGTACGGAAATTTTGATTAAGGGAGTATCTTCTCAAATTAAGCGTGGACTTGGAAAAGAATATCTTCTTCAAACAGAGCCTTTACTTTCGCTTCGGGGAAGGATAGATATTTCTAGTTCGGTAAAAGAACAAACAATGATTAAAAAGAAACTTGTTTGCACTTATGATGAATTTTCTGTTAATTCTTATATGAATAGGATTATCCGCACAACGATGGAAATTCTCTTGAAAAGCGACATTAGTAAAGGTAGAAAAAAACAGCTTCACAAATTACTGATATATTTTTCAGAAGTAAAACTACTGGAAACAAAGAAAATAAACTGGAAACTGAATTTTAATAAAAACAATCAGACATATCAGATGATTATATCCGTATGTTATTTGATATTAAAGGGATTACTTCAAACAACTTCTAATGGAAACACAAAGCTGATGGACTTTCTCGATCAACAGCGTATGTGTAATCTCTATCAAAAATTCCTCCTTGAGTATTACAAAAAAGAGTATCCTGAGCTTAAAGCCTCTGCCTCTCAAATTCCTTGGAATCTGGATGATGGATACAGAGAAATGCTTCCGATTATGCAAAGCGATATTATACTTAAAAGCGGAAACAAAACCTTAGTAATTGATGCAAAGTGTTATTCACATACTACACAGAAACATTACAACGTTAGTAAAATCCATTCCAGCAACTTGTATCAGATTTTTACTTATGTTAAAAATCTCGACACGGATAACACAGGGAAAGTATCAGGTATGCTCTTATATGCCAGAACAGATGAATTGTTGGTTCCCAATAATGACTATAAAATGAGCGGTAATACTATATCTGTGAAAACATTGAATTTAGATTGTGATTTTTTGGAAATCAAAAAGCAGTTAAATGACATTGCCCATAGATTTATATATGGCACGGAGTATTCCGGATGATATCCTCTTAATTTTAGCAAAGTAAAACTATTCGTGAGTAGCCTGAGCTATTGATTAAGTCCCGGACGATGTATTGTCTTTTATTATATATAAAAAAGCCACCTGTTTTACAGGTGACTCTCTAACTTTGGTTTAAACTCTCCGTCAGAGCTTTCACAATAACGTCACGTGTTTTCTCGTCTATGTTTGCGCACTCTTCTTCGAGTATTTTCTTAGCAGTTTCGCTATCTTTACCAGTACTGCCTAAAAAAGACGCCGCTAAAAGAGAAACAGAGATTAACGCATTACCAGCTTTCCAGCCGAATCCCGCCGCATCCTCCAGCGCTACTGCACGCTCTGCCAGCTGACTTTTCGCTTCATCAGTTAATTTTGGACTATTAATTTTGTATTTTTTGATGATATCATCTAACTTATTCCGCATTTGTAAAGCATTTATGTTTCCACCCACCGCATTATCAAGTACACTCAAAATACGAGGAAGTTTGCTTAATACATCAAAAACCTTTTTAAATGTGTCGTCGTTGTCCAACCTTGTCAAAATTGAATCTACACCGTCTTTACTGAAAATATATCTCACCTGTGCACGGATATGCTCTGCTGCTAATTTGGTTTCTTTAGTTATACCGGCGCAATTCTCTACAACGTCACCAATTTTCTTTCTGTCTAGTTCTTCTACGAGGTTATCTACATTTTGAGCCAGTTTATTAATTTGATCAACAGCGGTTTCGGCTTTCTTGGCAGCAGAGTTAACATTTCTCAAAGTTTTTATTACTTCATTTGGTACACTACTAAATTTCCAGGTAAGAGTACATGTACATGCTGTTAGAGCTGCCAGCGTTACTACTGCAGTACTTTTTAGAGCTACGGTACTCATATTATTAATGTTCATTGTTTCAATCCTCCTTGTATGTTTTTAGAAGAGCTGTGTAATCAATGTTTTAAAAAATATTTTATAAGATATATAGCCACACATTTGAGCAAAAAACATTTTATATATTCAACTCAAAATGTTTTTCACATTTATATTTAAAAACAAATTTTTTAATTTGTCAATAGTATAGATAATTTTTTATAATTTCAGAAAAAAATCACAGATTTTCATATATCATAAATTTCTTATCTAAGAATAACCAAGTTGATTTACGAAATGAATCATAAAACTATGTTATAAGTTTTGACGCAAAGTTTTTGCGGCTTAATTCATCACACACATGCATCTTCATCTGCAACTTTCTGGCAATCTCGATTAGAAACTGCAGCTACAAGCTTAACCAAACTACTCTTAGCTTCTTCTAAATTTTTGATCATTTCCGGATCCATTTTTTTATCATTTTTTTGTATTTGCTTAATTTGTTCTAGTAAATTATTTATATGAGCGTATTCGCTGTGACGACTATTATAAATATTACAGATAAGACTTTGTACTTTAGAACTTCTAAGAAATGAGGTCAGTGTTTCAATTAGTCCAGTAAGTGTCTGACTGGTGATTTTATCACTACAAGCATTAAGTGAGCCACTTACACATTTAAGTGCATCTGAAATACCTGCTAAGAAAAGATTCACAGAGTCAGCATCTAACTCGATAACTTTGCCTGCAAAAGCGTTCAATAAACCCGATAAACTTGCTAATGAATTTTTTACTTCAATAGAACATTCTTTTAATTCAACCCCATCTATTTGTTTAGTAACACTCTTTAGTGTTTCCTGTGCTTGGGCGATAGCAGATTGTGTTTGAAGCATAGTATTTTGTGCTTGATTCATTGTTTTCCTAGCCTGAGCAGTAATAGTGTTCAAGTTACTGTTTAAATTGGTCGTTGTTTTATTTAGATTGTTTCTGATGCCAATTACTCCTACGGAACACACAATCAAAGATACAGCCGCAGCTGCTTTCAAGCCTACAGTAGCTGTTGTGTTAATATCCATAAGTATACCTCCAAAAAAATTTTGCTTTCTAAACCCTATTATAACACTAATTTTAAAAATGTCAATAACCTTTTAGAAATATTTTCTATTTATAAAACTGCCTTAAATGGTATAAATATCTAACAAAAAAGTGGTTATTTTTTTATATTTATAATTTTATCGCAAAGGCCATCGTAGAATGATTTTTCATGTGAAACTAAAATAAGATTTCCAGGCCATTTGAGTAATTCTTCTTTGAGCAGTGCTTTAGAATCAGCGTCTAAATGATTGGTGGGTTCGTCCAAAATCAAGAAATTAGAGCTCGTGAGCATAAGTTTGCATATCTTTATTTTAGCTTGTTCACCACCACTAAGCGTGGATATCGGCTGAAATACATGTTCTGATTTAAGCCCACATTTAGATAAATTTTTTCTAATTTCCGTTTGAGAAAGATTTGGGAAATCATTTGAAATCTCTTCCAATGCCGAAACAGTATTATCCTCCCATTTGAGGTCTTGTTCGAAGTAAGCAATTTTGACTTCCTCAAAAAAGTGAAACCAACCGGATATGGGTTTTATTTCTCCAACTAAAGTTTTGAGGAGCGTGGATTTACCTATTCCGTTAAATCCTGTAAATGCTATCTTTTCTTTGGCTTTAATTTCGAGAGTCATAGCTGGGAGCAAAGGAGAGGTGTATCCTACTTTCAATTTGCTTATAAGCAGAGCTCTTTCGAAGTCGATAGGAGAGCACTTGAAAGAAAAGTTTGGTTTAACAGTAAATTCGGGAGGCGGAAGTTTTTTCATTTTGTTTAATGCTTTTATTCTGCTTTGAGCTTGTTTTGCAGTAGATGCTCTTACACGGTTTTTAGCAATAAAATCCTCATATTTTTTTATTTGTTTCTGTTGGGATTTAAATTCCTTTATATAGCTCTCTCTAGATATATTTTTTTGCTTAATGAATTTAGAGAAGTTACCCGTATATTTTTTGATGTTTCGAAATTCAATATCCACGATAACCGTTGTGATTTGATCTAAAAAGTCGAAATCGTGAGATATAACAATAAATGCACCCTTAAAAGTTTTCAAATAGTTTTCAAGCCATTTGATGTGTTCCTTATCAAGAAAGTTGGTAGGTTCGTCTAGAAGGAGCATGTCAGGTTTTTGAAGTAACAGTTTAGCCAATATAACTTTAGCTTTTTGTCCTCCGCTTAATTTACCTAACTGTTTATTTATACCTATTGCGCTTATTCCAAGTCCATCACAAACTTTTAGGATAGTGCTGTCTATCTCGTAAAAGCCGCTATTTTCCAGCAAACTTTGGTAATTAGTTGACTTCTCAAAAATTTCATCTGTAAATGTCTGAGCCATGAGACTGTAAAGTTCGTTTAGTTCTGCTTCTACTTTATAAAGATAGTCAAAAGCGGTTTTTAGATATTCTTTGATAGTTAAGTTGTTGTCAATATTAGCGTGCTGGTCTAAGTATCCCTTTCGGATACCTTTTTGCCATTTTATTTCTCCTTCATCAGGTATTACTTCCCCTATGAGTGACCGCAATAAGGTGGTTTTTCCTGCGCCGTTTTGGCCTACTAGGCCCACGTGCTCTCCCTTGAAAATTTCAAAGGAGGCTTTATCGTATAACACTTTATCTCCAAACGTGTGGGAGATATTTTTAACTTCTAATAGTCCCATAAAAACTCCTCTCGTGTATTAATATCGATATATTTCATATTAACATATTTTTTGGCATTACTCAAAGAAAGCTT
>CAKVBG010000004.1 GCA_934725345.1 uncultured Eubacteriales bacterium
CGCTCTAGCTGCTACAAAGGCTGCAGTTGAAGAAGGAATCGTTGCAGGAGGCGGAGTTGCGTTAGTTAACGTTGTGCCGGAAGTTGAGAAAGTTGTTGAAGCTGCAGAAGGCGACGAAAAGACTGGAGCAAGAATAGTACTTAAATCCTTGGAAGAGCCTTTAAAACAAATTGCTATCAATGCGGGACTAGAAGGTTCTGTAATAGTTCAAAATGTAAGGTCTGCAAATAAAGTTGGATACGGATACGATGCCCTCAATGATGAATATGGTGATATGATTGAATTTGGTATTGTTGACCCAACTAAGGTAACACGTTCAGCATTAGAGCATGCTTCTTCTGTTGCAAGTATGGTATTGACCACCGAATCGCTGGTAGCAGATAAAAAAGAGCCTCAAACACAGAATGCAGGTATGCCTGATCCTGGAATGGGCGGAATGTACTAATCGTTATATAGGTTTTAGTGAGTGGTTCTTGCGAAAGCAAGGACCGCTATTTTATGTATGAAATTATGTATTTATCACATCAGAATTATTTTTTTGTAAATTTTTATATAATTTAGTTGACAAAAAATAATTTTTATGTAAAATATATAATTGTTCTGAGTTTTTAGATTTTTTATTTAAGGATTTAGAACAAATAATTTTTAATTACATAAGGAGGTTATATACCATGCCAGGAGAAACATTGGAAGAAATTCAACAAGAGTATGAAACTAAAATGCGAGAACTTAAGGAAGAAAGAGAAAGGCAATTATTGGAACAAAGACAGCGCGAAGATCTCAGACAAAAGATAGCTCAAGATACCGCGGAGAGCAACAAAAGGTTTAAGAGAATAGCATTAGAAGTTAATGAGAAGATGAAGGAATTTTCAGAATTTGCTGCTAAGGCGGAGGAGGCTAAAAAGGAAAGTGCAGAAGTCATAAAATTGGATCAAGCACTTGCATCTACACTTGTATCTAATTTAGATCGTATACAGGCCTTTAATCATTCGGCGAAAAAGGCTAGACTCAAAAAATTAAAAGTAGTGAAAGAACAAACCTTGCCTGCAGAACGTAAGAAAAAAACTATAGAAATCCTTAGAAAAATTCTTAAAAAAGATTTTGGAAAAATTAAAGATACAGACTTACTTGTGCAAAATATAATTAGACTTTCTGAATTATCTGAGGATTTTTATACAAAATACGACAAATACAAGATTAAATTTGAAAATTATCAAAAAATGGCTAATGAATTTGCAGCTAAAAATGATGCACTACAGGAATCTTTAAGAGAACTTAGAAATACCAGAAGAGGAATGTTGGATAAAAAACAAATCGAAGAGATTAATGGTGAAATGAAAAAAATAAAATCACAAATTTGTGAAAATTTAAAATATTTAGAAAAATATTGTAACAAATCACACAATAATAAAGAGAAATGTGAAGCTATTGTTAAAGTCGCTAATAAAACAAAAGAAGAAACAGAAATGTTAACTAAACGCTTACAGGCCCACGGCGAAGAACTTTCGAAAGACTTTAATCCAGAAGTTAAAGAAGAACTTGAATCAATTGCAAAACAGAAAGCAACAATAGATCGTTGTGCTACGCAAGCACGCAGCCGCAGTGAAGAACTTGCGGGACTATACGCGGGTGTTGAAAGCGAGTTTACAGAACTAGAAGCGGTTTGGGAAAGAATTAAAAAAGAAAACCCCCAAATTTATTCGAAATTAAGATCTGAACTATAATAATTAAGATAACCCCCTTATGGGGGTTATTTTTTAGGAACTACTTATTTTTGAATAGAGACATTATATCATAGAAGCTATCATTATCATCTGAGCGCTCTTCACGTTCGGGCTCGGGAGCGGCATGAACAACGGGTTCGTGTTTTTCATAGATGTTTTCCGGTCTACTTTGAGGTTTTTGCGGTTGTGCGGAAGAATGATGTGAAACAGGGAAATAAGAACCTCTTGTTTCAAATCCTGTTGCAATCACCGTAACGCTAATTTCGTCGTCCATTTTTTCATCAAAGGCTGCTCCCCAAATAATATTAGCGTTCTCATCAGCTTGCTGAGCAATTAGAGAAGATGCGGTTTCTATTTCATCCAGACCGATATCTGGTGAAGCTGTTACGTTAATTATTACTCCTTTTGCACCATTGATAGCGGTTTCGAGCAAAGGACTTGAAATAGCCATATTAGCTGCTACTTCAGCTTTATCTTTCCCAGAAGCGCGTCCAACGCCCATGTGAGCATAACCTGCGTCTTTCATAGTAGCTGTAACGTCTGCGAAGTCCAAGTTAACGAGTCCTGGTAGCAAGATCAAATCGGAGATACTCTGAACGCCCTGGCGAAGCACGTCATCAGCAACGATAAATGCGTTCATAAGAGTAATTCTTTGTTGACTAGCTAGCTTCAATCTTTCGTTTGGAATAACAACTAAAGAATCCACTTGTTCGCGGAGTTCTGCGATACCAGTTTCAGCTTGTGTCATGCGTTTTTGACCTTCAAATGAGAATGGTTTAGTAACGATTCCTATTGTAAGTATTCCCATCTCTCTAGCAACTTGTGCAACGACCGGAGCAGCACCTGTTCCAGTGCCACCACCCATGCCTGCAGTTATGAAGACCATATCTGCTCCTTTTAGAGCCGAAACAATTTCGTCACGGCTTTCTTCAGCAGCTCTTTGGCCGATTTCAGGTTTAGAGCCCGCACCTTTACCGCGGGTTATTTTTTCACCAATTTGAATTTTATTTGTGGCTCTGGATCTCATTAAAGCTTGCCTATCTGTATTTATGCAGATAAACTCAACGCATTTAACTCCAGAATCTATCATTCTGTTGACGGCATTTCCGCCGCCGCCACCAACGCCTATAACTTTTATTTGCACAATCTCTTCATCATTATTATCGAACTCAAATCCCATTATTTTATTCCTCCAGCAGTATTTTTTTTCAATTTTTCAGACAAAAAACATATTTTGTTATGTATCCCATTATTTGTATTAAAGTATATCATGCAATACGTGATTTTTCAACAAAATGTCACCCTTTTAAGAATTTATCATCATCTTTTATAATTTAAATTTCAATTTTGAAAAGTTTATAGAGATTATTTATGTTAAGTATTTTGATTAGATCATTATTTTGCTTTTGTTTCGAATATTATGTGCAACTTCTAGGATAAAAGGTATTAGATTGTGGAAATTCTATTGACCGCTTAGAATTTATAGGTTATAATGCAGACGAAACTACTATAGTAAAATATGGTAAACGTTATGTTTGAAGAGAGGTATAAAGTGAAGGTATCGGTTTTAGGATGTGGAAGATGGGGGTCTTTCATAGCATGGTATTTAAATAAAATAGATCACAACGTAATGCTTTGGGGTCGCGAGTCTTCTGCCAACATGATAAACCTAAAGAAGTTTAGAAAAAATAATTTTTTAAGTCTAGACCCGAAGATTTTACTCTCCTCAAATTTGGAAGAGGCCTTAAGTTTTTCCGAAGTCGTTGTGATATCAATAAGTGCGCAGTCTTTGAGGAGCTTTTTAAATGATATAAAGTTAAAGATACCGGATTTAAAAAATAGAATTTTTATTCTATGCATGAAAGGGATGGAAAAGGGCACAGGTAAGCGGTTGACTGAAGTTTTAGAGGAGTGCTTAGGCAAGGTGCGAGCAGCGGTTTGGGTTGGACCCGGCCATGTTCAGGATTTCATAAATGGTATTCCGAACTGTATGGTGATAGACTCAACCGATAGTAATTTGAAACATTTCATAATTGAAAATTTTTCAAGTTCGCTAATAAGATTTTACTACGGAACCGATTTAATTGGCAGTGAAATTGGAGCAGCTTCTAAAAACGTTATGGGGATTGCAGCAGGTATTTTAGATGGTTTAGAATACACTTCATTGAAAGGTGCATTGATGTCTCGCGGAACCAGGGAAATTGCCCGGCTCATAAAAGCACTTGGAGGCAATGAATTTTCAGCATATGGCTTAGCTCATTTAGGAGATTATCAAGCTACTTTATTTTCCCAGCACAGTAACAACAGAAAATTTGGTGAATCCTTGATTACTGGTGAAAAGTATGAAAAATTAGCAGAGGGCGTTCCAACTACGGAAGCTTTGCTGGAACTTGGTTTAAAATTAGGTGTGGAGCTACCTATTTGCCAAGCGGTCCATGACGTTGTTAGTGGGAATATGGATGCCAAAGAGCGTATCACGAAATTGTTTTTAAGAAGCTTAAAGACAGAGTTTTAATTAACACCGTAAATTTTTTGGTGTATACTTGATTTTATTTTTTCAAATTCTTCTTCTTTCAAAGGTTTAGGTAAACTCATCAGATACAGTTGAATTGGTTGAGAATCTTTTCTAATGGGCATTTGAAAATATTTAAACTCATTTAGCACAAATCCATGGCGCTTGTAAAAGGATATTCGCTTTTTGGATATAATATCCGTAGGAAGTTCTACTTCGAGGATTATTGGTTTGGAAGAATTTTTTATAAAATCCTTTAGCATTTCGCTCCCTATTCCTTTTCCACGTAGGTTTGGATTGACTGCAAAATGCTCTATAAAGCTAAAATTTTCTGTTTGCCAAGTGGCAATGAATCCTACTAAGTTATCGTCAGAGTCCATTTTGGTTATTAGGCGATAACAAGGAATGCTAAGCAATTGTTTTTGGTTATTGTAATCACGGTATTCATCCTCCGGGAAGGATGCCTGCATCAATTCGAAAACTTTATCAAATTTATCTTTCATTTTAGATCCTCCTCAAAAACAAGTGTTATATAAAACAGCAAAAGATATCGATACAATGTCTATATGGTAACGGAAATGTAAAACCATAATTAATTTTTATATTTCTCTCAAAAACGTATGGATTTTTCCTGAATTTATGTTAAAATTCATAGTGCACGTAATATGCAATGTTTTGAAAATTCGTATCTGGATTCCTTATTTTACACCTTAGATTAGAATTAATCCAGAAGAACTTTATTAATGATATTAAACTTAGAATTTTAAAGGGAGTGGATAATATGGGTTTTTTGAAGCTAATGTTTGGAAACTACAGCAAAAGAGAACTTAAAAGAATAAGACCGATATGTGATAAAGTTTTATCACTTGAAAAGAAATATTTAAATATGTCCGATGAGGAACTGACCTCTCAGACTAAGGTTTTGAAAGAGCGTATAGCAAAGGGCGAAACTTTAGACGACATCCTACCTGATGCTTTTGCAGTATGCCGCGAGGCTGGCGATAGAGTGCTTGGAATGCGTCATTTCCCCGTCCAGATTATAGGTGGTATAGTTCTTCACCAAGGGCGTATCAGCCAGATGATGACCGGTGAAGGTAAGACTTTAGTTGAGACTTTACCTGCTTATTTAAATGCTCTGAGCGGTAAAGGGGTACACGTTATAACTGTTAACGATTATCTTGCCAAGCGTGACTCTGAATTAATGGGTAAGCTATATAAATTTTTAGGTTTAAGCGTAGGCTTGATTATTTCCGGAATCAGCAATGAAAAACGTATGAGTGCTTATCGTGCTGATATAACATATGGAACTAACAATGAATTCGGTTTTGACTATCTGCGTGATAACATGGTCAACGACAAGAAACTAAAGGTTCAGCGCGGACACAATTTCGCGATTGTTGACGAAGTTGACTCAATTCTTATCGACGAAGCAAGAACTCCTTTGATAATTTCCGGTGAAGGGGATAAATCAACTGAACTTTACACCATTGCTGATGAATTTGTTAAGACTCTCAGCATGCTTAAAGTTGCTGAGGTTGATGCGAAAGAAGATAATGAAGACCTATTTAAGGACCATGACTATGTTGTTGATGAAAAAGCCAAAACTGCAACACTTACTCAAAAAGGTGTAGAAAAGGCTGAAAAATATTTCAACATTGAAAACTTAACTGACCCTGAGCATTTAACTTTACAGCACCATATAAACCAAGCACTTAAAGCAAACGGGGTTATGGATAGAGATATCGATTATGTTGTCCGTGATGGGGAAGTTTTGATAGTTGATGAATTTACGGGACGTATTATGTACGGAAGACGCTATAACGACGGTTTACATCAAGCTATAGAGGCAAAAGAACACGTTAAAATTGAGAAAGAATCCAAAACGTTGGCATCAATTACCTTCCAAAACTATTTCAGACTGTATACCAAACTTTCCGGCATGACGGGTACTGGTACTACGGAGGAAGAGGAGTTCAGAGAAATATACAAACTGGATATAGTAGAAATCCCAACAAATAAACCTATTGCTCGTATCGATTTACCGGATGTGGTTTATGCTACTCAGAAAGGAAAATTCAAGGCAATAGTCAATGATATTATCGAAAGCCATAAACGTGGTCAACCGGTTTTGGTAGGAACTGTTTCCATTGAAAAATCAGAGTTGCTTAGTGTTATGCTCGATCAAAAGGAAATCCCACATGCGGTTTTGAATGCTAAGTATCATGAACGTGAAGCGGAGATAATTGCTCAGGCAGGTAAAAAAGGAGCAATTACAATTGCAACAAACATGGCAGGACGCGGAACGGATATAGCTCTTGGAGGTAATGCGGAATATATGGCTAAATCCGAGCTCAAACGCTTGGGATATCACGATGAACTCTTAGCTGAAGCAGATGGATATTCCGAAACTGATGATCCAAAGATAATTGAAGTTCGTGAGAAATACAGAGAGCTGCATAAGAAATACAAAAATGAACTCAAAGGAGATGCCGAGGAAGTTCGTCGGTTAGGTGGTCTATATGTTATAGGTACGGAGCGTCATGAAACTAGACGTATCGATAACCAGCTCAGAGGTCGTGCAGGACGTCAAGGCGATCCAGGTAAGAGTAGGTTCTTCCTTTCCTTAGAGGATGATTTAATGCGCCTGTTTGGAGGAGAGAGAATCAAGAATATAATGAGTATGCTCAAAGTAGATGAGGATACTCCGTTGGAAGCCAAGATGCTCACGAAATCTATCGAGTCTGCACAGCGCAAGATTGAAGGACGCAACTTTGCTATCAGAAAAAATGTTTTACAGTATGATGATGTACTGAATCGTCAGCGTGAGATAATATACAGCCAGCGTGATCAAGTTTTAGATGGAGAAAATTTGCGTGATCAGATTATAAAAATGATTGAAGAAAGTGCGGACGTGGTAGTTGAAAGATTTGTGCCCGCTCATGCTCCAAGAGAGAATTGGAATTTAGAAGGTCTTAGGAATTATTATTTAGGTTGGGTTTTAACACCAGAAGACTTAAATTCAGAGGAAACAGGTAAGATTACGCGCAGTGAGATTGTGGAATTTATCAAAGATAAATGTATGGACATATACAAAGAGCACGAAGAAATTTTAGGTGATGAAGTATCAAGATCACTAGAGAGGAACGTATTGCTTCATAACGTAGACGAGCAGTGGATGGATCACATTGATGCTATGGAAGAGCTCAAAAAAGGAATCAGTTTACGTTCTTATGGACAGAAAGATCCAGTTGTTGAATATCGCGTAGAAGGATTTGATATGTTCGATGAAATGGTAAGCACGATACGTGAGAACACTGTTAAGATGCTTCTTTGTTTCAAGTTTAGCAAAGAAGAAAGGGCCGCAAGCATATTACAGTTCCCTGGTAACTAGTTAGAATATAAAAAATTTAAACCCCTCTCAACTAATGGGAGGGGCAAAGTAATGTTAAGTATAATTTACTCTATTGTGGCTTCTAGATATTCTTCTAGTTCTTTTTCTTCTCTTTTCTTTTTCTTATCCACCAGACTCAGCGCTGCGACGCATAGGGAAAGAATAGTTACAATCGAGGCAACAACCCCTATAATGAAAGCTAAACTACATTTGTTATTGTTATTTCTCAAGACAATTTCTCCTCTCGAAAATATATTTATAAATAATACTACGTGATATGAAAACTTAAGTCAATATGCATTTTTTCTAAGACTTTCCAATTTTAGGGAGCTTGAAATTGAACATCTGATTAAAGTTGATGTTGGAAAGATATCTATATACTGAAGTCGAAAAAGCCACACATGGAATTATAATTAAAATGCTAACAATACTTAAGCTTTCGAGTTCAAAGAGACTTGTAAAGTTAAGGACGCCTATTCCAAAAAGCACGCTTATAGTCCAAATTAAAGATTTTCTCAAAAAGTTTAGTGGTAAAGAAATTTTATATATAAGCATTATGCCTATGATCCCGGTTAATATTACATTTATTGTGGAGTATCTCTTTTCGGAGATTCCGAATAGTAAGTAAATTGACACGGATACCAAAATAGACAAAACAATAGCCAATGCCGCCGGAAGAGATTTATTCAAAATGTTTTTAAACAAATTCCCCTTAATTTTATCTCGATTACTTTCAAGTGCAAGCACGAATGAAGGAATTCCTATAGTAAGAGCACTTATGAGCGTCATTTGAATTGGTATGAAGGGATAAGGGGCGGGGATTACGAAAAACAATATAGAAAGCAAAAATGAATAGATTGTTTTAACTAAAAAGAGCGAAGAAGAACGCTGGATATTATTTATTGCTTTTCTTCCTTCGGCCACGGCTCTGGGCATTGAGGCAAAATCTGAATTTAGAAGCACTAAGTGAGAAACATTTCGAGCAATATCGCTGCCCCCTGCCATTGCTACGCTGCAATCGGCTTCTTTCATAGCTAGGACGTCATTAACGCCATCTCCAACCATTGCAACAGTATGATTATTTTCTTTTAGGGCTTTTATGATTTCTTGTTTTTGATAAGGTGTAACTCTACCGAAGATTGTATACTTGAGGGCGGCTTTTTTCACTTCTTCTGTGGAGTTTAAAGAGGAAGCATCTATATAGGAATCGTAATTTTCTAAGTCTACCCTTTTAGCAATTTGAGAAACGGTTACAGGGTCGTCACCAGAGATAACCTTAATGTCCACACCTTGTTTTTTAAAGAATTTCAAGGTTTTTTCGGCATTATTTCTTATTTTATCTTTTATAAGAATTAATCCCATAAGCTGCAGGTTAGAAGGTAGTTGGTCTTTAGAAAGTGGGCACTCCGAATATGCAAGAACTATAACTCTGTAAGTATCGTTATAGGGTTTGAGTTTTTCTTTTATTTTAGGATAGTCCTGTTTGAAAATGAATTCAGCGGCACCTAAAACCAAACTTCCGTAATCTTTTACGTAAATTCCGGACCACTTTTTCTCAGATGAAAACGGAACAAGAACTTCCGCTCTACTGTATTCGCTTTTTGATATGGAATGTTTTTTTATGGCATTAAAAGTTTCGTTGTTATCATCTAGAAGGGACGTGAATATTCCAAGAGCTTTATTCAATTGCATATCTGAAAATCCGCTGCAAGGCACAACATCGTGGACTTCAAAAGTTCCTTGAGTTATCGTGCCTGTTTTATCTAAGCACAAGGTATCAACACGAGCGAGAGTTTCTATGCAGTATATATCTTGCACAAGGACTTTCTTTCTAGATAGACGCATAACTCCAACGGCTAAAATTGAGCTTGTAAGTAAGACCAGACCTTCTGGAATCATACCGGTGAGGGCCGCGGAAGTAGAGACGATTGCTGAATTTACATCGTAATTTGATGCGTTAAACTGGCGATAAAACAGTAAAGCTCCCATGGGAATTATTGCTATAGAAATTATCTTTATTATTTTATTTATAGTAGTAATAATTTCAGATTTGGTTTTTTTGATATACTTTGAATTTTTTAAAAGTTCCGAGGCATAGTTTTTATCACCGACGTGCTCTACTTTTGCTTTGCATTTTCCGCTAACAATATAACTTCCTGAGAGGAGAGTATCGCCGATGTTTTTAGTTATTAAATCAGATTCACCTGTGAGTAAAGACTCATTCACTTCGCATTTTCCTTGAGTGATTATGCAGTCCGCAACAATCTGATTACCCCTTTCAAGGCATACTATATCATCCAAAACTACAGAGTTTGTTTTTATTTTTTTTATTTTTGAGTCTCGAATAACGGTAGCGCTGTTTGAAGATATGAGATTTAGTCTATCAACTGTTCTTTTAGCTCTAATTTCTTGAGTGATTCCGATTACAGCATTACATATAACCACTCCCATAAACATAAGATTCCTATAAGAACCAGTGTACAAAATAGCTACAGCCAGAGCTAGATTTATAAAATTAAATAATGTGAAAAGGTTGCTTTTTATTATTGAAGATACGCTCTTTGTTGAGTGTGATTTATCGGAATTAGTTAATCCTTGAGACACTCTTTCTTTAACCTGAGCAGCTGAAAGACCTATGTCATTTTGCGGACTATATCGTTTTATATTTTTAGGTGGTAGTTGCTCCATATTTTAATCCTCCTTGGGTTATTGTTTTTTACTGCTTATCATATAGATTGCAAGAGAAAGGGGGAAATTAAAGTTGATTTGCAGAATAGTAGATATGAAAAACAAAGAAGTGATAAGTGTTAAGGATGGCTGCAGAATAGGATGCGTGAATGATGTAGAAGTTGACATGGCTTGCGCTAAGATTGTTGCAATAGTGGTTTATGGCAGGCTCAAGTGTTTTGGGATATTTGGCCGCGAGGACGATATAGTGATTAAATGGGAAAATATTGAGGTAATAGGAGAAGATACGATCCTAGTTAACTGCAATCCATATGCCAGGCGAAAAAAACGAGGTAGTTTGCTATCTTCACTGTGCAGAGCATTTAAATAGAAAACCTAAGCAACAAAAATCATAAAGTGTGCCACACTTCCTGCCAGTACGAACAAATGCCAGATGGAATGCATATATTTTATTTTTTTCCCAATAACATATATCGCAGCTCCAACAGTGTAGAGTATACCTCCTATTAGAAGCCAGAGAAGTTGTTTAGAGGAGAAAAAATTCAGTACTGGTTTTGCCATGAACAACACACTCCAACCCATTGCGATATAGCAAGTGAGAGAAATTTTTGAAAATCTATTTACGTCTATTGCATTTAGTATTACTCCCACAATGGCTGCTATCCACACACCTACTAAAACCAAATTACTTACAAGTGTGTTTAAGTATATTAAACATAGCGGAGTATAAGTTCCGGCGATGAGCAAGAATATAGAGCAGTGGTCGAGTTTTCTTAGACGAAGTTTAAACTCAGATACTCCCGCAGCATGATATAGAGTTGATATTGTGTATAGAACCAAAAGCGTCGAGGCGTAAACGGAGATAGAAAATCGGCTTTTAAAATCAGGGCCGAAGTTTATCATCAAATACACAAACGCAAATACCGAAAACACTATTCCTATACCATGAGTCACGGCATTTAGTATTTCTTCCAGTTTGCTATAAGAGGGAAGACTTAGCTTGGGTTTTTTGGCAGGGTTTGGAAAATTAGTTTGTTTTTTGGAATTAAGAATTGTCATTTTATACCTCACTGCTAAAAGTTATAGTACTGCGAATTATACTATATTTCATATTCATTGTAAAAGGTTTTACATAAATATTATACTAGAGGTGACGTTTTTGAAGTCAGAAACTTTTTTTAAATTCAAGAACAAAAATTGGTTTTTTTCTATCTGTTATGCTATGGCAGCAGTGATGTGTTGTCTACTTGTTTTCGTTGCGTATAACAAAATCAGTAGTTATGCATTAGAGAAAAACGGTAAACCTATTTCTCGCGTGATAATTGATGCAGGGCATGGTGCGGAGGTTTAATACTACAAATTCAAGTCTTCAAAATTGAACAAAAATTAGCTTGTTAGCACAATTTATCCCGGTTTGACAAAATACTTTTTTGATGTACAATTGTGTGTAAATTTACTAATAAAATAAATTTGTTAGTAAAAAATTATTTTAAGGAGCGATTTTGTGAAACGCTTTTTCAGTCTAATTTTTGTATTTTTTAGTTTTTCATTACTCTCAGTTTTTGCTGCAGAGTCGCAACGGCCGAAGGTATCGGTTGTTATACCAGTTTACAAGGTGGAACCTTGGATTAGAGAATGTTTGGACAACCTTGTCAATCAAACGCTAAAGGAAATTGAAATTATTTGCGTTGATGATGGTTCTCCGGATAACTGTGGTGCAATTTTGGACGAGTATGCTCAAAGAGATGAAAGGATTAAAGTTATACATCAGAAGAATAGTGGTGTTCAGAAGGCCAGGAATGCAGGACTTGATATTGCAACCGGAGAATACATAGCTTTGCTTGACTCAGATGATTATGTAGATACTCGCACTTATGAAACTGCCTATAACCTCGCTAAGAAGGATGATGTAGATATCCTTAATTTCAAAGCGAGATTATTTCATGATGGTGAAGATGATCATATTAATAATATAGATTTTTCAGATGGTCCAGTAGTTTCAAGCGAAGAATACATACAAAATAATTATAGATGTTGGGTATGGGATAACTTATTTAAAAATGAAATAGTTCAAAAGGATAAAATCAGATTTGTTCCCGGAATAAGACCAGCAGATGATACTTGTTTTACGTACATGGCTCTTGGAAGAGCAAAAAGAATTAAATCTATTCCTGCTACATTTTATAACTACAGACTCATGCCCGGTACACTTTCATACATGAGTTGTGAAAACATATTTTTGAATAGTTATAAAATGTTCAAACATATCTGTGATAGTTGGCGTGAAGGGAACTGTTTAAATAATAATGAACATAATTTAATTACTTTAATAATTCGTTGGTCAAAACAATATCACAATACAAGTTTAGGCTGTGCCCAAGAGATTCTAGATTCTTTCGGTTCAGATGTTTACAACTCGAAAAATGTTGCAAGATGTCCGGAATATATCCAAAAAGAGCTCAAAAAACTTGAGTATTCTGCGGCTGGAAGTAAAAATCCTCCACTGGAAAGTGGTACATATCGTATAGCAACTGCGACGAGTGGATATCGAAAACGTTTAGATATTTCTGGAGCTTCAAAACTAAGCGGAGCTAACCTGCAACAATGGGAAACTAATTGCAGTATTGCTCAAGATTTTGAAATCACAAAACACAAAGAAGGATATTATACTATTAAATCGGCATGTTCGGGGAAATCACTAGATGTTGAGAACGCTTCTCAAGAAGCCAAGGCGAATATCCGTCAATGGGACGATAATGGTACTCAAGCTCAACATTGGTATATTGTTCCTTGTGGAGATGACAGTTTTAATGTGATTTCGGAATGTAATCTTTTAGCTATGGACGTAGAAGGTAATAGAAATGACAACGGTGCAAACATACATTGCTGGTATTTGAACGACTCCAACGCTCAAAAGTTTAAATTTATAAAAGCGAATTGCAAAAATTCAGAAAATAAAGAACCTATTTCAATAGCTATGGCATCAGATAGCAATTATGTTTATCCGACCATCGTTTCAATGACTTCCATACTTGAAAATAGAAACCCTGGCACTAAAATTGATTTTTATCTTATGCTTTCAGGGGACTTTGAGCAATCCTTGAAGGACAAAATTTTGAATTTGCAAAAGAAATATTCCAATTGCAACATTAAGCTTATAGATATGAAGAATCAATTGGACTCTGTTTATACAAGCAGACATTTATCTAAAGCTACTTATTATAGATTAATGTTACCCTCGCTTCTTCCGAACCTAGATAAAATTTTATATTTAGATGTTGACATAATAGTAAAACGTGACTTGAGCACTTTGTTTGATTACAACATTGATAACTTCTACTTAGCCGGTGTTGTAGATGCAGAACTTAGTAGTGGAGCGGGAATAGTTAGTGGTAGAGCTTCGTGCTGTAAAGATGATATTTATATCAAGAGATTTGGCGAAGATTCTTTCTTGAAATCGTATGTAAATGCAGGAATTTTGCTATTCAACTTAAAAAATATGAGAAACGATAACCTTGAAAATAAACTTTTGGATTGCATATCATCCAACAATCTTGAATTTCACGACCAAGATGCACTCAACATAGAATGCTACGGTAAAATTTTGAACGTACCGAATCTTTACAACATTTCAAATTACAAAGATTTTTCGGATAATCAAGTTATTATCCACTATGTTGATGTTAGTAAACCTTGGAAGATACTAATGACAAGAAATTCTGATCTATGGTGGAAGTATGCCGAAAAAACTGATGTATTTGAAGAAATAAAAGAAAAATATTTAATTAAAGATGGAACATATACAATTTCTAGTGCGTTAAGTGATAATAAGGTTTTAGATGTGGATAAGGCTTCAAATAGGAATTGTGCAAATCTGCAACTTTGGGATAGAAATAATACTAATGCGCAAAAGTTTGACATTAAATATGTTGACAATAAATGTTTTCAATTGACGACTAAATGTTCAGGTAAAGTAATTGATGTTAGTGGTGCAGGGAAGAAAATAGGAACCAATGTTTGGCAATATGAAAATAATAATACAGATGCACAAAAATGGTATATTATCCCATGTGGAGACGGATATTATACGATAGTTTCAAAGTGCAATGGACTTACTTTAGATGTTGATCATGCTCAAACCAAAAACGGAACCAATATTCAATGCTGGGAGTCAAATGGTCAAAAATTTAAATTTAATAAGGTGAGTTAAATTATATGAAGAAAATTTTTAGTATATTTTGTGCTTTGCTGTTTTTAGTCAACTTTAAATCAGCGGAAAGTGTCAATGCAAAAATCACAAATGATTTAGATTTATCCAATCAAAAATACGATTATCTTATAGTAGGTTCTGGTCTTTCAGGAGCTGTATTTGCTAATGAAGCAACGAAGAAAGGCAAGAAATGTTTAGTCATTGATAAGAGAAATCACATAGCAGGAAATATCTACACCGAAAATATCGAAGGAATAAATGTTCATAAATACGGTGCTCATATATTCCATACAAATAATAAAAGAGTTTGGGATTACATAAATCAATTTGCCGAGTTTAATAACTTTGTAAATTCACCGGTAGCCGTGTATAAAGACGAGCTTTACAATTTGCCATTTAATATGAATACTTTCAGTAAGATGTGGGGTATAAAAACTCCTGAGGAAGCTATAAATATTATCAATTCTCAAGTTAGAGAAAGTAAAATAGAAAACCCCAAAAATTTAGAAGAACAAGCTATCAGTTTAGTTGGAAAAGATATTTATCAAAAGTTAGTTAAAGGGTACACTGAAAAACAATGGGGACGCGATTGCAAGGATTTACCTGCTTTTATCATTCGCAGACTACCTGTAAGGTTTACGTATAACAACAATTATTTTAATGATAAATATCAAGGTATACCTGTTGGTGGTTATACTCAAATCATAGAGAAAATGCTCAGTGGTGCAGACGTCTTGCTAAATACAGATTACTTTGAATTCATTAAAAACAATCCCGACATTGCTGATAAAACCATATTCACAGGAGAAATCGATAAGTACTATAATTACTGTTACGGCAAGCTCGATTATAGAAGCTTAAAATTTGAAACCGAAATATTGGACACAGATAATTATCAAGGTAATGCTGTGGTGAATTATACCGAACGTGAAGTTCCGTACACTAGAATAATTGAGCATAAACATTTTGAGTTTGGTAATCAACCAAAAACAGTGATAACTAAGGAATACCCAGCAGATTATGATGGAACTAATGAACCTTATTATCCTATAAACAATGAAGTTAACAATCAGATTTACCAAAAATATAAATCTTTGGCTGATAAGGAAACCAAAGTAATTTTTTGTGGCAGACTCGGTGAATATAAATACTTCGATATGGATAAGGTTATTGAAAGCACATTGAATTTAGTGGATAAAATGCTTTAAAAAATTAATACATCAAAATTTAGATATCGATGTTTTATATAGTAAACTTTAGAATAAGTAGGATATTTCAGTTTTTATGTAACTTAAATAAAGCTCCCACAGGCTATTATAGTTAGCTGTGGGAATTTTGTTTTTATTAAATATCATCAGTAGAATTTACAAACTTTTCAAGTGTTTTTAGGTATTCATATGCTTTATCAACATTGAGTGTTTTATCATATTCTTCATTTAAGTATTCGGTGTAGATATAAACATTCATGGGTTGATTATTTTGAAGAGCGTTCTTTTCTTCTAACCGTTTAGTTTTGTTGGTATATGATGCCACCTCAATCATACTGGATTTATTTGTGATATTATTCACACTCACAACTCTATGATAATTTGTAATGATACCGTTATCCAAAGTGATCTCTTTGATTAATGCCATTTGTTTTTCCTCCTAATTTTTTTAGTATACATAACCTACTACTTTTGTTATTTTTAGACCGTCAGTTGTGGTTATGGCGTATTCTACCTGTTTGGAATATGAACTTGAGCAATTTTTGTCGAAAGTTAAAGTATTACCAGAAAATTTTATGAATGCTCCTCTCCAGACAGTGCAAATATATTGAGTATCCGCGGCAGAAGTAGCAGCAAGTGTTAAATAATTTACTGTTGTAAGCATTTCGTTATAGGTAAAATCGTTATCGAACTGTCCTTGAGCATAAACTCCTATTCTTGCAAAGTTGGTATACGGTTCACTTAATTCTATAGTTCCTGTCGTGCCGCTAGTATTGCTGTATAGAACAGTTGCAGGAATTCCCAAATTATTTCTTGCATTTTCTGCTGTACTTGCACCTGTTCCACCTTGAGTTATCGGTATGGTTTTTGAATTGAGTTCATTGATAGCTCCCACTATAGTGCTTTTTTCAGTGGTGGTTAAATTATTGAGGTTTCCCAAGTTAGATGAAACTGTTTTGACATCATTTACAAGCGAGGTAATCACATTAGATTCAGAAGTGCTTTCTATTGCTTCGGAAAAATCTTTACTATCTGAAACAAATATTTTTAACCCTGTAACTTTCAAAAGAACGTTATTTGAGTCAAAGATTTGAAATTCGCAATCTAAAATACCTGAAACACTTAAAGCTTGAGATGTAAGTTCAGCAGTTGCCGTATTTTTAGATGAATCGACTGTACACTGATTAAAGATAGTTGTGCCATCGGGCTTACGTGCATAAAATATCACTTCGCAGTTCGCAAGACTAATATTAGTTTGTTTTTCGTCTTTAAATGAAGTTTCGATATATCTGCAGTTCACTTCGCCTTTGTTTGCGTAGATTATAGTATTGTTGGCTTTCCAAACATATAAACTTATTTGTTTGGTAATCATAAATTTAATTCCTCCTTGATAGTTATTGCCACAGAAAAACATACCTCCTCATAATTCAGTCTAAGAGGAGGAATAATTGTCTTTTAAGGAGCAATTGCTATTAACAATATTTGTGAAGGCAAGCTTCTAAAAGGCCTAGAACCTCACAGAATATTTTTTATTTTGTTTCATAAATATTAGTGTTTAAGTTTTATGAGGAGGCTTAATTTTGGAAAGTATGGTAGTAAACAATATTTTTATCAACTCAGATAAAAGCAAAATAGAAAAAATAATAAACGAAAAACTTTCAAAGATAATAAACAAAGAAATAAGCGAGCGAGCTAATAAATAAAAGCTCTTTGAAATACAAGATGATTTCATTTTCGGAGTGATTGCTATTCTAAAATACCAGGCACTTTATGTGAGATTATCAGATGAAGATAGAATCAAGAAAAATATATCTGATGAAAGTGAAAGTATACAAAATCAAAAATTGATGCTCATAGGATTTTGCGTCCAAAACGGTTGGAACAACTACAAAATTTATTGCGACGAAGACTATAGCGGTGCAGATAAAAACAGACCTGCTTTCAACAGAATGATTAAAGATTGTGAAGACGGTCTTATCGAAGCGGTCATATGCAAAACTCAGTCTAGATTTTCACGAGATATGGAAATAATAGAGAAATACATAAACGGAAAATTTCTTGAATGGAATATAAGATTTATTGGTCTTGTGGACCATGCAGATACCAATATTGAGGGAAACAAAAAAGCCCGACAAATAAATGGCCTTGTTAATCAGTGGTACCTAGAGGATTTATCGGACAATATAAAAAGGACTTTAAGAAGTAAACATCGAAACGGAAAATACACGGGTTCATTTGCTCCATACGGTTATTTAATTGACACTGAGGATAAAAATCATTTGGTAGTAGACCCAGTAGCAAGCGAAGTGGTTAAAGACATATTTAATATGTACATAAGCGGAATGGGATACATCAAAATAGCTAAGGAATTGAATTCAAGAGGTATTGCGAGCCCTACGGAGTATAAAAAATTAAACGGAAGCAAGTATTGTAATTCTCAGTATTCTAAAGGAGCTCTAAGAAGTAGGCTGTGGACCGACAACACTATCTACAGAATCCTGCGAAGAGAAGTATACACGGGGACGCTTATTCAAGGTAAGAGTGAAAATATAAGTTATAAAAATAAAAAACGCAGATATAAACCTGAAAGTCAGTGGATAAAAGTACAAAACACTCATGAGCCCATAATCGCTATGGAGCTTTGGAATAAAGTGTTAGAGCTTAGAAACCGTAAAGGCCGATGTGATAAATTTTCAGGTGAAATGTATTTGCTTAGCAAAAAGGTTTACTGTAAGGAATGCAAAAGTGCGATGTGGAAAATGAGCTATCAGCTCGCTCATGGGAGATACAACTACTTGCGCTGTAAAACAGTAAAAATTGCTGATGGCAAATGCTCAAATACCTCAAGCGTAAGACTTGACTATTTAGAAAATACGATTTTATCTGAAATAAATAATTTGCTTGAGAATTTTTACAATCCTAAATTTATAAAGTTAGATAAAAATCCAAAAGTAAGAGAAAGAAAATCAGGGCTTGAAATCGAGAAACAAAATCTCTTAGGAACTAAATTAAAAAAAGAGTCGTACATGGTGAAACTCTACGAAGATAAATTAGATGGCGCTATAACTCAAAAACAGTTTGAAATGTATAATAACAAATTTTCTGAAGAGCTGGAATTCATTAATTCTAGAATAAAAAGTGTAACCCAGGAACTGGATTGTATTAAGGGGCAGCGTGGTAGCTATAGTAGTGCGGGAGATATCCTTCAAAAATACAAAAAAATTTCAAAATTAACTCGGGATATTGTTGATGAATTTATAGAAGCGGTTTATGTGGGGAAATATGACAAGAGTGGGCGAAGAGCCATAGATATAAAATGGAAATTTTAAATTTTACATATGGTATTAAACTATGCAGGGCATGGAGGCGAAGACGGAGGAGCGGTTGGTGTTGATGGAATAATAGAAAAAGATATCAACCTTGCAATAGCGCTGAAACTTAAAAATTTGTTAGAAGTCTCGGGATATGAAGTAATTATGACGAGAGAAAAAGATCAAGCTATCTATGATGACAGTGCCAAAAGTTTACGTGAAAAGAAGAGATCCGATTTGAGAAATCGAATGGGGATAATTAATAAAAACAAAGAAGAAAACACGGTTTTTGTAAGTATACATCAAAATAAGTTTCCGAACCCCAAATATTTTGGAACTCAAATATTTTACTCTGTGAACAATCCGCAGAGCCAAGAATTGGCAACTAAACTGAAAGATTCCATAGTTGGACTTATTCAACCCGAAAATGATAGAGAAATTAAACCTTCCAATGAGAAGATATATCTTTTACATAATGCTCAAATTCCGGCGGTTATAGTGGAGTGTGGATTCCTATCTAATGAGCAAGAAGCCAAAAAGTTGACTAATGAAAAGTATCAAACTGATATTTCGTTCAGTATTTATTGTGGCATAACGGACTACTTTTTAAATGTCTTGTCGAACAATACCTAAAATTTTCGAACCATTTATACGAAACGAATAAATTTGTGTTATAAAAATGTTTTTAGTTTGGTTGAAAATTATTTTGAATTTAGATAATAAAAGTGTTAGACTCGTCTACCGAATCCATAATTTGTATTATTTTTTTGAAGGAAGTGTAAATTTATATGTTTTTTACAAATGTAACAATTATGCCACCCGAGCAGTGCTCACAAAGTTTAGTTCAATGTTATAGTCCTTATCGTGCTGAAGATAAAAAACCAAAGACGTTTGAACACTCTGAATGTAAAAGAATAAAACTAGCGAGAGATTTTTCAAATAGAGTCCGAACATGTGATTTTTGTTATCTCCAGGAACAACTATGTGCTATGGTTCGAATGGCAGAAAATTATATGCGAGAAAATAATATGCCTTTAGAAAGAGAAAGAGATAAATTATACACTCCATTTGGTGAAGTTGAATTTGAATTAAGACCGTGTCCAATTGCTCATAGATATACCGTATTTATTAAAGATGCAGGTACGTATAAGGACATAACCCGAAGTTTAGATGAAAAATTCACCGATCCCAAAACAAGAAAGGAAATTTATGACACCATTCTTAAATATTTGAGGTCAGCACCTACGAATCCTGCGAAAGGTTGGGGAAACCAAGAAGTATATAATAGTACAATAAAAGACATAAAGCTAGCTCAATTATGCGCTATATTTGCTATGTGCGATCCTTGTTTTGGAGAAGGCGAAAATGGAGGGAAGGATATCCGAGCAGTGCTGGATAGAGCCTCAAAAGGAGCTATTCCATCGTTGTTGACAAAAAACAAGACCAAGAGTAATACTTCAACAGAGAGCCAAACGGAATGTGAACCTTGGACCTTTGCAAACCTTGCTGATTCGAGGTATAATCCGTTTTGTATTAAAGGAGCTTACAGATTTTTTCGTCGTTCAGTGCAGAAAGGGGAGCCACGTTATAGGACTTTATCAAATAAGAATGCCGCTATTGCACTGACTGAGACGGAAAATTATCACTCTAAAAGAAAGCCTGCTCCTACTTCAAGGTTGGGGATGCTTTCGAATAGGACAGTAGTTTCGAAGTTAGAATTGTAAGAGGTAAATGCTATGGTTAAAAAAATTCGAAGTGTGTATATGTGCTGTGAATGTGGATTTGAATCTGCAAAATGGAATGGGATATGTCCTTCTTGCGGACAAGGTAATACTATGGTTGAAGAATTTAAAGAGAAAGGCAAAAAATCGTCATCAAAAGTGAGGATGGATAGTTCTAATATAAGTCAAGTGGCGATGCAAGACATAGACGTAACGGATGAAACCAGATATGCAACGGGTTTCAAAGAACTCGACAGAGTTTTTGGTGGAGGTATAGTTAAAGGTTCGTTATCGCTGCTTGGTGGAACTCCGGGTATAGGAAAATCAACCTTGTTACTTCAGATATGTAATCACTTAGATAAAGATTTAAAAATTTTGTATGTTTCGGGGGAAGAATCCAAACGGCAAATCAAAATGAGGGCTTCACGTCTAGGAATTGAGAACAATAATTTATTTCTTATGACTGAAACCAATTTAGATATTATCTCAGCTGAAGTTGAGTATACTCACCCGGACATTTTAATAGTTGACTCCATTCAGACTATGAATAATGTTGAATCTTCATCGATGCCTGGAAGTATCTCGCAAGTTAAAGAGTGCACGAATATATTTTTAAAGCTGTCTAAGTCTTTGGATATCACAACCATAATGGTTGGACACGTTAACAAGGATGGGGCGATAGCTGGACCGAAAGTTTTGGAACATATGGTAGATACTGTGCTTTATTTCGAAGGCGAAAGCCAGATGTCGTATAGAATTCTGAGAGCGGTTAAAAACCGATATGGTTCTACGAATGAGATGGGAGTTTTTTGTATGGACGACCAAGGCCTCAAGGAGGTTGAAAACCCATCTAAAATGCTGCTTTCAGGTAAACCTCGTGGGATATCCGGTATATGCGTGGCTTGCGTTATGGAAGGCTCCAGACCGCTTCTAACAGAAGTTCAGGGTTTAGTCACCTCTACTACATTCGGCAATCCTCGAAGGATGTCCACAGGCTTTGACTACAACAGATTAACTCTCATTCTAGCGGTCCTGGAGAAGCGAGCCGGATATTATTTTTCCTCCATGGACGCTTATGTCAACGTTGTAGGAGGAATCAAGCTCGACGAACCTGCAGCGGACCTTTCGGTGGCAATAGCATTAGTTTCGAGTTTAAAAGATAAAGCTATAAGCGATGAAGTTATAGCTTTTGGAGAGATTGGTCTTGCAGGAGAAATCAGGGCAGTGCCGAGTGCGGAGATGAGAATTCGTGAAGCGGAGCGTTTAGGGTTTAAGAAATGTATAGTTCCGTATCATAATTGGAAATCTATTGCAGATAAAGAGAAGTTTGATATCAAAATAATCGGCGTCAGGACAATTCGCCAGGCGGTTGAAGAATCATTAGGTTAAGGTTCGGAGTAATACTCAGAGAGTTTAAAGGAGTAAATTCCTGTTTCTTTAACTTTTAAATCATGGATTTTACTAAGAGCCGACTTATAGATTTGCAGCTGATTACTGTATTTTTGATAAAGTTTAGAAATATCATCTGTTTTATCAGTTTTGTAGTCAATAATCACATATTCATTATCTTCTAAAAACACGCAGTCCATTGCACCTTGTACGAGAATCAAATTTTCAGAACACGTTTTGTGTTTAGATTTGTCGTACAGAGGTGTTTCTTTTATAGGTAGATTGACGGAGAATCTGTACTCTCTTAGCACTTTGGGGCTCTTCATGATTCTTTGGCAAAGCGGAGAATTTATAAACTTACTTATAGCGCCCTTATTTAACAAACTTATTTCTTCAGTGGAAAGCAAGCCTCTATTTTTTAGACTATCTATTGCTGCATCCAAGTTTTGAGAAGCCTCTACAAAATTTACAAAATATAAAAATTTATGAATTGCATTTCCTCGTGAAGTAGGGGTGATATACGTATTTGAAAGGAATGCGGGTTTTGAAGAAGCAAAGTAATCTTTCCATTCTCCACTACCGGAAAGTTTCGAGGCGGCGATTTTTAGTGGCAGTTCAGATAAATTTTCGTAAGGGTATTTATAGCTTGTATAAGTTTCAATTTTTTGGAGCAATTGAGGATCAATGGGGGCGGAATTGGTTTGAGTTTCAAGTTGAGGATTATCGCTTACTTCTTCGAGCAAGTGTGAATTTATTATTTCCAAGTCCCACAAAGGAGTTTGAGTATCGCTGAATTGAGGTAAAAAGTAGTCGTCCACATTTAGTTTTTGGAAAAGTTCATTTTTCATAGAGCTTGAGGATAAACACAAAACGATCCATTCTAGGAATGAGGTTGAATTTTGAACTAAAAACGCAGGTATAGTATTTTCTTGATTCAGGAGTAAAAACTTTTCAACTATTTTTTCTTTTCCTTCAAGTGAAGCAATGATAATTAATTTTTGTTTTGCTCTTGTCATTGCAACGTACAGGACTCTAAGTTCTTCTGAAACATCCTCCAGCTTATTTTTTAAACTTATGGATTGGAAAATCAAGTTATCGTATTGTAAAGTACCTTCATGATTTTTCATTTTGAATCCCAGACCCAGTTCAGGATGGAGGATAACACTTTCAGCATCTCCGGCAAATTTTCTGGAGCAACCAGCCAATATACAAATCGGAAATTCCAAGCCTTTTGATTTATGTATACTCATGATTTTAACTGTGTTATCATTTTCAGAAGATATTGCGGCTGAGGGCAAGTCTGCGTTTTTACGTTTTATATTTTCTATAAAGTCTAAGAATCCTTTCAAACCTTTGTTGTATTCATCTTCAAATTTTTTAGCATAATCACGCAGTAGAAACAAATTGGATTTTTTAATTTCTCCTTTAGGTAGTGCAACGCACATAAATGGATAATCAGTTTCTTGGTATATGTAATCAATTAATTCGCTGCAAGACATCGTTCCGCTTAAGTTTCGGTAGCGGTTTATTTTGTTTATAAAATCTTGAGCATTGGGGTTAGTTTCAGCGTACTGCTTAAGTGCAAAGTAAAAAGGAATTCCTTTTGCTGCTTGCCGAATACTGCTTAAGTCGTCGACTGTAAATCCAAAGAGAGGGCTCATCATGCAAGAGATAAGAGGTATATCATTTATGGGGTTGTCTATGATTTGAAGCAAGGAGAGCATAGTTGAGATTTCGGGCGTATCTAAAAACTTTTCATTTGTTTCTGACCACGCGGGGATGCCTTGATGCTGAAGTTCTCTGGCGTAAATATGGGCATGGGCGTTTGAGCTTCTTAAGATTACGCAAAAATCTCCGTAGGTTACGGGTCTGGAGGTATCTCCTTTAATTATTTGAAATTTTTCTGATATCATTTTTCTGATGATTTTAGCAATTTCTTTAGCTTCTGAGGAATCTATATTTTTTTCTTGGTCTTCGGATATGTCAATTAATTTTAGAGATATATCAGGCTTACCTGAGAGAGGTGAGCTCACCGGGCAAGAGAGTTCTTCTTCGTGGGTGTAGGGAATTTCTCCAACTTTTTCGGACATTAATTTTTTAAATATAAAATTTATACCGTCTATTATATTTGGGGTACTGCGGAAGTTTTTTCCTAAAATTATTTTACAAGGATAAGAGACTTTAGTTTCATCGTATAATGGGTATTTATTTTTTTTATCTAAGAATATTTGGGGACGGGACTGTCTGAATTTATAGATACTTTGTTTGACGTCTCCAACCATAAAAAGATTAGATTCATTTTTAGTGATGAGTTTAAAAATAGTGTTTTGGACTTCATTTATGTCCTGATATTCATCCACCATTACTTCGCTATATTTTTCAGAAATTTCTTTAGCGATGTC
Source organism: uncultured Eubacteriales bacterium (assembly GCA_934725345.1). Taxonomy (GTDB): domain Bacteria; phylum Bacillota; class Clostridia; order Oscillospirales; family Acutalibacteraceae; genus UMGS1491. Next base: position 24,557 of record CAKVBG010000004.1, read on the forward strand.
ACTTTTGTTATCATTTTTATCTGAAAGAAGTTTTAAGGTTAGATGCTCAAGATCGTTGAAATCGAGGATATTTTTTGAGAGCTTAAGGTTATACATTTGATTTCTAAAATAAAGTGTCATATCAAAAAGGATTTCCACTATAGGTGAAAGTTCTTTGGCGCTTTGAGTAAATTCTTCTTGAGTCAGAACAAAATACTTTTTAATTTTCAAAATTATTTTTTTAGCGTAGTTCCTTTTCAAATTTATAATATTTTTAAATTGTTCCTCTTCCGAACCTCGAACAGCTTTCAATCTGCAGAAAGAGAACTGTTTTATTTCGCTGAGGCATTCATCCCAGCTATTTTGGTTTAGGATAGAAAATATATTTTTAAGTTTAGAAATATCTGTTTCAAAAGAAGAGGAATATGCTTTTTTTAGTTGGTCGGAGGACTCTAAAATTTTGGTGGTATCTTCTAAAAGGCTTATTACAAAAGAAATAGCATCGATAGAGTATTGAATCAAGGTCTTTTGCCAAGGAGCACTGGTAGGGTTTTTATAAAGTTTTAATTTTTCCTCAAACCATTTTTCAGGATTAGGAATTGAATTAGCAAAGTTATTTATAATATGTATTATATCTGCGAGTTTATCCGTATTTTTTTCAGTCCCGAAGATATCCATTATTTGAGTAAATTCAGGGTTTTTATTTTCTAAAAAGTAGGAAAAGGTGTTATTCATTGCTTTTTCTTTAACTACTACCATATCGCTTTCTCTGGCGATTCTAAAGTTAGGGGAAATATTTAAATTATAAAAATTTTCTTTCAACAGGTTATTGCAAAAACTATGGATAGTTCCTATTGAGGAGCATTTAAGTAATGTCTGTTGACGATGTAAGTTAGAATTTTTAGCATCCTTGAGGAGTAGCTCCGATATACTTTCAGAGATACGGTCTTTCATTTCTTGTGCGGCAGCATTGGTGAAAGTGACTATTAAAAATTTATCTATATCAATTGGGTTTAATGGGTTAGTTATTCGGTTGATTACTCTTTGCACCAAAACAGAAGTTTTACCCGAACCAGCGGCAGCGGCTACCAGTACAGTTCCATCTGTAGAGGAGATAGCTTTTTGTTGATCAGACGTCCATGTTTTTTTCATTTAGGAGCTCACATCCTTTCATTTTTTCTATTATTTTATCATTTGGGGCAGTAGAAATTTTTTTAAATTCGTCTTTTTCGTATCCGCAAATAGAGTGGTACTTACACCAAGTGCAGGAGGAGTGGTTTTTAAGAGATATAGGGTTTGCGGATATTTTTCCTAGGCACAAGTTGGTTGCCATATTGACTATCAGTTTTTCTATATGACCATATATTACTTCAAGTTGCTCTTGTGTGAATAAAGAATCAGACTCTTTGATTTCACCATCCTTGATGGAAGCGGGTATGAATTCACCTTTTCCTTCTTTTTCCATTGCCAAGATTACCTTTTGATTTTTTAAAACAAGACCATTCATTTTCATTTTTTTTCTTATTTCTTTTTGATATTCTTCTGATGAGATTTGGCTTTGAGAATCGATTAGAGGTTTTAGTGCTGTAAAGTATAGGATAGCGGCTGGGGTTAAAGCTTTGTGGTTTTGTATCCCGTTTTTACAAACCGTGAGTAAGTATATAAGCATTTGCATATTTATACCGCTATAAACTTCAGAGAGTTTAAATTGTTTAGTTCCGGTTTTATAATCCACTATTCTGACGTAATCTTTGCCATCAATAGTTACCAAATCTATTCTATCGATTTTACCATCTATGTGAATTTTAATTCCGTTTTCAGTTTTGAGCTCAAGGGGCTTGATAGAACCATTTTTAGATATTTCAGCCTCAACCTCGAAGATTTTAAATTCTGACTGTTTAAATTCACTGGCAATGTGTTTTATGAGGAACAACACAGATTTTTTCAATCTTCGAATTATATATGTAAACAATTGAGGTTTAGTTTCCCAACCACCTAGTTTTTCGTTTACGTACTGTTTTATAAGATGAGTTATCTCCTCGGAGATGGTTTCTTCGGACTGTTTGGTAATTTCATCCCCAGGATATTTTTTAAATAGTTTTTCAAGTAAAAAATGAATTAAAGTTCCGTAGTCTAGGGAATTGAATTCAGATTTGTTTTGGGCTTTAGCCTTGAGGCCGTATTCACAAAAATATGCGAACTGGCAGGTATAATATTTTTCGATTTGCGATGCGGATACATATAAATTTTTCCCAAATAGTCCAACAGCATTTGTTGGGGTTTTAAATGAAAATCTATTGTCATCGAGGAATTGGGAGATAGTTTTGCATTTTTGACTGTAATGATAGTCTGAAAGCAAAAAAGCATTTAACGTAGAGCGTAAAGTACCCGAATTGTTTATGTTTTTAGAAAACACCTCTAGAGCATTGCTTTTAGAAAATATCATATCCTGGGCGGGAAAATCATTTTTAGAAAATACTTTTAAATTGGGGAATACTAATTTAATTTCTTTTACGATTTCAGAAGGAAGTTTACTTTTTTTAAAAGAGTCAGAAGAGGGCCAACTTACATAAAGTTTTGAGGTAGGGGAGGAGGTTGCGGTATAGGCTAGGAATTTTTCTTTGAGTAGGATAAATTCAGTATTTTCTTTAAATTCCACGCCGGTTGAATTTATATGATTTATTTCTTCATCTGTAAAAATTTCAGAAGTTGTGGGTGTAAGAGGGAATTCTCCGTTTACGGCTCCAACTATAAAAGTTATTTTAGAGTCAGGGTTTTGTATTCTGCTGATATCTGAAACAGTCACGTTATCTAAGCATTGAGGAACATATGAACAATCAGTGGAATCTATTGCTGAAACTAAAATAGATAAGTATCTTTGAGAAGAGATTTTTTTGTTTCCAAGTACTAAAGCTATTTGGTTTAAAATTTCCATAATGTTATCCCATAGAAGTGAATGCTTTTCTGCTATTTGGATACCCTCGGTTTCTTCGAGTTGTTCACAGAATGTTTTCAAATTTTCATCGGCTTTTATTTCAATCAAGAGTTCATATACTGCTCGTGATATATTTTTCGCTGTAGCGCCGGACAGTTTAGATTTAAAATTTTTAAGAGGTACGATGATTTTTTCTCTAAGCTCGTTTAAGTGATTTAGCTCTTCTAAATCACAGTCTTCTAAATTTTGATAATATCCTCTAGGGTGAAGTGAAAAGTCTTTGCTCCAAGCATCGGATTTTAAATTCCATAAAAGCAAGTAATTTTCAAGTTTAGAAATATCTTCTACAGATATTCCTGTTAACCCAGATTTTAAATATCTGAGGATATCTGAAGGTAAGTAATCGGAGTGAATAGCATCGAAGGCAGATAAAATCAAATTAGTAAGATTCTTGTTAAAAAACTTTTCTGGGTAATCCAAAAAATATGGGATATCATACCGCTTAAACACACTTTTGAATGCAGATGAGTAATTTGGCATATCTCGGGTCAAAATTAAGAAATCGCTGTAGCGGGCATTTTCCTTCATGACGAGCAGTTTTATCTTTTGAGCAACGTATTCGCATTCTTCATTTAGGTCGGTAGCGTTGTAAATTTCTATATTTTTAGGTACGGACAAAACAGATGTTTTTTCGGGCCGAAATATATTTTCTTCAAGGAGTTTCAGTTCTGAATTTTGAAACTTCGAGATATTTTCCAACATTTCGATTTGTCCAATTTTGATACCATGAGTATGAGCCATTTTTTCTAGTTTATGAATAGTAATATCCACTAAAGAGAAGATATTGTAGGAGCATGGGGTGTAGCTCAAATTTGGCGTGCAAAGCAGCATATACATATTCTCGGATTGAATCATCATAGTTTCTATAATGGAAAACTGTTGGACGGTAAAAGTGCTAAAGCCATAGAAAAATATGGAGTAGTTGCTAAAAAAATTATTTGACTTAATTATATCATCCAGAAGGTCTAGTTCATCGCAGGTATCATTGATTACGTTTTGCAAGGAACTTTGATAACTGTCATAGATTTTAATTATTTCTTCTAATTTTTGTTTTAGGATATTCTTGGTACATGAGTCATATATTTTTTTAAGATTTTCTTTATCGATTTTATTGGATTTCAAATCTTTGATAGCATCCAAAAGGAGTTTAGCTAGTGTCATATCATCAGAATTTTTTTTATATATTTTGAGTTGGCTTTTTAAGTTTTCTAAGACTTCGTTCATCATTATAGTTTGAGTTAATTCGTTTGATGGTTTTATGGATGGAATTTTCAAAGAACTTGAAACAAAGTCAAAAAGACGAGAAAAACTCAGAACTTTAATTTTCTCAAATGCCTTGTTTCCGAAAAAATTCAGTAATTTTTTTTCATTTTCGAAAGAACTTTGCTCAGGTACAACGACTATTATTTTTTCTGCTTTGGAATTAAGCAAATCAAGTAACATTTTATTTAGTTTATCGTACTTTCCGCTTCCGATACGTCCCAATATGAAATTTAAAATGCTTATCTACCTCCTCATCTTAAAACAATTATACCAGAAGATATAATTTATTAAAAATGTGGAGAATAGTATTGACATAAACCCAGCAAACACATATAATTAGACGTGATTTCGAGGTGTAGCTCAGTTTGGTAGAGTGCCACGTTCGGGACGTGGAAGCCGCAGGTTCAAGTCCTGTCACCTCGACCA
>CAKVBG010000005.1 GCA_934725345.1 uncultured Eubacteriales bacterium
CTGCAACACCTAAGAAACCTAACTCAGCACTTAGAAAGATAGCGAGGGTACGTCTTTCCAACGGATTGGAAGTTACTTCTTACATCCCCGGAATAGGACACAATCTCCAAGAACACAGCGTGGTTCTCATTAGAGGAGGACGTGTTAAGGACTTACCTGGTGTACGTTATCATATAATTCGTGGAACTCTTGATGCTCAAGGAGTTGCAAAACGTATGCAGGCTCGTTCTAAATATGGTGCAAAGCGTCCAAAAGCAGGAGCAGCAGGAAAAGCAGGTAAAAAGTAGAGTTTTAATTAAACTTTGCGTTTAAGCTCAATACAGGAGTGTTTCATAAATTATTTTTTGGTTTACGACTGTGTTGGCTGGCGGAAGTTAATTGACTTTCGAGTACCTATGATATCATTTAATGTGAAGGAGGGAAGATGCATGCCAAGAAGAGGTGGAGTCGTTAGACGCGACGTATTACAAGACCCACTTTACGGTTCTAAATTGGTAACTCGTCTTATCAATAATATTATGGTGGACGGTAAAAAAGGAATTGCTCAAAGAATAGTTTATAAAGCATTCGAAATTATCCGTACTCAAACAGGTAGAGAACCACTTGAGGTTTTTGAAGAAGCAATGGAGAACATTATGCCTTCTTTGGAAGTTAAAGCTCGCAGAGTGGGTGGCGCAACATATCAGGTTCCAATTGAAGTAAGAGCCGATAGACGCCAAACTTTAGGACTAAGATGGCTTACTAGATATGCCAGACTTCGTTCAGAAAAAACCATGATTCAAAGACTCTCTGCAGAAATTTTAGATGCTATTAAAAGCACAGGCGGAGCAGTTAAGAAACGTGAAGATACTCATAAAATGGCTGAAGCTAACAAAGCTTTTGCACATTATCGTTGGTAATTCGGTTAGACTATTTTTTAGAGTGGTTTATACTTTGTGCAATATAAGAGCTCTATTAGTCTAAACTATTTTCAGAAAAGGAGGATGTTATGTCAAGAAAGGTATCGCTCGATATGACACGCAACATAGGAATAATGGCTCATATCGATGCAGGAAAAACTACGACTACTGAACGTATACTTTTCTATACGGGAATAAGTCATAAGCTTGGAGAAGTACACGACGGTGCCGCAACAATGGACTGGATGGTTCAAGAGCAAGAACGTGGAATTACAATAACTTCCGCAGCAACAACTTGTTTTTGGAAAAATCACAGGATAAACATAATCGACACCCCAGGCCACGTTGACTTTACCGTTGAAGTTGAACGTTCACTTAGAGTTTTGGACGGTTCTGTAACTGTTCTTTGTGCAAAAGGAGGAGTTGAACCTCAGTCTGAAACTGTTTGGCGTCAAGCTGATAAATACGGTGTTCCTCGTATGGCTTACGTTAACAAAATGGATATTATGGGTGCTGACTTCTACAACGTAGTTAAAATGATGAAAGAACGCTTGAAATGTAATGCTGTTCCGATTCAGTTACCTATTGGTTCTGAAGATACTTTCAGAGGTATTATTGACTTAGTAGAAATGAAAGCTTATGTTTACTATGATGACCTCGGAAAAGACATTCGTGTAGAAGAAATTCCGGAGGATATGAAAGAATTAGCCGAGAAGTATCATACTGAACTCTTGGAAGGCATTGCAGACCAAGATGAGGCTATATTTGAAAAATATCTCGAAGGTGAAGAAATTTCTATTGAAGAAATTCAAGCTTGCATAAGAAAAGCAACTATTGCAAATGCGGTTGTTCCTGTTACATGCGGAACTTCCTATAAGAATAAGGGCGTTCAGAAATTACTTGACGCTATTGTTGCTTATATGCCATCACCTAAGGATGTCCCGGCAATTAAGGGCATTAATCCGGAAACCGATGAAGAAATCGAAAAACCTTCATCTGACGAAGAACCATTTGCTGCTTTAGCATTCAAAATTGCGGTGGACCCTTTCGTTGGAAAACTTTGTTTCTTCAGAGTTTATTCAGGAACGATTTCTGCTGGTTCTACGGTGTATAACTCTACTAAAGATACAAACGAGCGTCTTGGTAGAATACTTCAAATGCATTCTAATCACCGTCAGGATATAGATAAAGTTTATGCAGGAGACATTGCTGCTGCAGTTGGACTTAAAAACACAACTACCGGTGACACACTCTGTGATGAAAAACATCCAGTAATTTTGGAATCCATGGAGTTCCCAGAGCCTGTTATAAGGGTTGCTATTGAACCTAAAACTAAAGCAGGACAAGAAAAGATGGGTATCGGCCTTGCTAAACTTGCCGAAGAAGACCCAACTTTCAAAGCCTACACTGACGAAGAAACCGGCCAGACAATCATTGCGGGAATGGGAGAACTTCACTTGGAGATTATCGTAGATAGACTTCTACGCGAATTCAAAGTTGAGGCTACTGTTGGTAATCCTCAAGTTTCCTATAAGGAAACTATCCGCAAATCTGCTGATGTTGAAGAAAAATATGCTCGTCAATCTGGTGGACGTGGTCAATACGGTCATGTTAAAATCAGAATTGAGCCCAATCCCACAAAGGGATACGAGTTCGTTAATGAGATTGTTGGAGGAGCAATTCCTAAGGAATATATCCCCGCAATTGATAACGGAATCAAGGGAGCTATGCTTTCTGGTGTTTTGGCAGGATATAACGTTGTTGATGTTAAAGTTACTTTGTATGACGGTTCATACCACGAAGTAGACTCCTCTGAGATGGCGTTTAAGATTGCTGGTTCAATGGCATTTAAGTCAGCAATGAAAAAAGCTGATCCAGTGCTTCTAGAGCCTATCATGAAAGTAACAGTTACTGTTCCGGAAGAATACATGGGAGATGTAATTGGAGATATCAATTCACGCCGCGGTATGATTCAAGGTATGGAAGCTGTTTCTGGTGCTCAAAGAATTAATGCTCAGGTTCCACTTTCCGAGATGTTTGGATACGCTACTGATATGCGTTCTAAAACTCAAGGAAGGGGTCAGTACACTAAGGAGCCCAGCCATTATGCTGAAGTTCCAAAGTCTGTTTCTGAGCAAATCATAACTTCCCGCAAGAAAGACTAGTTAAGAATTACTTGGATGGTATTTTGATGTCCTGCGTTAAAGAAAGTTAACTTTATTTTAGGAGGATTAAATACTATGATAAAATTAGGTATAGAAGATCTTGAAAAAGTATCTGGTGGAAGTTATGTAGAAGAAGGCTTTGATAGATCCGTGATGTTCAATAATGGATTTGGCGTTGATAATTTTGGTATGCCTTTAGAATTTTATGGCAACAGAGGGGACGTTATTGTACCCAAACGTTATCGTGAGCAGGGATGGTTGGCTATGAAACGGCAAAAAGAGCATTTTATAAAGGTCCAAGAAAAACGCAATAAAAGAAATTATAGAAAGCATAGACGAATTGGTCAGGGTTAAATGTAAAATTTTTGGTTAGTAACAAAGAACAGGAGGCTTCAACAATGGAAAAATTAAAAGTTAATGATCTATCCAAAATTTCAGGCGGAGTGAATCTTCAGAGTGTTGGTGGTAAGGGTAGTTGCTGGCATGCAGAGTGCTATAAATGCGGCAAAGATCTCACTAACTCAAAAGGTGATATCTTAGCTATAACAAAACAGCACGAAACATATACCAGTTATGAATATGCTTGTCCTGAGTGCGCCGATAAATCGAAAGGATTTAAGCACTTGTTTGAAAAATATGTGAAGTCCACTGACCCAGTTACTGGCCAAGCTGAATATGACTGGAAAAAAGTTAATATATAAGTTATACTTTAATTCAGAATTTAAATTTAGGAGGAATTTTTAATGGCAAAGGCTAAATTTGAAAGAAACAAACCCCATGTTAACATTGGTACTATCGGTCACGTTGACCATGGTAAAACTACTCTAACTGCTGCAATCACTAAGGTTTTAAATCTTAAAGGTGATTCCGAGTTTGTAGATTATGCAAATATCGATAAAGCTCCAGAAGAAAGAGAACGTGGAATAACCATCAACACTGCTCACGTTGAGTATCAAACAGCTGCTCGTCACTATGCTCACGTTGACTGCCCAGGCCATGCTGACTATGTTAAAAACATGATCACTGGTGCTGCTCAGATGGACGGTGCTATCCTCGTAGTTTCTGCTGCTGACGGTCCTATGCCTCAGACTCGCGAACACATTTTGCTTGCACGTCAGGTTGGCGTTCCTAACATTGTTGTATTCATGAACAAAGTTGACCAAGTTGACGATCCAGAATTACTCGACTTAGTTGAAATGGAAATCCGTGAACTCCTCAATGAGTATGAATTCCCAGGCGATGATACTCCAATCATCAAAGGTTCTGCTCTTAAAGTTTTGGAATGTTCTTCAAAAGATCCAAGTGCTCCTGAATACAAATGTATCCTTGACCTTATGGATGCTGTTGACTCCTTCATTCCTACTCCAGAAAGAAAAGCCGATCAACCTTTCTTAATGCCTGTTGAAGACGTATTTACAATAACCGGACGCGGAACAGTTGCAACTGGTAGAGTAGAACGTGGACAACTCAAAATGAGTGAAGAAGTTGAACTCGTTGGTCTTACTGAAGAGAGAAGAAAAGTAGTTGTTACTGGTATCGAAATGTTCAGAAAACTTCTCGATTACGCTGAAGCAGGAGATAACGTTGGTGTTCTTTTACGTGGTGTTCAACGTGAAGATATTCAACGCGGTCAAGTTCTTGCAAAACCAGGAACAATCAATCCTCACACAAAATTCAGAGGACAAGTGTATGTTCTTACTAAAGACGAAGGCGGACGTCATACTCCTTTCTTCAACAACTATCGTCCTCAGTTCTATTTCAGAACAACTGACGTTACTGGTGTTATTTCTCTTCCAGAAGGAACTGAAATGTGCATGCCTGGCGATAACGTTGTTATGGATGTTGAGCTCATCACTCCTATCGCTATTGAAGAAGGACTACGTTTTGCTATCCGTGAAGGCGGAAGAACTGTTGGTTCTGGCGTTGTTACTGAAATTCTTGGCTAATTTAGTTTTAGAATTTTGTGCCCTCGGTGAATTTGCCGGGGGTATTTTTTTGCTTAATAGGCGATTTTTAAAGAATACATCATGTTAAGACGCTAGAATAAATTGACAAAACATTGAATTTATATTAAAATAAATAATTATATAGTATAGGGGTAAGCTATGAAAAATTATTTTATCCAAACAATGGAGAAAGTGTGGGAAGATCCTAAAAAACTACAAAAATTATTGAAAATGAATTCACCAGAAGAAATATATAGATTATTTCAGGAAAATGGATACGGTTAAAATTTTGATGAATTCAAAAAAGATTTATTTTTGTTTGCTAAAAAAAGTGGACTGATTTCAGAAGAAGATTTAGAATTTGATAATGTTTCGGGAGGGATTGGATTGAAAAGTAACTTAATGAAATCAACAGCTGTAGCTTTATCTTCATTGACATTACTAAGCTCATCAGGAATTAAAACACAAGCAGCACCAAACCACTTTGTAGGTGCAGGTAATTCTGCAAATAGGAGCGTTTCAAATGCTTCTGCAAAGAATCTACTAAAAGCATTTGGAGTGACAACTGCTGCTCTAGGTTCACTTGTTGTAGCTGGTTTTATTATTGACCGAATTGCTAATTTTTCAGGGGGATCGGAATCTAAAAAACCTGATAGTTCTCCAAAGCCCGTATACACAATTCCGTCGCCTCCAATTCCAATAGTTCCAATTCAGACCATACAAGTTAATCAAGTTAATACATCTAGCTCTGAACAGAATAAAATAAATAAAGAGTTGAAGGAATTATTTGAAAAAAATGTTGAAATGTTCAGAGAACAACTACAAAAATTGAAAAACAAAAGGCAGGCAATTGGAGATAATCTAGAGCGTGGGGCTGAGTTTGATGATTTAATGAGAAGAGCCGAAAACGATTTAAGTAATGCAAGAATAAATTTTTCACCCCTCTCTGAGGTGTATAAGAGGTATGTTGAACTTGCTAATATTCATATTAAGAAAATGTATGAGGTTTTAAATCAAAGCTATGCGAAAGCAACTGAAAAATTAAATAACGATATTGAAATTGAATATATAGGTAGCTATATTTATAATTTTGAAGAAGATACGTTATGGAATACATGGAGAAATAATTGTATTGAAGTTTGTAGAAAAATTCTCAAAAATGCAAAAATAGAGGTTTCTATGGGAAAAATTAACATTAGCGAAATAAGGGAGCATCAAGAAACAATTTTGAAAGATCTTAGAGAGCGCGCCGAAAGAGAAAGAATTTCTTTTGAAATTTCTAAAGAAAAAGAATTTAAAACTTTTCAAGAATTTGCAACAAAAAAACAAGAATTTATTACCTTTATGAAAGAAAACGATAGTAGAAGTTCAGATTTAAAAAAATCGATCGGAGAGTTGGAAGCAAAAATACAACAATCACGAGAACAGGGAAATGATAAAGATGTTCAGGAGAAAGAGGCTGCCCTGAAAGAAAAACAGGAAGAGTTGGAAAAAATTAAAAGCGAAAATAATAAGTATGCTGATTTCGCAATTAAATGTAAAGATGAAGAAGGTAAAATAAAAAAACAAATAGAAATATTAGATAATGAAATCCGCAATTTCAACACAGCAACAAATAGTATCCTTAAATTAATTGAAAAGACTATGGAGTTTGAAAATTTATTTGAGATGTATATGGCTTAAATTGTACAAAGTTTAGTCGCCGAGGGAAAGTTTTTAAAAATATGGACCTAATTTGCTAAGTAGTTTAAAGATAACAGATTAGGTTTACTTTTTTATAATTAATATTAAAATTTTAAGCTGCTGTTTTGTCTAGATGACGGCGCTACTTTCTCTACATACCCTTATCAAATGATTATACAACAATTAGAAAACCCCAAAAACATTCTTGACAATTTATTCTTTAAGTGTTAGGATTGGATTTAATAAATTTGAAAGGAGGTATGTTGGTGAAAAGGTCATTATTCAAAAGAGTATTTGCTGTATCTTTATTGGCATTAAATATAGGCGGTAATATGAGCTGTTATGCAGACGGGGATGAAGTTTTAAATGGAACTCAAAAATCTTCGAATGGAACACAACCTTCTTCTGAAAAGTCGGATGCTATGTACCTTAAGAGAGGAAAGTGGATAGAACATGTTGTGTTGATTGAAAAACCTCAAATTCCAGCCGAATTACTCCCTTTCAGTGCAAGGTTGCACGCTATATATTTGAAAATAGATAATTTAATGAGATACATTTTTCCTTTTTTGTATAGAAAAATGATATTAACTGCAGGTACTGGTTGGAAAAGTGTGTTCGTGGAAGTAGGAGTGTCTGAGGAAAAAGTAAAGGAAATGGAAGTAGTAATAGGGCTTGAAGCTTCAAGGAACGGGGGCACAATTAAAGAAGTTCTTGGAGGATTTAACACTGTTAGTGCAAATTGCGTACGTTCATTTAAGTTATATTTGAATGAGAACATTTTGTTAGATCTGAACTACATTTTTAAAGATATTAGTAAAATTAGTGAAGTTTGCAATAATAGCGATGTGCGTAAGATTTGTGATGATCTTCAGGGAGCCAAAAACATTGCTCACAAATTATTTGAAAAAACTAAAATTCATGAATTCGATTATGCTGAAGATATAGAAGATGTAGATAATTTTTTTAGGTTTATTTCTAGATCTTTTTTGGCTTTAGAAGATGTGCTAGGTTTAGATACTTAAAAATTAAATACTAAAGTGAAATAATCTTAAATCAACTGATGGGCTTTAACTATTTATATTTTGCCCACCTTAAAATAAATGTGATGATAATGGATTACTGTATCAATCATTAAATGATGTTAGTATTACATATCAAAAAACAGCCCCAAGACTATACAGTTACCTGAAGCTGTTTTAAAGTTTTGATATACTACTTAGCAATAGCGATTCAAAGAGTTCACGTGATTTAACGCACTACTGACTTTTTGTTTAAATTTATCAGAGTACCTGGAGGTACTATCTTCCACAATGATATTGTTTAGTGTTGTTAACTGACTAACTAAATTTTCCTTGATATTGGTAAAATTTTTGGCGTTACCCCTTATCTGATTAGGTTTCCAAGTGGTTGAATCTTGATTGGTTGGAGGATCAAAGGTTAAAATTGAATCACTGTTATCGTTGAAAATCCACTGACTCTGCCGCACACTTTTAACTAGTCTGTTAAATATATCTTGGGCTGCCTTAATATTTGAAGATTTTCCGATATCATCCATTTTCTTTGTAAGATTACTAGAGAAATCCCTAATATGAGTTACTCTTGACCTTGCCCGCTTAATAGCTTCCCCTAAAAAAAATCCGCAATTATTTAAAAGTTCGATAGATTTTCCATAATTCAGCGATGCACCAAAGGACCCAAAGAAATTAAGCCGGCCTATTTTTTTCAATTTTTTGCTAAGTGCCTCGGCATCGTTTAAAAAATTGTCAGAAGCCGTAGCATCATTTGGGATTAACTTAAGTAAGTCACTTATAATTTTCAAGCTTCGGCTTTTTTTCTGGGCAGTGCTGTCCTTTCCTTCTCTAACAATTTTTTTGATACTGTCTAGTGTGGTTTTTAACTTTTTGAGGTACTCATTTATTGGTCCAACATCCACGAACCAACGATTATCGTTAGGATTCAGGTCCTTTATACTTGTCGTCAAAGAGCTGTTGTTTTTGGGTGCAAATTTTAATAGCTTAGCACGAATAGAGCTACGTTTTTCCGAAGCAGACATTTCTAATCATCCTCCTTTGGCGCAAAATTTAGGCTACTAATAAAATTTTAGATCTACACGCGTTTGTCTTCTTTTTTAAACCTCAGTTGTGTGCCATTTATAATTCCCTCTTTAGAGAGTCTTATCCAACAGTCTAAACAAGTATCCTTTCCCTTAATATCCATTGTTCTTCCGGGTATTTTTTTACCGCAAAAATCGCATTTTCTATCATAGCGTTTTTGATTTTTGGAAAATAAACTTTCTGTTTTGAAACTTCCGTTATCATTTAGATCCATCCAACCTCCTGAAACTTTTTCAGTTTGAGATTCAGTAAGTTCGTTTTTTTCTTCTTTCATTTTATACCTCTCCTTTTTAAAATTTTTAATTGAGCCCATGACTCGTAGATATTTTACTTATTATTCTTCTTAAAGTCAATTATTTTTATAAAATTCATACATATTTTTTAAATTCGTACTCAGTGGATGTATATGCTTTAGTTGACTATAACCTATCTTTAAGCTATAATAAGGATCAAGGTGGAATTATAATTTTTGAAATGGAGTAAAAGAAATGCCAAAAAAATTGTTTACGTCTGAATCTGTTACGTCTGGTCATCCAGACAAGCTTTGCGATAGAATATCCGACACTATTCTTGACACTATCCTCACAAAAGATCCTAATGCTCATGTAGCGTGTGAGGTTACCGCCGCAATGGGACTCATTCACGTAATGGGGGAAATAACCACTGACTGCTACGTTGATATCGAAAAAGCAGTAAGAAAAGCAGTAAAAGAAGTGGGATACGTAAGCTCCGACTGTGGGTTTGACGGTAACACTTGCGGAGTAATAGTTTCAATAAATTCTCAGTCACCGGATATAGCTTTAGGGGTTAATTCTTCACTTGAGCATAAAGAAGGCGACGAAAGTTGCGGGAGTATAATTGGTGCTGGCGACCAAGGAATGATGTTTGGTTTTGCGTGTGACGAAACTTCCAATTTGATGCCATTACCTATTTCTTTAGCGCATAGTCTTGCTAAAAGGCTAGAATTTGTTAGAAAACAAGGAATTTTAAAATATCTTCGCCCTGACGGCAAAACTCAAGTGACAGTTGAGTACGATGGAGATATCCCACAGCGTGTTGACACGATAGTTGTTTCTGCGCAGCATACTGAGGGAATAAGCCTGGATAGCATAAAAACTGATATCATAGAGAACGTTATAAAAGCTGTTATACCCAGCTCACTTCTTGACGAAAAAACCAAGATTTATGTAAATCCTACAGGAAGATTCGTTATAGGTGGGCCTGCAGGAGATAGCGGACTCACTGGTAGAAAAATAATAGTTGATACATATGGCGGATATGCAGCACATGGTGGCGGAGCTTTTTCAGGCAAAGACCCCACTAAAGTAGATCGGTCGGGTGCATATGCTGCTAGGTACGTGGCTAAAAATATAGTAGCTGCGAAAATTGCAAAGAAATGTGAAGTGCAAGTAGCTTATGCGATAGGTGTTTCAAGACCGGTTTCCGTGAACGTTAATACTTTTGGAACTTCTAAAGTATCTGATGAAGTGCTTTCGAACATAGTGGGTAAAGTATTTGATTTGCGTCCTGACTCTATAATTAAGCAGTTTAATTTACGTTCCCCAATATATACTCCGCTTTCCTCTTATGGTCATATGGGACGTGATGATTTAGATGTGGCTTGGGAAAAAACGGACAAGGTTGAAGAACTACTTAATTGTATATCTCAAACAGAAAATATAATTTAGCAATAGGGGTGTTTTGAATGGAAGGTATGGAATCTCAAATTAATCAACAACTTGAAGCTTTTGACAAAGAGGTTTCTTCAGCGGGAAGCTTAAAGGATATTAGTGGTTTAAAAAATGAGTATTGGAAGAAATACGTGAAAGACTTATACTCTACGCTCAAACAAGTATCGGATGTGGAGCAAAAGAAGAAGCTTGGTAAGATAATAAATGACTACAAGACTCAAATAGAATTAAAAATAAAAGATCTAGAAGAGAAGTTTCATAAGCCGCAAAATGTTTCTGCTTATGACGTCACTATTCGAAAAGACAACATCCAAATCGGAGCAATGCATCCGCTTATCAAGTTTTACAAAATGATGGAAGATATCTTAATTAAACTCGGATTTTCCGTCGTACAAGGTCCTGAAATAGAGCTTGATAAATACAACTTTGAGGCCTTGAATTTACCTCACTATCATCCTGCGCGAGATATGCAAGACACTTTCTACGTAACAGCTCCTAACATTTTGTTACGCTCTCATACTTCTTCTGTTCAGGTTAGAACCATGGAAACTCTTTCGCCGCCAGTTCAGATAATTTCTCCGGGAACTGTTTATAGGGTTGACGATATAGACCCACAGCACACACCGATGTTTTATCAGGTAGAAGGTTTGATGGTAGATGAAGGAATTTCTTTTTCTAATCTGAAAGCGGTTTTGATAACTGTTTTGAAAGAGGTGTTTGGAAACAATACAAAAGTTAGATTTAGACCCAGTTACTATCCGTACACTGAACCAAGTGCTGCTATTGATATGACATGTACGGAGTGCGGTGGTAAGGGTTGCAGGACCTGCGGAGATTCGGGTTGGATTACAGTACTTGGATCTGGAATGGTTCATCCGAATGTATTAGAAGGCGTGGGATACGATTCAAAGAAATATAGCGGTTTTGCGTTTGGCCTTGGACTTAATCGTTTAGCTATGCTGTATTACGGTTTGGATGAAATTAGGAAATTTTACGAAAATAATATAAGCCTATGGCGTCAGATATAAGGGGAGGAGGAATAGATAATGTTTAAATTTTCATTTGAATGGTTAAAAGATTACTGTGGATCTGATATTTCAACTGACCAGGTGTTTAGTATCTTAAATTTGCAAGGTTTTGAGTTTCAAGGTAAACAGCATGTAAATGACGATGTTATCACTGCAATCGAGGTTAAAGCGAATCGTCCGGATATGCTTTCTCATATGGGAATAGCACGTGAAATAAATGCCTACAGAAACAAAAAATTACCAAGTATTCCCAAATCTTGTTTGAAAATTGACAACGAAAATTTCCCTATAAAGATTAATGTAAAGGACCCAGAAATTTGCAAGAGATACTGTGCAGTAGTTTTGAAAGGCTTAAATAATAGGGTTGCTTTGCCGGAATATATTACCGAGCGTCTTTTTGCGATGGGCATAAATTCTGTTAACCCTATTGTAGACATTGCAAATTACGTCATGCTGGATATGGGGCAGCCTCTTCACTCTTATGATTTTTCAAAAATTTCGGATTTAGAATTAAACATTGAAAAATCTACCTCGGAGTTGAAAGTAACAACTTTGGGGGAAAAGGAAGAAAACATTAAAGCGGGAAGCATAATAATATCGGATTCCAAGCGGCCATTGTGTGTTGCGGGGATAATTGGAACTAACTTTGCAACCGTCACTGCAGAAACAAGTGAAATAGTTTTAGAATCGGCGGTATTTGATGAAGTAAGTGTAAGGGTAACTTCGCGTAGCGCTAGAATTTCAACACCATCTTCATTTAGGTTTGAAAGAGGAATAAATATTTCTTCTACTAAAGATGTGCTTGATTGTTGCGTTAAGATGATTTTGGAGATTTGCGGAGGAGAATTAGTTCCAACTGGATTTGATTATTATCCGGATCCGAAAAGTCCCAAAGCACTCGAATTGAACATAAGCCGTGCAAATTTACTCTTAGGTACTTCTTTAACTGCCGAAGAAATTATTAGTTATTTGGAAAAATATGAGTTTAGATGCAAAGTAATTTCTAAAGATATGGTCGAGGTAACTCCCCCGAGTTATAGGCTGGACATCTTGCGAGATGTGGACTTAATTGAAGAAATTGCTAGGATGTATGGTTATGATAATATTCCTGCAGTCATGCCAAAGACACGCGTAGGATACATCAAAAATAAAGTGTGGTCTAATAAAGACAAAATTCGTGACATTCTAGTTGGACTCAACTTTTCAGAGGTTATAAATTATTCGTTTATCCCTTCTGATACGATGAAACTCTTGGGAATAACCGAAGAAGACGATATGTATTCTGACATTAATCTCCAAAACCCACTTTCAAATGCTTATTCCCTCATGAGACCAACACTTATATATTCTTTAGTGAATTCGCTTGCATATAACTACTCTGTTAAAAATACGGATTTAGCTCTTTTTGAGTTAGGGCGTACTTATTTCAGAAACAAGAATTTTTCCACTGGATGCGAAGAAAAAGAGATGTGTGGATTCATAACTTCAGGAGTTAGGATCCCACGAGGATGGGGGAACAGTAAAGATATTAAATACAACTACTATGACACCGTTTCCTATCTCGATATTATCATGGATAGTTTTGGAAAGAAATTTGAACTTAAGTCACTAGACTATAAATTTTTCGAATCCGGAAGCGGTTATGGAATTTTCCTAAATGGAGTTAAGATAGGTATTTTGGGAAAAATAAATAAGAAGTGTTTTGGGTTTATAAAAAATTTAAAACTCGTAAAGGAGGAGATATTTTACTGCGAATTTCAGGTTGATAAGATTGATTTTGAATGTAAGAAGCTCAAATTCGAATCTAAATATCCACCGGTGAATAGACTTTATAATTTTATTCAAAGTAAAAACGTCACTGCTGGAGAAGTTATAGAAGTTATAAGATCGGTTTCAGATATTATCACTGGAGTAACAGTCAAAGATATCTATTCCGATAAAAATATGCCGAGTGATCAGCATGCAGTACTTTACGAAGTGAACTATTGTAGTAAATTTGAGACTTTAACTTTAGAAGGAATTGAGGACATTGAAAACAAGTTTATACCTCTTTTGAGTTCTAAATTTAACATACAATTAAAAAATTAAGAAAGGCTAAAGATGAAATTTAAAAAAATTAATTCAATAATATTAACAGTTGTAAGTATATTTTCGATGAGCGCGGTTCCTACCTTTGCAGTACGCACTTTACAGAAATCGGAAAGCAAAAATAACCAGAAAACATCATCTAAAATAAGAAACAAAAAGCCATCATCACAACCAAACATTTCCAAAGCATCACATGATAACGTTTGTTTTTGTGTTAGTTGTGGGGGGCATGTTCAAAATTTGAAGGAAAGATGTAAAAACTTAACTTGTGCATTGTCATGTTTAAATGCTACACCGCTTAATCAACAAACATCATGTGTTGAGCGAGAAAAGGGGTATTTCCCTGCGTGCAAAGGATGTGGAAGTCATGATGTGCAAATAAAGTTTTACTTGGGTGGTACAAAAATTAGTTGTTATAATTGTAATACTATTACAAATTCATTACCAAAATTGCTGCCCTCGCTTTCATCATGTAATTTTTACGCATTAAATAATTTAAATGATACTGTGCACGTAGAACCTTCAACAGACTCCTTTGAAGATTTTGGAGTAATTACTAATCCTGACTATGTGGAAGATTACAAATTTTTAGAAGGCTTAGATTGGAGCAAAATTTTTCAAAATACTATAAAAATATTAATCTAGAGAGCTTATTAATCCTATAAAATAACTATTTGACATATCGTTAAAAGTTTTCAATCTTATCAAATGATTTTACACAGATAAGTACTATTAGATTAAAACATTAGAAAGGACTAAAATGAATTTTAAAAAAATCAGATTGATATCATTAACAGTTTTCAGCATATTCTCTATGAGCGTATCGCCCGCATTTGCTGGTAACACCGAGGGGAATATGGGAGGCAATTCTAAGAAGAGAACTCAATCTAAAACAAAGGATAAAAAACCATCGGCAGAAAAATTTGAGCGTAAAGTCCCTTCTTGTGCCTTGGATCGTGTTGGTCATGTTACTAAAAACCGTAACCAAGGAATTGATGAAAGTTGTATTCTACCACTTATTACAGACAATTATTTAAAAAACATTGAATATTCTACCAATAATGTAAAAAGTGGCTATTTAAGTGATAGAGAAAAAAAGTTTCCTGTGTGCAAAATATGTGGGTCCCATGATGTAAAATTAATATTCAACTCCCATGGCTATACAACATGGTGTTATGGCAAGTGTCATAGTATTACTGATCGTGCATGTTATTCTGCTTTACCCGTCCAAAGTCCAGCTTCAGCTATTTCCTATTCCACAGCACCAGTTTTTAGTGTTTCAAAATCCGCTATAAAATTTTCGGATGAATATGACGGATTTATTACAGGATTAGATTGCAAGGAAGATTTAAAATTTTTTGAAGGTGTAAGGTTTGACGAACTTATTCTATAATTTTTGGGGAATTTTTGAGTATTTGACTAAAATACATACATAGAGGATAAGTTCCCGTATTGAGGAGCGTTTTTTAACTTCACAGGATGAAGTATGATTTAAATCAATTATGTAAAGTATAATTTGGATTATTCTAACATATTTGAGTTAAAGAATTAGAAAGGATTAAAATGAATTTTAAAAAAGTCAGTTTGATATCATTAGCAGTTTTAAATATATTCTCTATGAGCGGGACGCTTGCATTTGCAGCTAACACCAAACATCATAGAGGAGGCAATTTTAGAGGAAAAATTCAGTCTAAAATAAGGAACAAAAAATCATCTATAAAAAAGGAAGAACGTAAAGTTTGCTTTTGTAAAGTTTGTGGTGGTCGAGTTGCTTCTACAGGTAAACGCTGCAGGAATAAAACTTGTTTTCTATCAAATGATAACGAACATTATATTAATAATATAAAAACTTGTTACTTAAGTGAAATTGAAAAAGAAAAAAAAGAATTTCCTAAGTGTAAAATATGTGAAACCCATGACGTCAAATTAATGTTTGGATCTCATGGATATGCGATTCATTGTTATGGTAAGTGTCGTAGGATTACAGATCATGTAATCTTTGTTGCTTCAGAGGGCCAAAATCCCGTTTCGGTTATTTCCTCTTCCACGACGCCAGTTTTTAATGTTTCAAAATCCGCTATAAAATTTTCGGATGAATATGACGGATTTATTACAGGATTAGATTGCAAGGAAGATTTAAAATTTTTTGAAGGTGTAAGATTTGCTGAATTTATTTCCTCGGTCTCGGAAAATTCTGAGGACTGCATATATTATTTAGATACAACCATAGAAGATAAGCCTCGTGTTGTAAAGCGTTTTTTAACTCCACAGGATGAGTGCAGTTTAGATTAATCAAATGTATTTAAATTAAAAAATTAGAAAGGACTAAAATGAATTTTAAGAAAGTTGGTTCAATATCATTAATGGCTGTAGGTATGTTTTTTATGAGCGCATCTTCTATTTTTGCAGGTCGTACTAAATCTTCAGAAAAAAACAAAGTTGAAAATAGTTATCACTCTCGATTAAGAGATAAAAAGCCATGTGCAAAAGTGAATAAATTGAAAAAAGCAGAAATGGAGATTTGCTTTTGTACTCAATGTGGTTCCCATCTTGAAAACCGGCATGAAGTGTGTAAAAACAAAATTTGTGTTCTGTTTTGTAAAGACCAAAAAGACTGCTTCTGTGACGTGGAAACGTGTCTAAAAAGCAGTATTGAAAAACGAAAGGAACATTTCCTTGAATGTGAAGTTTGTGGATCTCGTGATGTCAAATTAGTATTAAGTGATCAAGGCTTTGATATTTTTTGTTATAACTGCAGTGGTGATGATATAATGTCTACTGACAAAAATACCACTGAATGCACTTCAAGTGATTCTGAGGAGAGTTCCTGTACTTCTAGTGATTCTGAAGGAAGTTCTTATATTTCCAGTAAATCTGAGAGTGTTTTACATAGATTACGAGTGACAGATACAGGAGAACTTGTATTATGTTATTCCGATAGTAGTAGAGGGGAAAATGGAAATGATTGTACAGATAAATCCGAACCAATCTATAAACAGTATCATACTCCTAAATTAACAGTGCAAAATGTATCAATATTTTTAGAAGATCATCACCATAGAATTAACCAACTGCGAAAAGTTTACAATTGGGTATTCCACTTTAGATCATCTAATGTGATGTATCCCCATCCTTTGACATTTGAGAATCTTAGCGATCTAGAAACGATTTAATTTCTTCTTTTGTAAGAGGTCTGTGCTTTCCGGGCTTGAGTTGTCCGAGTTTAAGTTTTCCGATGGATATTCTTTTTAGTTTTAAAACTTCCAAACCTAAAAGTTCGCACATTTTTCGAATTTGACGATTACGACCTTCATGTATAGATATTTCAATTATAGACCTATCATTATGTCTCCGAATGAGTTCTGCTCGAGCAGGGAGAGTTTTTTGGTTATCGATAGTCATGCCAACGCAAATTTGGGTAAGCTGTTCTTCAGTAACGTGCGGCCTAACAGTTACTCTATAGGTTTTCCAAATTTTTTTAGAAGGGTGAATTATTTTGTTGGCAAAATCACCATCGTTCGTCATAAGAAGTAATCCCTCGGAATCTTTATCGAGACGTCCTATGGGGAAAAGTCTGGTGGGAATATCTTCAACGAGTTGAGCCACGCATTTTCTGCCAAGTTCGTCCTTAAGCGTGGTCACGAATCCACGAGGCTTATATAGCATGATATAGAGTTTGTCTTTTGAGGCAGGCTCTATTTTTTTATCGTTCAGTAAAACGATATCCTTTCCTGGGATTACTCTCGCACCCAAAGTAGCAGTTTGACCATTTACTTTCACTTTACCTTCTTTTATCAGATCTTGGCATTTTCTCCGGGAATCCACTCCACAGGAGGCCATATATTTTTGTAGAACTTCAGTTTGCATTTTATACTCCTTGTTTTATGAGAAAATACCTGAAAAGAACTTCAAAATATTTTTGAAAAATCCGGTTTTCTCATTTTTTATTTTAGGTACTTCTTCCAAGGCGATTATATCATTTTCGCCTATTTTTTGATTATCTATAGAGTATACCACTTTTCCTAAAATTTGTCCTTTTTCCACAGGAGCTGTGTGGGATTCCTGCAACTGAACTTCTCTAGTAGCGTTATTTTCTTGACCTTTTTTTAAACTGACAGAAAAATCTGATACTGACCCAACTTTAACTTCATCTTTAGTGCCTCCTTCAACTTTAACTACTGAATCAAATGACTTATCATCAAAGTTTTTAAGAACTGTATTTTCGAAACCGAAGTTATAAAGAGAGATATGATCATCCCAATCGTTGGGGGCATTTAAGGTGACGCATATAAGTTTTATACCATCTTTTTGAGCAGACGATACCAAACATCTTCCGGCGAGTTTAGTGAAACCCGTTTTAATACCTGTGCAATGGGGATAGAGGCGGAGAAGTTTATTATGGTTTTTTAGATGTACAGTTTTTGAGGGATTTATAAATTTAACCGGCATACTTTTTTGAGAAACTATTTTAGAAAAATTTTCATTTTCCATTGCATATGCACCTAAGATAGCCATATCTTGAGCTGTGGAGTGGTGGTTGTCTTTATCTAAGCCCGAGGGGGTCGAAAATTTGGTGTTTTTCATTCCAAGCATTTTAGCTTTTTCGTTCATTAAGCTTATAAATTTTTCAGTTTCTCCTCCAACGGCTATAGCGGCAGCATTTGCGGCGTCGTTTCCAGAGCACAGCATCATTCCTTTGGCAAGGGAATCTAAAGTTACTATATCTCCTTGCATTAATCCCATTGACGTTCCTTCAACACGTATCATTTGAGGCGTTATTTCCACTTCCTTATTTCCATAAGCAGCAGCGTGCTCTAGCGCAAGGATAGAAGTCATGATTTTAGTGGTACTGGCCATGGGAAGCGGTTCGGTTTCGTTTTTACTCCAGACCGTACAGCATGAATCTGCGCAAATCAAAATAGCTGATTTAGCAGAGACGTCCAATGCGTAGGATTCAGAAGTGAGATTTCCAAAAAGAGCTAAGCAAGTAAAGACAGTTATCCATTTAATTTTTGTGTTCTTGATTTTGATATGTCTAGATTTCAAATTATTTGATTCCTTCTTTCGAAAAATGTTTTGTATATAGTATGCGGGTTGAAATGAAAAAAGGATAAAAAATTTGAAATAATTGAATTAATCAGGGAATTATTGTCAATACTGATTATGAATATGGTAATGACTGGAAGCGGAGGAAAAATCAGTATGCAATACAGTAAAGTTAAAATTTGCGGTGTTAATACTTCGGATTTAAAACTTCTTAGTGAGAAAGAGAAAATAAATTTACTTAAACTAGTGAAAGAAGGCAGTAAATCTGCGAGGGAAAAATTGATAAACGGCAATTTACGTTTAGTTTTGAGTGTTGTTCATCGCTTTGCCGGGCGTGGGGAGACACTAGAAGATTTATTTCAAATTGGTTGTATTGGTCTTATAAAATCAATTGACAATTTTGATATCTCGCAGAACGTAAGATTTTCAACCTATGCTGTACCCATGATAATAGGGGAAATCCGGAGGTATTTGAGGGACAACAATTCGCTTAGAGTCAGCCGCTCTATGAGGGACATGGCTTATCGGGCTATGCAAATCAAAGAGCAGCTTATGAATGACAAAAATAAAGAACCCACTATCGAAGAGATTGCACTAGAGATGGGGGTATCGAAGGAAAGTGTAGTTATGTCGTTGGAGGCGATAGTAGAACCGCTTTCACTAGATGAACCCCTTTTTTCGGATAGCAATGGTGATGTCGTCTACATGATGGACCAAATAGGCGACAGTAATAATGATATAAACTGGATAGAAGAAATTTATATCAAACAGACTATCAACAATTTAGATGAAAGAGAAAAAAGCATACTGTATCTAAGATTTTTGGAGGGGAAAACCCAGATAGAAGTAGCGGGTAAAATAGGTATAAGTCAAGCGCAAGTTTCACGTTTGGAGAAAAGTGCAATTTCTAAAATAAAACAATGAGAAGTGTATATAAATTTAAAATACATATCCTTACACAAAATAATTGTTTGAAATCTTTGGAAAGTTGTTTATTAAAAAAGCTAACCGTTCACATATAGGCGTGAAAACGATTAGCTTATCGATTAAAGTTTGGCTACAGCAGCTGAATTTTAATTTGTATTCTCAAGCGAACTTTTTTAAAATGTTTCACGTGAAACATTACTTGACTTGCTTAAAACGTTATAAGCGATGGCACACTCAATTCTTTTCTTTTGAATCTCACAAGAAAGTTCAAAAGGTACCTTTAGATTTCCATTGTAGTGATAATTTTTAGCTCCACAACCTCCGCAGCAGTAAAATTTCGCCCAACAATCCTTACAGGTTCTTTTGTGATAAACATTTAATTTTAAAAATTGTTCTTTAGACTCTTCGCTAAAGCTATCTTCATTTACATTACCCATCAGGAATTCATCTTCTCCAACCAGCTGATGGCATGGATATACATTCCCATTAGGCGCCACGGCAACATACTCATTGCCCATACCGCATCCTTTTAAGCGTTTGGAGATACAAGGCCCGTTTTCAAGGTCGATTTTAAAATTGAAGAAGTTTAATTTTTCACCTTGTTTTTTAAGCTCGATGAGTTTTTTACAAAGTACGTCATGCTCATTGAGGATAGAACTTAAATTTTCTTCGGTTATAGAGTCCTGGAAACCTTCTTGAAAAAAGGCGGGTTCCATAGAAATTTCGCTGAATCCCAGCTTGTACATATGTAAAACATCTTTTGAAAAATCCAAGTTTCTGCGTGTGTAAGTTCCGCGAACATAATACTGCTTATTATCTCGCTTCTCAACTAATTTTTTAAACTTAGGGATAACAATCTCATAAGAGCCCGTTTTGGATTTAGTCAGTCGGAACCTATCGTGAATTTCTTTTCTGCCATCCAGCGAAAGGACCACATCATACATTTCTTTATTAATGAAATCAATTTTATCGTCATCTAAAAGCAATCCGTTTGTTGTGAGGGTAAATCTGAAATTTTTGTTATGAGCTTTTTCTAGGCTTCGGGCGTAATCTACAGTTTTTTTAACTACCTCAAAATTCATTAGCGGTTCGCCGCCAAAGAAATCCATTTCTAGGTTTTTTATACTTCCTGACTTTTTGATAAGGAAATCCACAGCATTTTTGGCGGTCTCAAAGGACATAAGCTCTCTAGGACACTTAAAATCTCCTTTTGAAGCAAAGCAATACTCACAACGCAAATTGCAATCATGAGAGACATTTAAACAAATTGCTTTTATCGGAGAAGAAGTTGTACCACTGATAGCCATCCGAGAAAAGGGATCTTCTGAAAAAAGCACTCCTTGATTATAAAGCTCAAGCAACTCACTGTAGGCTTCTTTTATGCTTTCAATCGGATATTTATCTCCAAGCTTTTTAATAACATACGATTCGGTGTAATCGAAGAAAGTATTTGGGATGAAATCAATTATATCAAAAGTAACGTCATCCACCATGTAAACTTTACCGCTGTTTACGTCTAAGACAAAATTGTTATTTTCAAATTTAAATTTATGTACCATAAAATTTCGGCTTTAAATCCCAGAGGATAAAAAGCCGCTCGCTTCACCTATCTTTTTAATTAATGATTATTTTCACATTTTTGGTTGCTTACAGTATTTTCTACCTTAGAAGCTGTTTGGCAAGATGCCTGACATTCTCCGCAACCACCCTTTGAAATGGTATCTCTGAGGTCCTTCTTATTAACGCTAACAATGTGTTTCATAGCAATTCTCCTATTCTAATTATAAGTCTAAAAAAATTCAGCAAAACTATTATATCATAAATTTATGAATTTTTGAATACTTTTATGAAAGTTATGAGAAATCAAATATAGTTTTAAAGTGAAAGATAAAGTGTAATATATGGTGCGGGGGGATTATATATTTATTTAAGTACACAAAAAATAAGAAGTAGGTCGTTGGAGATGAGAATATGATATGGTACAAAATGTCAGTAGAAGAGGCGTTAAGTGAACTTAAAGTTGTGAAGAGTAAGGGTCTTTCAGCTTTCGAAGCCAAAAAAAGGATTATGCACCACGGGAAAAATTTACTATCCGAAAAAAAGAAAGAAAGTTTTTTTAAGAAGCTAATTAAACAACTTTCTGATTTTATGGTAATTACTCTTTTGGTAGCAGCGGTTGTTTCCTTTGGGATTTCGTATCTCCGAGGCCAAGCTGAATACATAGATTCTCTGATAATACTCTTTATAGTCGTTTTAAACACAGCAATAGGAGTCATGCAAGAGAGTCGTGCAGAAAAAGCAATAGACTCCTTAAAAAAGCTTTCCTCTCCACATACTAAAGTTTTAAGGGATGGCAAAATTAAGAAAATTTCTTCTCAGGATGTAGTACCAGGGGATATATTAGTGCTTAAGGCAGGAGATTTAATTTGTGCTGATGCCCGAATAGTTGAGTCTACGGGTTTTTTCGTCGAGGAATCGGCGATAACGGGAGAATCTTTTAGTATCTCGAAGAGTGAGGAAGTTGTAACTAAAAATGATGCTGTTCCCGCGGAGCAAAAAAACATGATTTTTACTGGAAGTGTAGTAACTAGGGGGCACGCGAGAGCGGTTGTTACAGGAACTGGTATGAACACAGAAGTGGGAAAGATTGCAAGTCTTATAAACAAAGAAAATTCTTTCAAAACTCCTCTGAGCAAGCGGCTTGAGAGCACAGGTAAAGTAATTGGAATTTTAATAATTATCATAAGTGTGATTGTTTTTGTGCTTGGTGTATTGCAGCATGCGGATATCACCGAAATGTTCATGATTTCAATCAGTTTGGCCGTGGCCGCGATACCTGAAGGTTTACCTGCAGTAGTTACAATTGTGCTTGCTGGAGGAGTTAAAAAGATGGCTTCGTGCAATGCGATTGTCAGAAACTTACCTGCCGTCGAAACTCTAGGGCATACGGGAGTTATTTGTTGCGATAAAACCGGCACTCTCACTATGAACAAAATGGTTCTTAAAACTATAATGGCTGACGGAAAGGCCGTAGGGATTGATTCCGCTGCAGGCGAAGAAATCTTAAAGCTGGGAACACTTTGTAATAATTCCTTTATTGTGAAGAAAAAAGCTGAAGTATCAGCCAGAGGCGAACCAACTGAAAATGCAATTTTATTAGCTGCTGTCAAAGCGGGAATAAGCAAAAACAAACTGGATATAGATTTCAAAAGGGTGTATGAGATACCCTTCAACTCTACGCGAAAAATAATGACCACTCTCCATGAAACGGAGACAGGGGGATATATTTCAGTAACAAAAGGTGCACCGGATATCATTTTAAAGAAGTGTAATAGATATAAAACTGAAAATGGAATATTTTCTTTAGACCAACATGCAATAAGTAAAATAGAAAAGTATTGTGAGGGGATGTCTAATGAAGCACTGAGAGTTATAGGGGTGGCGTATAAAGAGCCGACTTCGTTTATCGCTGATGACTTAGAGCTTGAGAAAGACTTGATTTTTTGCGGAGTAGTGGGCATTGAGGACCCAGTCAGGCCGGAAGCGATATTTGCGGTTAAAAGTTGCAGGCAAGCGGGCATAAAGCCCGTTATGATTACAGGGGATCATGCAAGTACCGCTAAGGCGATAGCCAGAACTTTAGGAATGTCCGATGGCGAACCTCAAGTTATGACGGGAGAACAGCTCAATAAAATCAGTGAGGAACAGCTTGAAAAGGTTATAAGTTCGTACTGTGTTTTTGCCAGAGTATCTCCAGAGCACAAAGTTAAAATAGTAAAAGCGTTTCAGAAAAACGGAGCGGTAGTTGCTATGACGGGAGATGGCGTTAATGATGCACCTGCACTCAAAGCGGCGGATATAGGGTGTGCAATGGGTAAATCAGGCACAGACGCTGCCAAATCTGCGGCAGATATGGTTATTGCTGATGATAATTTTGCCACAATAGTTGAGGCTGTGAAGCAGGGAAGAGGAATGTTTGACAACATCAAAAAAACCATACATTTTCTTCTATCCACTAATATTGGAGAAGTTATGGTTGTGTTGATTGCTTTTTTGATAGGAGTTCCAACGCCTCTTTTAGCGGTACATTTGCTGTGGATAAACATGGTAACTGATGCTTTCCCGGCTCTGGCCTTGGGCGTTGACCCTATCGAGCCCGAAGTTATGAAGCGACCGGTCAGGGATCCTAAAAAAGGTTTGTTTTCAAAGCAGATGTCTTACAACATTATTGTGGAAGGTTGTTTTATAGCAGCTGTAGGTTTTCTAGCTTATACAATTGGAAGAGTATTTTTTGATTTGGATGTTTCGAATCCTGTAATTGGAAGGACCATGTCGTTTGCTACTTTAGGCCTGAGCCAGATTATCCACGCGTTTAACGTTCAAAGTTCAAGGTCGCTTTTTGAAACAGGGATATTTAAAAACATGAAGTTAGTTTACTCTTTGCTGTTTTGCATAATACTTCAAATTATTTCGGTGGGAGTACCTTGTTTAAATGAGTTTTTCAGAACGCAACCTCTTAATTTTTTACAGTGGATGATAGTTATTATTTCTGCATTAATGCCGGTAGCTGTTTCGGAAGCGGAAAAGCACTTAGCTAAAAACCGAAAACAAATTTGTAAATAAACTATTCTAGATTTTAAAAAGTCATCATATAGATTGGTATCAAGGAGGATTGACTAAATGAAAGTATGGGTAATAAACAGAAAAAAACTAATGATTATCATGGGGTGCGTGATAACTTCTCTTGTTGGAGCACTAACATTTGGCGGAGGTCGTATTCTCAAAGCTCAAGAGCGTAAGTTACCTATTTACTGCGTAGACAAACAAGAAAAGGTGGTTAGCATATCGTTTGATGCTGCGTGGGGTAACGAACAAACACAAACTTTGCTGGATATATTAGCTCAGAAAGGTGTTAAATCAACATTCTTTTTAGTCGGATTTTGGGCTGAGAAATATCCGGAGTCCGTAAAATCAATTGCCCAGGCCGGCCACGACGTTGGCAACCATTCGGATACTCACCCTCATTTACCGAAACTGGAAAAAGACAAAGTGCTTGCTCAAATAGAAGACTGTAATAAAAAAATAGAAGCCGCAGGAGCACCTCGTCCGATTCTATTCAGACCCCCTTACGGTGATTACAACAATTGCGTGGTTGAATCAACGAATGAGCTCAAAATGCATTGTATACAGTGGGATGTGGATAGCTTAGACTGGAAAGACCCTACTCCCGACGATATGGTTAAAAGAATTAAATCTAAAATAAAACCGGGGTCAATTATTTTGATGCATAATGGAGCTAAAAACACTCCAGAAGCCTTACCTAGGATTATAGATACTATAAAAGCTGAAGGATACGAAATAGTACCTATATCGCAAATAATCTATAAAGAAAACTATAGCATTGACTCTCAAGGAAAACAAAAATGCAATAACTCTTAGTACACAATAGAAATAAAACTCAATAATATATCGTAAATCAAGGAGAGGTTAAAATGAACTATGACGTCACCAAAGATAATTTATCTGCCCGGGAACTAGTATTTGAAGGTTGCAGAGAAGTTCCTGTTGATTTAGATTTTTCACTACCCGAGTATTGTCCGGATATGAAAAAAATTCTTAAGTGCAAATTGCAACCAAATATAACATCCAGGAATATTTCCGGGGATCGCTTAAATGTGGAGGGTATGACTAAAATACGTGTTATATACTCCGATGCAGAAAACAATAGGATTCGTTGCTGTGAAAATTCTGTACCATTTTCATGTTCAGTTGATATAAGGTCAAACCCTGAGAATGCTTTTGCCATAACTTCTTCTCGTGTAGAGTATGTTAACTGCCGAGCGGTAAGCCCTAGAAAATTGGACATACACGGTGCATTTTCAATGTGTAGCAAAATATATGTCAAGAAAAGTTTAGAAATTTCTTCAGGGGTTAGTGGAAATGATACAGAACAAAAAACTACCAAACTTAAAATGAATAATCTAATTGGGATAGGTCAGCAGCAATTCTCTTTAAATGAAACTTTAGAGCTTGGAGAAAACCGTTCATCTCCGGAAACTATCTTGAATTCGGATGTGAGTTTAAGGATAAGTGAATACAAGAATATGTCTAATAAGACTGTACTTAAAGGCGAAGCGGTAATAAAAATTCTCTACATTGATGATTTATCAACTGGTCACACTGAAACTCTAGAATATACTATTCCGGTGAGTCAGATAGTGGATGTTCCGGGAATTACCGAAGACTCTACATGCGTTGTGGATTCTGAAGTTATTATGCACGATGAACAGATATGCAACGAAAACGGTGAAAATTCTAATTTTATAAATTCTGAAATAAAAATCGTTGCCACAGTAATGGCGTTTAATAATAAAGACATTTCTATTGTATCTGATGTATACTCTACCGAATACGATGTGGATGTTATGAAAGATAGCATCAAAATGGAACAGCTTTCTGAAATTGTGAGAGATAACTTCTCCCATAAAGATACAGTAAATTTATCGGACGCAAACGTTTCAAAATTGATTGATGCTTGGAGCGACACATGTAGTGTTAACCCTCATTTTGAGGAGGAAAACATAGTTTTCAAATGCAAGATGAATATATGTATTTTAGCACTTGATAACGAAAATATTCCGATGTATATCGAGAGAATACTTGAATTTGAACACTCCAAACCATTTGATAGTAACCCTTCCGAGATGGTATGTGAAATCAAGATGTTACCCGGTGCGATAAATTGCAGTTTAATGGGTTCAAATAGTATAGAAATAAAAATAAACCCCGAACTTTTTGGAGAAATTTACGTTTCTAAAAAACAAGATATGGTAATAAGTGTAATGACGGACGAAACAAGTGCTGTGCCTAAAGATGATGCTTCTTTGACGGTCTACTATGCTTCGGCAGGAGAGGATATATGGGATATCGCGAGAAAATATTATACGTGTGCGGAAATGATAAAACGAGAAAATGATATCTCTGAAGATAAAGTAAAAAATAGCGGTATGCTTTTAATACCTATGAAATAAAAATTGCTTGAGAGTTACAGTATAATCACAATAATTTTCAGGAGGAAGCAAAGTGGAAGAACGTAACATATATAGGGATATATCCCAAAGAACTAATGGAGATATTTATATTGGTGTTGTAGGACCTGTTCGAACTGGTAAATCTACGTTTATTAAAAGGTTCATGGACACACTCGTTATACCAAACATTGCCGATGATAATCAAAAGGAAAGAGCAATTGATGAATTGCCTCAATCCGCAGCGGGACGTACCATAATGACCACTGAACCTAAATTTATACCAGAAGATGCAGTAGAAGTAAACGTTGATGATGCCGCAAGCTTCAGGGCTCGCATGATTGATTGTGTGGGCTATGTCATTCCAAGTTCACTGGGATATATCGAAGACGACCAACCTCGAATGGTAAAAACGCCTTGGTATGAGGAAGAGATTCCTTTTAACATGGCTGCTGAAATAGGAACTAAAAAAGTG
This sequence comes from uncultured Eubacteriales bacterium, assembly GCA_934725345.1. GTDB lineage: Bacteria > Bacillota > Clostridia > Oscillospirales > Acutalibacteraceae > UMGS1491. The sequence goes on from CAKVBG010000005.1 coordinate 27,091, forward strand.
ATAACGGACCATTCCACCATAGGTTTAGTCATTACCACTGATGGCAGTATAAGTGATATGCCTAGAAGTGAATACGAAGAAGCAGAACAAAGAGTGGTCAAAGAGCTAAAAGAAATAAATAAACCTTTTATAGTACTCTTAAATAGTATGTATCCATACTCTAAAGACGTCAAAGATTTGGCAGATAAACTTTCCGAAAAATATGAAGTCCCGGTTTTGCCGGTAAACTGCAGTGAATTGGATGAGAACGAAATAAAACGAATACTAGCTGAGCTTCTTTTTGAATTTCCGATTAAAGAAATCAGAATAAACATGCCTAAGTGGTTGACTCCTCTTGAAAAGGACCATTGGTTAAGAGAAGCGGTTTATTCTGTGATAAGCGAATCTGCGAGGAATCTTAGCAAAATAAGCGAAATTCAAAAAATGATGGATGATCTTTCTGAATGTAAGTATGTTAAACGTGCGGAAGTTGGCTCTATTGACTTAGGTAAGGGAAATGTTAGAGTCAATGTTACTTTAGACCCCACGCTTTTCTACAAAGTATTAGGTGAAAAAACAGGTATAAACATAACAGATGAATGTTCGTTGATGAACTGTATGATGGACTTAGCCCACATGAGAAAAAAATATGAAAAAATAGCTGCCGCCTACGACGAAGTGGATGAATTGGGATACGGCATAGTTATGCCAACGATGGAAGAATTAACTTTGGATGAACCTGAAATTATAAAGCAAAATGGCAAATATGGTATCCGGCTCAGGGCTTCTGCGCCCTCTGTACATATGCTCAAAACCAACATTACCACCGAAGTCACTCCTATAGTTGGTTCAGAACAGCAATCTGAGG
>CAKVBG010000006.1 GCA_934725345.1 uncultured Eubacteriales bacterium
GCTCGTGATGTATCTACTGCGAGAATTTGAAGAGAGTCCCTCAAAGATATGGGAATCGAATATATTTGGTAAATCACTGCATGAGCTCGTAAGTGAAGGGTTGCACAACAAACTTTACCGAATGCCCCCCGACGCTCGAGAGAAGATAAAAGAAACTATAGAAAGAATTATTAATGAGGGTTGCAACGGTTTGGTTTGCATCATATTATGAAATAAGTATCCACGCTATTGCGTGGTTTTTCTTTTGTATTTTGGTTTTGTTAGATTGTAGCTACTTTCAATCATTGATTTTATTTCTTCTTCAGGGATATCTCCATCTAAATAAACGGTATTCCAGTGAGTTTTATTCATATGATATCCTGGGATAACTTCTTTATAGACGCTCCTCAGGAACTGGGCTTCTAGGGGATCGCATTTTAAATTCATGGAAGGTCTTTCGTCAGGAGAGGAAAACAACACAAACATTTTGTTATTTCCCCTATGGCGGATGACTTCAGTTTTAAAATCAAAAGGAGTATCTAAGTGTGAGTTTTCAAGGGATAAGCAGTAGGTTTTAATTTGCTCTTTATTCATGAGTTTTCATTTCTTTCCATTTTCAAATGTATACTCGTAAGTTCTATGTGAATAGTGTTTTGATTGAATTCGTGTCCAGAAGTGCGGACAAAACTCCATAAACCATTTTTGCCTGATTTACCACCAAAAACTTAGTCACGTTCATTGTTTTTAGTTTCCTTAATCACAAGATTGTTTAAATCTTGTTGAAACTGTTCTATGGATTCATCGTATCCTTGAGATTTGCAGTAATCGTATAGTTTTTTAATAGGTTCTTTCACACGATTTTCTCCTTTCTAGGCTGTTTTAAACACAAAAACATGCCATGCATTTATCGCACGGCAATTTAAATATAACAAAACTTATGGCTATTCCGCAGGAGTTTCTTCATCAGCTCTAGTAGTGATATCTTGAGACTCCTCGATCTCTGCAGGCTGGGGTGCTTGTTCGATTTCTTGTTGTTCTGCGGGAGCTGTTAAAGGTTGGGTTTCATTCTCGGCTGTGTTTGTTGTATCTACAGGTTGACTGCTTTCTTCTCCCAGAGCAGATGGCCCATCACTGTTTTGATCTAAATTAATCAGGTCTTCTTCATCACCAAAATTAAATGGCCCATTTTTTGAATTTTGACTTTCAATAATATATTGATTTAATCTAACAAAAATATCATTACTAATAATCGAACCAATGTAATCGAGCCAATCAGAGCCAACAATATCTGTATCAAAATACTGGTCTTCATAAGAAGTCGCATATAGTCCTTCTTCGCCTGGTAGTGGCGTACTGGTTTTAATGAAATGGCATGCTCTAATAAAGTTTAATAATTGTTTGCTGGAAAACTTATCTACTTCATTAAAATATGAGCTATCAACTAAGTTACCGCTTCCCCCTAAAGCACTTTTTATTAAATCTCCACATTTACGAACATTATTGAGTTCAGAGGTGTACTCGTTCTGTGCAAGTAAATCCATAAATTCAGCCATAAAGTCCAATTTATTATCTGTGGAAGAAAATTTTTGCACCCCAAAGTAGATGTCAGGTTCCATATAGGCATACTGCTGCAAATAATTGCACATAGTATAAAGTACATTGTTATTTATAGGGCCTTTAAAAGTTTTTATGCTGCTTTCAATTCTATCATAAAATGCATTTACTAGGTGATTTTCTAAAAATTGAACCCTCTCAATAAAACTTGGTGCTGTGGTCCAATCTAATGTTTGCTTTTTTTCACTGAACTCTGATGGGTGGTTCCCTTCCTCGATATCATTATTGTCTGCAGTAGGGTCGGGAGCCGGACTAGAATCATCTTTTTCTTCTTCCTCTTTTTCATGGGGATTTTTATTGTCATTTACAGTTGAGTTATTAGAACCAGTATTTTGTGCATTAGTTTCAGTAGTTTCATTTCCCTCATCGGCTTGTTCTTCCTCTTGTTTAGAGGTCGCCAAAAGGTTGGTTAGATAAGCCAGACCAGCTATTCCGGTTCCTACTATTCCGACTGCACCTCCTCCACCGAAAACAATCTTTGCTAGTTGGTTTGAACTTTTGTTAGGTGCAACAGCAACTGGTGGTGTAAGAGTAGTGCGGCGAGGTCTTATCCTGGAAACTCTAGAGGCTTTTACCGTAGAAGGTGCTTTCAAACCAGGTTTAGCACCGGCAGCTGAGGTCACACTTGGTATCAGGCCTAAAATTGCAGACAGTGCCCCTGCGATTGCTTTTCTTCCGTTTATACCTCCGGAAACTTTACCCAAATCATCGCCTCTAAGCTCTTTAATTACTATTCTAGCTAAATCTTTCTCAAATTGTTCTGCAGATTCGTTGTATCCTCGAGATTTACATTGATAGTATAGTTTTGTCAATTCTTTATTCATTTAAGTTTCTCCTCCTTTATCTGTCATAAACATATATTAACATTTCTGAACTGTTTTGTCAATATTAAATCTTATTTTCCAAAAAAACACGTGCTCAGGTACAATAAGTATAAAAATTGTATTTTATTCATATAATTAATTGCTATTTTTAAATATACTTGACAACTATAAACATAATGTTGTATAATCTAACATATATAGTCAAAAGTGAGGTGATAAAATAAGCTTTAGTCAGAAAGTGAGAAGAGTAAAGAAGTACTGAATTTGGAAACAGTATATGTAAAGTGTAAAAAATTAATAAAAAGGGGTGTGAAAAATGGCTCAAAGTAAGAAGGCAGAGCGCAGACAGGCAAAGAAAAGTGAACTTGAAAATGGTCTTGAAGAAATTATAAAACCTCTTAGAGACACTAAAATTGAAGGTTGTAACAGTATGTTCTGGGTAACAAAGGTTATACCAAGGTTAAAAAGTTTAAATACAAATTTTGAAAATTTGCTTGCAAGTGAAATTAAACCTGAAAAATGTGGCAAAAAAAGTGCAAGCAAAAAATACTTAGAAAACATGAAAAAAAAATGTGAAGCTTTAGAAAAATATCTAAAAAAATCTCCTCTATTGAATGAGCACTCGACAACAAAGCTGAGTCATAACGAGTATAAAAACTTTTGCGGAGCGATTGACCCATTAGAAATGGAGATTGATAGAGTATGTAAAAAGAGATTTTTATCTTCGGCTAGGCTTCATTCTAAAAAAGTGAAAGAAAAGTTACAGGATATTTGTGAAACATTTGAACGGTTGAAAAAACAATATGCAACCTTCTGTGAAGATAAATAAGCTAAGAAAAAATAATGTTGTGTACCAAATGCTCGCATTAAGTGGTGCGGGCATTTTTGTATTTACTGCACTGGGAAATTGATCTAAATTATATATATCAACCACAGAGCAAAGGGGTGAAAATTTTGAGCGATTCTGGACATAGTGGCAAATTGAGTTCCGAGAGGATATTAATATGTTTAGCAATATTCATGTTTGCAGCCATGGTAGGCTATAATGCGTTTTATATTCCCGGTAGTCCTGAAGTGGTGGAAGTTTCAGCGGTCAGAAATAGTGAAAGTAGCTCTATGAATTTTGGGAGTAGTTCAGCTGAAAAATCCAAAGAAATGAGTGAAATTATCAACTTAAACACAGCTTCGGAATCCGAGCTTACTAAACTCCATGGGATTGGTCCGGCGATGGCCAAGAGGATAATTGAATATAGAGAAAGTTTTGGAGGATTTTCAAGTATCGAAGAAGTGAAGAATGTGAGGGGAATTGGAGATAAATTATTTGAAAAAATTAAGATAAATATTTGTATATAGCTTTACTTATTGGTTCAAAAAAATTATTATAAAATAAAACTTTAAAAACATTATTTTTTGTGAGGTTGTAAAATTGAAGAAATTTTTTGCTATGGTGACGGCTTTTCTAACTTGTACTATTCTGGCGGGTTGCCAAAAAAAGGAAGATACCGATTTTAAGATTGTAACGTCTTGCTATCCTGTTTACGTAATGACTGCAAATATTGCTAAGGGAGTGCCTGGCGTTAAGACTATGAATATGTGCGATAGTAACACAGGTTGTTTGCATAACTTTCAGCTACGCTCCGAGGATTTGAAAAAAATAGAGCAATCATCGGCGTTTGTTGTCAACGGGGCAGGAATGGAAAATTTTTTAGACCGAGTGATAAATGAAATACCTACTGCCAAAGTTATAGATTCAAGTGAAGGGGTAAAACTTTTAGAAGAGGAAGATGAATGTGAGCACGAGGAGCACTGTCATCATCACCACGAGTATAACCCTCATATATGGATGTCCGTAAGCAACTATATAAAACAGACCCAAAACATTGCTGATGGACTTAAACGTCTTGATCCTTCACACGAGAAAATTTACACTCAAAATTTAGAAGAGTATGTTTCTAAACTAAACGATTTAAAGACGGAAATAAAATCTCAATTAAGCGGTTTAGAGAAAAAAGATATCATAACTTTTCATGAGGCATTTCCGTATTTTGCTGAGGAGTTTGGACTAAACGTTGTAGGGGTTATAAATCATGAACCTGATGAAGAACCTCCTGTGAGTGAAATTAGAGAAATCGTGGATTTGATAAAAGAGAAAAATATCAGCTGTATTTTCGTGGAGCCTCAGTACTCTCAAGCTATTGCTCAAACTATTGCAAATGAAACAAATGCCAAAATCTATGTGCTTGACCCTGCTGCCACGGGAGATTTTTCTCTTGATTCTTACTTGAACACCATGAAGAAGAATTTAGAGGTGCTGAAGGAGGCTTTGAAATAATAATGAACGTATGCCACTGCAGTGTAAAAATACGAAACTTGAGGGTTAAAAAAGGTGGAACTGTCATTTTGAATAACGTCACGCTTACTGCCAATCACGGAGAGACTTTAGCGTTGATAGGTCGTAACGGAGCAGGAAAAACTACTCTTTTAAAGACTATCTTGAAGATGAAGGATTTTGCCGGCACCATAGACTTTTTTAATTCAAGTGGTAAAAAGATACCGAATCCTCGAATAGGATATGTTCCTCAGAGACTTAGCTTCGACGCAAGCACACCTATCACTGTTATGGATTTGTTTTGTGCTAATTCTTCAAAATTACCCGTCTGGCTTGGCCACCGAAAGAAGGACCGCAAAAACGCAAGTGAATTGCTTGAAAAAGTAGGAGTGCACCACCATGTGGATGTACCGCTAGGAAGACTTTCCGGCGGAGAACTTCAGAGAGTACTGCTGGCTTTTGCCCTTGAACCCAGACCTGATATTTTGCTTTTGGACGAGCCGGTATCAGCGGTTGACCGAAAGGGGACTAGTAGATTTTATGGTATAATCGATTCGATGCGCGAGGACTATCACATGCCGGTAATATTAGTCTCGCACGATCTAGGGCACGTGGTAAAATATGCGACTTCATATGCACTGGTTGACCATACAATCATAGAAACGGGAAAGGCTAGCGAGCTTATGCACAGTCAAAAAGTAAGAGAAACATTTGGAATCGATGGAGTGGAAGAGTTATGGAAATGATATACAGTGTGATGGAGAACTTACTGCCCTTTTCTTGGGTAAATTTTACGTTTATGAAAAATGCTTTTTTAGCGGTTATCTTAATAACTCCTCTTTTAGGTCTTGTGGGGACGATGATAGTAAACAATAAGATGTCTTTCTTCTCGGATGCTTTAGGTCACTGTGCTTTAACGGGAATTGCTTTGGGGGTGCTTTTGGGAATCAGCAATACTTCAATTGCCATGTTGGGATTTTCAATAATATTTGCACTTGGAATTTCACTGATAATGCATTCGGAAATTTCCTCGGCCGATACTGTAATTGGAGTGTTTTCGTCAGCAGGAATAGCTTTAGGAATTTTCATACTTTCTTTAAGCGGTGGATTTGCTAAATATTCGGCTTATTTAGTTGGGGATATCCTTTCAATTACCAAAAGTGAAATCATAATGCTATTTTTTTCACTCATAATAGTATTGGTAATATGGATGATGTCGTTCAACAGTTTATTGCTATCCAGTTTAAACACCGACCTAGCTCAAAGCAAACAGATAAATGTAAAGTTTTATAAAGGAATTTTTGTTATTTTAATTGCAATCATAGTGACTATTTCCCTAAAATGGATAGGCATGCTAATGATAAATTCGCTACTAGTTTTACCCGCTGCATCAGCTAAGAATATCGTTAGAAGTATGAAGGCTTATCATTTGGCATCTGTGGCTTTTTCGTTTGTTTCAGGGGTGTCGGGGCTTTTGATTTCTTATTATGCCGGGACCTCGGCAGGTTCAACGATAGTTTTAGTTTCGACATTAATATTTTTCGTTACATTTTTCATAAATCGTTTACGTAGAATGAGTTAATGACAATATATAAAAAGGACATCAATTATGAATATATTTAAAATTATGGGTCAGTGTGTGAAATATGGCGATAAAGTACTTTGGGTGCTTATTGCTTTGATTTCAGTTTATAGCTTATGTGTTGTAAAGAGTATATCGAGAGAAACTTTTAATTATTTCACAGTACAGTTTTTATCTGTAGTGATGGGTCTTGCGGGGGCATTTTTGCTTCAAACTATCAACTACAAGGTATTAGCTAAGAAGTGGAAATGGATTGCTATAGTTGGAATAGGTTTAATGGTTTGTACGCTATTTGTAGGAATTAAAGTAGAGGGGTCAATGGGGATAAATGCCAGAGCTTGGATTCGTCTGCCCGGAGGTATAACATTTCAGCCATCGGAGCTGGTGAAAATAGGGTTTATGATAACTTTTGCAAAACATCTTGCGGACGTCAGGAAAAAAGAAAATGGATTTTATGATTTAAAAAATATTGCTATGTTGGGGTTACATGTTTTAACGCCAATGGCCCTGGCACATCTTCAAGGAGATGATGGTGCGGCTATAATATTTATGTGCATTGCTTTAACGATGATGTTCATGGCAGGACTTCCTCTGAGATATTTTATAATGATGGTTGTATTTGCGGCCGTGAGTGCACCGTTTATGTGGCATTTTGTGTTGGCAGACTACCAGCGTAGAAGGATGATTACGCAGCTTAATCCTGAAGCCGATCCTCTTAACACGGGTTATCAGCAAATTCAAGGAAAACTGTCAATAGGCTCAGGAGGAATGTTTGGTTATGGACTATTTCATGGTCCGAGAGTAGCAAAGGGCGTGGTACCTGTTCAGGAAAGTGATTTTATCTTTGCAGCAGTAGGAGAAGAGCTTGGATTTGTTGGCTGCTTAATTTTGTTTTGTTTGATATTATTTTTCGTATGGAGGATATGCTATATTGCCAAACATTCTGGTGAAATTATAGGGATGCTTATTTGCTTTGGGTTTGTGGGGTTGGTAGTTTCGCAGACTATTTTCAATTTAGGTATGTGTTTAAGTTTATTGCCTGTTATGGGTGTTACGCTTCCGTTCTTTAGCGTTGGAGGTTCTTCGGCGGCGTGTTTATATTTAGGGATTGGTTTAATTCAGAGTGTTTATTTAAACAGAGATGAGACTCAAAAAATTTTGAATATTCAGGAAGGATACCAATGAAAAAGAAAAAAGCGGTTGTTTTATTTGGTTCACCGCACAAGCAAGGATATACTTCGAAGCTTTTGAAGTATTTCCTTAAATTTTTATCTAATTTTTCCGTAGAGACTATAAATGCTTACGATTTAGAAATAAAAGCGTGTGTGGGATGCTGGAAATGTAAAGAGAGCGGTGAATGTATATTCAGAGATATGGATAGAATAAGAGAGTTACTTATAGAATGCGATTTGGTGATCATAGCTTTTCCGGTTTACAACGCCTCATATCCTGCGCCGCTAAAAGCAATTTTGGACCGCTTACAAATATTTTATTTCTCAAGGCACAAAACCGATATTTTAAAAAACAAAGCCGCTGTGATTTTATTTTCTCAAGGGGCTAAAAATATTGATTATGAACCTGTATTATTTGCACAAATTAATCCCATAATTAAAATTTTAAATGCTTCTGTTGCAGGTAGTTTGGGGCTAAAGGGAACAGATGACCCTAATTTAGATATTGACAAATTTTATATAAAAAGTAAGATTAAAATAGAAAATATTATAAACAACTTATACAACATCTCTTGATTCGACAGTTTCTTAAGGGGGTAGAAAAAGTGTTAAATTTGTGCATGGAATGTATGGGAGAAATAAATGAAGATAATGTATGCTCGAGTTGCGGAAAAACTTTGAATTTGGACCAGCCTGCGCCATTCAGGGCTAAAAAAAGTTTAGTTGGTAAAAGATATTTACTCGGACAAGGTCTTTCCCAAGACGTTGAAGGGCTTAACTATATCGGATTTGATTTAATAAAAGAACAAAAAGTATTTGTGCGGGAACTGTTTCCAGAAGGATACTGTATCCACGATAAAGACGGAAGTGTCAAATTAAAAAGTATTCCCGATGTTGATAATGAATTTAAAAGAATATACGCAAAATTTTTAAGGTATTTTAGGTGTATTGCAAAATTAAGGAATCTTTCATCTATTGTGGGTGTTTATGATATCTTGGAAGAAAACAATACGGTGTACGTAATTATGGAGTGGGTAGAAGGAGAAACACTTGATAAATACTTAGCCTTACACGGTGGACGTCTTAAGTGGAAAGAGGCAAGAATTCTTTTTATGCCGTTACTTTTTTCCTTAAGCAAAATGACTGCTGTTAAAGTTTATCATTTGGGGATAAGTCCTTCTAATTTGATAGTAACGTCTAATAATACGGTTAAACTTAGCGGTTTTATGACGCCCGATTTTCGCACCAACAAATCCGAGCTCAAAAATGAACTAATTGACGGTTGTTCGGCAATTGAGCAATACACTCTAAATGGAGAGATATCCGAATCCACTGATGTTTATGGATACGCCGCTACTTTGTTTTTTGCTTTGACGGGTGATTATCCTGGTTGCGCCACGGAGCGAAGTAAGAAAGATAGGCTTTTAATGCCCTCGAGCGTGCTTAAGGAGTTGCCGGAAAATGTTGTATCGGGGATAGCCAATGCTCTAAGAGTGGATCCTCGTAGCAGGACGTTATCATTTGAGACCTTAAAAATAGAACTTTCAAATTCTCAGGTGGTAAAAGTCAAGAATATCTATGAAGAAGAAACCGATGCTTTTAAGTTTAATGTTCCGAAAAGCGAAAAAAAGACTAATACGAAAAATTTGTGGGTTATATCGTTTGTTTCATCGATATTGATTCTTTTAACAGCTTTTGGAGTGTACTGGTTTTGGATTAAGGAGAAAAATTCCGATATTGACCAGTCAACTAAAGAGCAATCTTCAAACTCAGCTTCTCTTTTAGAAAAAGTTGCTGATGAACAGGAAGGAACAAAAGTAGAAGTTCCACAGCTTGTGGGGAAGAGTTTGAGTAGTGCTAAAAATATGGCTACTTCCGAGAATCCTTATAACTTAGTTGTTATTTCGGAGGAATTCCACGATACCATAGAAGAAGGTCTTATAATTTCGCAAACTCCTGCTTATGGAGAAGAAATGTATGCAGGGTCGATAATAACGGTGAATGTTAGCAAAGGGCCGTCTAAAAGGGAACTTCCTAGTATAATGGGTAAATCCTTGTCAGAGGCATCGATGATTTTATCGGAAGCGAAGTTCAAACCCACGGAGGTTCGGGAAAGCAATAATAAAGTTCCAGCGGGGACGGTAATTGGTTATCAGGATTACAAAGCAGGAGATTTAGTAGATTACGGTTCAGAAGTTGTAATAATTGTGAGCAAGGGGTAAACTGATTTTCAAATAATACGTTTCAACTTACAAGGAATTTGAAATCGAGAGGCAGTTATTATGCATATTGTAAATTTGTAGTTTTATGTATTGACGAACACTGTATTTAGTGTTAAAATTTAAACAATAGGCTAAATGTGGAATTTGGTCAGATTTTTTAAACAAAGCGTGTTAATTTGTAGAACTTGGATAAAGGAGTGAATGCTATGAATTCTAAGAGTGATGTTCTAAAAACACTAGGTAGTATTTTAGACGATGAACAAGGAAAATTGAAACTTTCTAACGCTCAAAGTTATGAGGATATTTATAAGCTATACAAAGACTATGAGGGTAAATTAAATATAGATGATTTCAAAGAAGAATTTGATAAGTTTGTGTGTAGTCGAATCAATAAGGCTGGATTAAGTGAAGATAACCTGCAAACGGTCAGTGGAGGAAAGGGTTCTAAGGTTACGTCGGCACTCATGGCAGGTTTGGCGACGATATCTTCCGCAGGAATGGGAGCCTCAGCTGGACACTTCGTGAGTTCACCAGTAAGTTCTAAACAAATGATAGAAAAATCTAAAAGCTTTGTTAAAACTCATCCTTGGATTACCACTAGCGTTGGTGTTGGAGTTCCAACTACTTTAGGTTTAGGTGCCCTGGCGTTATATTTGCTTACACATTCCGAAGGAGGAGAACCACCGAAACCAGATTCTGGTCATGGAGGTAATGGGGGTAATAATCCGGGTTATAAGAAAGATGAATACAACGAAAAGTTTTGGTTCAAAAGAAAAGATGGGGATAAAAAATTAACTTACACCAAGGGAAACCACTACAGAGCTTTTAATAAAGATTATGATATCTCCTCTTTTACGCTAAGTGCCGATTCTGAAGAGAACGCCATAATTGAATATTTCAAAGGGCATGAGGCAGCAGCCAAAAGGCTTTCATTCGCAGAGCTAAATATTGTTGAATTTAAAGCCCAAGGTGGCGTTCAAGACGGGAAACTTGCTATCGTTAATGCAGCTAATGCTAATCTCGGAGATGGGAGCGGATGTTGCGCGGATGTCTATAGAGCAGACCAATTTGCTGAAGAAGAAGCAAGCAAATGGAAGCATGAAACAGGGTTGAATGGATTGAATACCGGCGATGCCATGATTCAGCGGGCAACTGGTTTAAGAGGTAATGGCATAAGCTATATCATTCAAGCTTTGGGACCCGATCTCAGAGGTAAGAGTTTGCCCATCGATGAAACTATTAAGAAGCAATTAGTGAGTGCTTATGTTAATAGTGTTGAGTTGGCAGCTGCGCACGGATGCACTGCCGTGGCTTTCCCCTCAATTAGCACTGGAATTTTTAAGTATCCTGAAAATGAGGCTAGTTCGTTAGCGGTTCAGGCTGTTATACGGGCATTAGAGCAGCAAACAGATGCACGAGGTTTAAAAGTATGCCTATCTACGTACAAGATAAACAGCGGTGACTCTTCAATGCTTGCAAAATTTGCGAACGCCCACGAACAGTTTATGAAATCGCAAAACGAAAATTCCCCGGGAAATTCTGGGGAAGGGGTCGTAACTGGAAAGAAAGATGATAAGGACAAATCAAAAGACCAAAATCCGGAAGGTAGCAAGGCTCCTGATGAAAAATCAGATGATGTGCAGCCTATCAACCGTTCTTCTAGTCCCTCTCCGGCTCCGAGTCCAGATTTGCCATCCAAAGAACCACCTAAAGATGAAACAATTCCTGTGCAGGCAGTGCCTGTTGCCGCAGCTGAAACTAATGCTACTGCAGAGCCTCAAGTGGTAGCAGAACCAATTGTTGAGGAGCCTCACCAGGAAAATGAACAGGATAGTGGTATCGCTGCTCCTGCGGCTGAGATTCAAGCACCTGTAGTTAATGCCGTGCCTCCAGAAGTAGCACAGCCCGTTGTTCAAAAAAACCAACCTTCTGTAGAAAAACCCAATCCTACTTCAACTGCGTCTAAACCTCCTCAAAGCTCTTCAAGTAGCGCAGGAGCAGCAGCTAGTAGAACGCCAACTGAGAGTTCAAAAAAAGAACAAGCCCCAGAACCCCCGTCAGCAAAGCCGCAAGGCGGAAACCCGGAAAGCGAAATAAACACCACTAGTAGTGATAAAGCACAGAAACATAAATTCCCACTGTCATTGTCATTGCCGTCGTTTACAAATCCTTTCAGTAAGGATAAGTCTACTAGTGATCGAAAAAAGGAAAAAAAAGACGATGATAAAAAAGCATCAAAAGCTTCCTCTACCGGAGTTATTGGTTTCCTTAAAGGGATATTTAATTGAGAAAAATAGGTAAATCTGAAAAAAGAAGCGAGTGTTAGTTTTTGAGTAAGTGCGTAGCGTGGCTTTGTGAATTTGAGCAAATCATAATTAAGGTTTTTAAATTTAAAAGAAGCTGCGCTTTCGTGGTACTTTATAAACGAGTAATAAACATAAATTAGGTAGTTAAAATGGCGAAAGTAATGAATAATTGTAAAATAGGTCCTGTCCGGTAAATTCGGACAGTTGGGCCGGTACACCGCAAAACAGAAAAAATATAGAGTGTTTCTTAAGTAACTTTAGCAAAAGGGAGTAGAAATTTATGGTTAAGCTTTACACTAGCGAGAGATGCCCAAAGTGCATCGTATTAAAAACAAAGTTGAAGAAAAAAGGGATAAATTTTGTGGAGAGTGATAAATTAGAAGACCTCGAGGACACAGGGTTTAAGAGTTTGCCTGTTTTAGAAGTGGACGGTAAACTAATGGATTTTATGAATGCAAATATTTGGGTAAATGCAAGGAGTAATGGAAATAATGAAGATTAATTTAAAATTGTATCCTCTATTCGCGGAGTCACTTAAGAAACTGAAAGAAAAATACGGCGAGAAGTTTTTAATGATGAATGGTTTCTCTGATTCAAACCTAAACTTTACAGACTTCATTGATAATTTTATAAATTCCACTAGCGTAGCAGATACTACTATCGACGCCAATGCAAACAGTACCACTTTAGATATTCGTACTTTACTTTCAGATATGGTAAAACCCCACACGAAATTGTTATCGTATAATAAAATATTCAAAAATCTCGTTGAAAAGTATGGGGAAGATCTAGCTGAAAAATGGCTTGAGGGCGAGTGGAACGGTGAATTTTATTTACATAATTCTTCTACAGCTTCTTTTATTCCATATTGCTATGCATATGACCTTGATAAACTGGTTGAAAAGGGGCTTTACTTCATAAATAAATTCAAAACAGCACCCTGCCAACACTTAACAACTTTTAATGACCACGTATTAGAATTCATAAGCTGGACCGCCAATCGAAGCAGCGGAGCTGTCGGACTACCTAGTTATCTGCTTTACTCTTATTATTTTTGGTACAACGATGTAAAAAATGGATTTTTCTTGAAAGACCCAGAGTACTACAGAAGACAGTGTTTCCAAAAATTCGTCTACGATTTAAATCAACCGTATTTAAGAGTTACTGAATGTGCGTTTTCCAATATCACCGTTATGGATAGAAATTATCTCGTTGAGCTATTTGGCGGACGTCAATTTCCAAACGGAGAGTATGTTATCGACCACATTGAGGGTATCATAGAACATCAAAAAGTGTTTATGGAAGTAGTTTCAGATACACGCGAAGAAACCATGATGACTTTCCCCGTTTTAACTTATTCTCTTTTATTCCAAGACGGCAAATTTGTTGACGAAGAGTTTGCACGTTGGTGCAATAAACATAACACAAAGTGGTATGATAGTAATTTTTACGTAGGAAATGACGTTACCAGCCTTTCTAATTGTTGCAGACTTATCTCTAACACTTCAAAGCTTGACGCCTTTATTAATTCCGTAGGAGGAACATCTCTTTCCGTGGGTAGTGTACAGGTTAACACCATTAATCTTAGACGTATTGCTATAGAATCCGAAGGCAATAAAGAAAAGTTTATGGAGATATTGAAACAAAGATTAGATATTTGCGTAAAAGTACTTGACGTGATTAGAGATATAATCAAAGAGAATATCCAAAACGGACTTCTCCCGAATTATACTTATGGTTTAATAGAACTCGAGAAGCAATACAACACTATTGGAATTACTGCGATGTATGAAACCATTTATGAATTTGGTTTAGTAAATTCAGATGAATTTGAGAATAAATCGTACTCGCAAGAGGGACTTGAATTTGCAACTGAGATACTTAATCTCATAAATCAGCAAAAAGACTCTTATGACTTTAACTATAGTATTAATGTTGAGGCAGTTCCAGCAGAGAGAGCTAACGTGGTGCTTAGCAGCAAAGACGGTTTACTTTATCCTCAGAAAGAACAGTATTTTATATATTCCAATCAGTGGATACCTTTGATGGAAAAATGTACTTTGAATGAAAAAATAAAGTTAGGTGCCAAGCTTGATAAAGAATGTGGTGGAGGCCAGATTTCACATATAAATTTGGCAGGTAAGTTTGCGAGTGAAGAACAAGCCTGGGATTTACTTAACCACATAGCAAAATCAGGAGTTATTTATTTTGCATACAATTGCAAGATATCTGTTTGTAAGGATGAACATGCTTTCTTTTCTAAACAATGTCCTAAATGTGGGGGCGAGGCAGTAGACACTTATTCAAGAGTAGTAGGATTTTTAGTTCCTGTGTCAGCGTATAGTCGTGAGCGTAAACAGGAATTTGAAAAGAGAAAGTGGTTTAGTTTACATGAGTAATCTGATGAGGGTTAAGGATATAGTGGATGAAAACTTCCAAGATTACAAAAAGCCTTCTATGTTTATTTCCGCTATTTCCTGCGATTTTAAGTGTCTTAGGGAGCTCAGCATGGATATAAGTGTTTGCCAGAATATGAGAGCCTGCAACTTACCCACCAAGTGTTTAGAATTAAGTTATATCTATAAAAGGTATATTTCTAATCCGATTACCCAAGCTATAATTGTAGGCGGACTAGAGCCTATGCTTCAATTCAAGGAAATATATAACTTGATAAATTACTTCAGGAATTCCGGATGTACAGATGAATTTGTAATTTATACGGGTTATTATCCTGAAGAGATACAAAAAGAGATTGATTTGCTTAAAACATTTGATAATATTATAATTAAATACGGAAGATTCATTCCCAATTCCCACTTGAGATATGATAAAGTTTTGGGAGTGAGTCTAAGCTCGGAAAATCAGTATGCAGAAAAGGTCAGCTGATTTTTTCGGCGTTTATAGAGATTTGCGTAAGCGAATTATTATTCTTAAGAGGTGATAATTGAAAAGGACTTGCCTTAGCAAGACTTTTTGTGTAGTTATGAGAAAGATTATTTACATGGACAATGCGGCCACTACCAAGCCAATTGAAAAGACCGCTGAAATAATGGCTAAGTTTTTAAGTGAGCAATTTGGTAATCCTTCAAGCATATATGCTTTAGGCAGAAGCGCTCGTAAAGAGGTTGAAAAAGCCAGGGCTATCGTTGCCGACTTACTCGGTGCACTACCCAGAGAAATATTTTTTACCTCTGGAGGTACAGAGTCCAACAATTGGGCTATCCGAGGGGTTATGCATCAACAATTAAAAAAAGGGAAGAACCATATAATTACTTCTAAAATAGAACATCATTCAGTTTTGAATACTGTTGAGTGGTTAGCCGGTGAAGGTTTTGAGGTAACATATTTGAACGTAGATAAAAATGGTTTTGTGGACCCTCAAGACGTTAAAAATTCCATAAAAGAAAACACAGCAATGGTAAGTATAATGTACGCCAACAACGAAATAGGTACGATTCAGCCTATTGAAGAAATTGGAAAGATATGCAAAGAAAAGGGCGTAATTTTTCACACAGATGCCGTCCAAGCTGCGGGTCATATAAATATAGATGTTAAATCGCAACATATAGATTTGTTATCTTTGTCGGCTCATAAGTTTGGTGGAATTAAAGGCGTTGGAGTGCTCTACGTAAGAAAAGGTGTTAGAATTGCAAACTTAATGCAAGGCGGCGGGCAGGAAAGCAACAAACGTCCGGGCACTGAGAATGTTGGAGGGATAGTTTCACTAGCGAAGGCTTTGGAATTATCACTTGAAAACAGAGAAGAGAAAAACTTTACCCTAGCCCATAAGAGAGATAGGTTAATTGAAGGACTTTTGCAAATAGAGCGTTCTCGTCTTAATGGAGATGACAAAAAACGTTTACCGGGGAATGTTAATGTTTGTTTTGAGGGCATAGAGGGAGAATCGCTACTACTTTTACTGGATGCCGCGGGAATATGCGCTTCTTCTGGTTCGGCGTGCACTTCGGGAGCTTTGGATCCGAGCCATGTGTTGCTTGCAATAGGTCTTCCTCACGAAATTGCACACGGTTCTTTGAGGCTTTCGCTTGAAGTCTCAAACACGGACGAAGAGATTGAGTATACTATAAAAGAAGTTACAAAAGCGGTGAAGCGGCTCAGAGATATGTCGCCACTTTGGGAAAAGATAATAAAGAATAAGTAGTAAATTTTTGAGATAGAAGGTGCTTAATATGAATTATAGCGAAAAAGTTATGGATCATTTTGCAAATCCCAGAAATGTGGGAGAAATTGCGGATGCTGATGGTGTAGGGGAAGTTGGAAATCCGAAATGCGGAGATATAATGAAAATGTATTTAAAAATAAAAGACGGTATCATTGTTGACGTCAAATTCAAGACGTTTGGCTGCGGAGCAGCAATTGCCACTAGCTCTATGGCAACAGAACTGATAAAAGGTAAAAGCTTGGACGATGCACTTAAAGTAACTAACAAAGCCGTCATGGAAGCCTTAGACGGATTACCTCCGGTTAAGGTACATTGTTCGGTGCTTGCAGAGCAGGCTATACGTTCAGCTATTGCGGACTACTACACTAAAAAGGGAGTGGACGCTGAGTCGATAATGGGAAAATTTCAGGATTGCAGCTGCGAAGATTCGCATTGTTCGTGCAATTTAGATTAATGATTTTAACTTACACGAAGTGTATCAGTGGGTGCAAAAATAATCCCAAGCTTTAGTGAGTGTTTACGCGGATTTCAAATAAATGTAAATTTTATATGAAATGCAGCAATAGGAGCATGCTTTTTTCTTCTTGAAAAATCGACAACTATATGGCATTATTACGTTAACCATATGGTAAAGGTTCGTAATTTTATTGGAGGAATAGCAAATGTTAAAATTGAAAAAAGTTCTATCTTTAACTCTTGCAGGAGGCGTTTTGTTTCCAGCAGTAGTATTTGCTGATAGTTTTGTTAACTCGGAAAATGTGGAATCTTCTGAGGCAGGTTCTGTGGAAAACAAGATTGAGCAAGCAAATAAAAGATGGTCAGAGTTGGAATTTGCGCTTAAATGTATTAGTGAGGACGAAGCTTCTATCAAATTGAAAGCAGAATTAGAAGAAGAAAGAAGTAATTGCAAGGTAGAGGATTCAGAGTGTGTAGAAGTACTAAAAAATTGTAATGATACTTTAGAAGGAGACATTATAAGACTGTTCAGAAAATATGGATTCAGAAGAGATATGCTTGGAATTAAAAATAAAATGACATGTATCAATCTTCTCACTGATATTTTAACAAAATATGAAAAATAAATATTAAATTGTTAGTCTGGATGCTTAATTGCATCTAGATTTTTTATTTTCAAAAAAGTTGATATTTCGTCATTTATAGAAAATATGTTTAGATACGAGTGAATAAATTTTATGATTGACAATTGTATATATTTGTGTTAAGATGAGAATAAATAGAAAGGAGTTGTTGATATTGAAAAATCAAATTATTGTGACAGTTAAGTCAATGGAAAATGACAACAAAAAATTAGAAAAGTTATCTAATCTAAAGGAATTTGAAGAATTTTATCTATTTCTAAGGGAAAATGGTTATGAAGGTACAAAAGAACAATTTACTAAGGAATTGGTGGAAATCTTAAACGAAAATAGATTAGTTCCCACTGAAGATTCAGAACTTGATTGCGTAGCAGGAGGAGGCAATTTTAAGAGTAACATAAGTAAAGCGTTATCTGTGGGTATGGCCTCTTTGCTTGCAATTAGTTCTTCACCTTTACAGCCGCAAGCTCACGCGAGTAGTTTAAATAATTCTTCAAGTTTTTCAAGAAGTCAAGGTTTGTCTCCACGAGCTAAAGATGCACTGATTAAAGCCTCAGCGGTTGCAATACCTACGGCACTACTTTTAGGGGGTCCGCTATTGTTTATGGCTTCTAAATTGGGTAGTTCAAACAGTGGTTCTGAAGTGGACAAAACTAAAAAAAATCCAAGTGAACCCAGTAGAGTGCAAGGTTTAGTTTCAGAAAAAGTAGTAAAAGACTTAAGTGCAGCAACTCGAGTATTGGTGAATTTTGGGGATACTTTCGGTGTGAACAATAGAGTGTTAAATGATGAAACTTTAGGCGAAATACATCTCCTTGCGGAAAATACTCTCGATAAATCTGCAGCTGATTTTAATTTAGTTGAAGTTTTGCAGTGGTTAGCCAATCTAAATAAACTGGCCACGAGAGTGGAGGAAAGTTGTTGGGAATTGGATCCTCTTGATGATGAAAGTAGAGGTGAATTATCATATATTGAAAACACAATAGATGATGTCTGCAGTTCATTGGGTGTGAATAGAGATCAACTCGACAGTTTCGGAAAAGATGAAGCGGCTCAAGAAGAATTAAGGAATCTAAAAGAGGACTTGAAACAATCTCAAGAGAAAGAAAAACGTACTCAAGAAGAACTGAATAAAGCGAAACAAAATGTAATTAATCATGAGCAAGCTTTAAAAGAATTAAAAAATGAATTAAGAGTTGTCAATCAAAAAACGCAAGAAGCCGCTCAAAACCTACGAATGGTTATGGCTGATAAAGGCCGCGCTCAGAATGAGCTAATCGAAGCGCAGAATCGTTATCAGGAAAGTGAAGCAAAGTGTGCGCAGCTTAGAGATAAAATTAAAGAACTTGAAGAATTAAAAAGGGGCTCAGATAAAGAAATTGAAACTTTGAGAACTAAGTTAAGCACAGCACAGGAAACAAATGCAAAGTCCGCCGAAGAAAATTTGAAAATTTCAGAGAATAGAGTTGAAGAACCTAAAAGATCGAAACAGGATTCAGATGAAAAAGTTCAAACTTCAGCAACTCAGCTACAAGCAGCACAGGAAACGGTTGAAGAAAATTTAGGGGCACCAGAAAAACCAGTCGAGGAACTTAAAGTATCCGATGAATCCTCTAAAGAGGAAGTTCAAAATTTGGAAACTCAGTCGGAATCAGAAATAAAAACTCGTGAAGAGACAGCAACGGAGTCAGAGAAAGCTGAGGAAGAAATTGTAAAATCTCAGGAGCAGGCTCAAAGCTTGACCGCTCCAGTGATGGATGTGGTAGCAGAGCAAAGTTCTCAAGCTCAAACTGAACAAGCTCAGGCAGTTCCGGAAATTAATCTATCAAGAGATATGATTAAGTTCATAGATAATTATGGTAAATATTTTAATTTAAACAAAGAAAATTGCAAAGTTAAATTAAGTGAAAAAGAAATGAGAAGTCTTAGACGTTTGGCTTCTAATGTTAGGACTCGATTTAAAGAAATAGAAGACCTAAATGAGCATGTCTTTACAGAAACCTACAAAGATTGCGTGCCCGAGAATTTTGAACAGTGTTTGAAGATGCTGTGCCAGAGAATTGCAGATACGCTGCATTATCATTGCTGCAAAGAGGGCGTGTGGGAAAGAACTGATCAAAACAATGATGATATCGCAAACAAAGTTGCACCTCTTTGTGGCGTGAATATGGAACGCAATATGTCAACTGGTGACCATAGAAATATGAGGGACGTATTTAAGAATAATTCATTGGATATGTGGGTGCTTGCCACGTTTTTAAGAGCAAAGTTTTGTGAAAGATTTAAAACACGATCTACAACCCCAGTAGTCGATGAAGACAAGGAAGCATACGCTGAATACCTTGGTAATCAAGCACTTGAATGTATTGATATGATACAAGCAGTAGCCAAACAAAAAAGAGAGAGACTTCCTTATCTAGAAAAATTTAAGGAACTCGATGAAGAAGGAGAATTTGATTTACTGTTTGAAAAATTTGTTGAGTACACAGTTCGTGTTAGACCTGTGGTAGTAGGAACCGAAAAAGGCGTAGATCTCTTTTTGAATTACACTAAAACTTTAAATGAATATTTAAAAAACACACTGGCCTATCACTATAATTTGAGCGATAAATACTTAATGTCTGAGGGTATGAATTTTGCTGCATGGGCAGGAATATTTAATTACTTAAACCTACGTGAGAAAGAACTGCATGATCCAAACAGTATAAGTAATAATGAAAATAAATTGTATGGAATTATAATGGGAGTACGTAACCAGGGGACAGACACAGGTACTCATTATAGCATAGCAAGTCGTTTTAAATATGATGAGAAAAACGGTAAAATGATTCCAGCACCTATATTTAATCGAGGAGAAGGAGAAGAATCCCCATATTATTTTCCGGAACATATAATTGGGAAGTAAAGAGGTTCAAAAAAAGTAAGAAAAAACATTGGAAGTAGAATAGGATTTATTAAGTGAAGTTATCTAAATGTTGTTGGTGTGGCCTAAGATTCACAGTAATAAATAGAATATACTAACACTAACTAGTTTGGAATTTATCCTCGAAGGTTTAGGCCTCCGGGGAATATTTTTAGAAAAAGTATGGAGCAAAATTTTGGCTAGAGAAAATAATAGTTCTTGCGTTGACTTTTGTTGATGATCTAAATCCTGAAAATTACACGACAAAGTAAATTACTTAAACTCTTCATTAAAGTAGGTGCGCCAAAAAAGTGGTTATGAAAGTACTGTTATCAAGTGATATTTTTATATTTTTTATGTGATTTACTTTATAATTTAAGACCGTTTTACAAAAATTGTTTTGCACTTTTTATAAAATGTGTTAATGTGCAATATATATATATATATATATATATATATATATGAAGAAATATGTTAAGGTTGACAGAAAATTGGGTTTGTGTTATAATCAAGATATCCAATATAGAGAGGGGAAATTGAAAATGTCAAACATTACGGAAATTGTTGAAATCCTAATGGGTATAGGTAAGGATTCAAAGGAGCTAGATAAACTTTTGAAACTTAAAAATTTCGAAGAGATATATGATTTATTTAAATCTTATGGATATGGAGGAAATCTTGATATGTTAAAAGAAGGAGTAGAGGAACTCGTGCAAGAGGGCGTAGCATGTTTAGAAGAAGCAGAACTCACAGGTGTTGCCGGAGGAAATTTAAAAGAAAACTTAACTAAAGCAACATCTCTAGGCATGGCATCTTTGCTGATGTTGGGGACTAGTCCGATAAGCTCAAAAGCTAGTGCTCAAACACCAGAAAATGGTGGAGTTAACGTCTCAATTAAAACCAGTGGACCGGTTAGTTTAAAGAGTTCACCAAATTCGGGGAAATTACCGTTTATCCCTTTGGTCAAAGGAGATAACTTTGTTAAAGCTGCGGGTATCATTGCGGCGGTATTGGGTACAGGAGTACTAGGCTACGGAGCCCATGAATTACAAGATAGAATTTCAAAACCAAAAGGAGAACCAAAAGGAGAACCAAAAGGAGAACCAAAAGGAGAAGAAAAGCAAGTTCAAACCGATGAAGAATTCATTAAAATGCATTTAGGTGTAGAGAGCTTAAATTATGGTGTTGAAAGCAAAAAAGAAAAAATAGCTAATTGCATTAAAAATATTTCTGAAATACTGGGTAATAAACCTCTAAATGAATACGTTTATTCGGGGTACAAGATTGATGGTGAGGCAAATGTTAACAACGTTTTTAGATATTTATGTCAAGTTGTGGTAGCGTATGTATGTGGAAACTCACAGGAGTATGAAGTTAAATATACTGATGATAGGATCCTAGGAGCACTTATTATAGCTTCTTATTTTTCAAGTGATTTTAAAGGATGTCCTGAGAAAGCCAAAAAAGCTCGGCAATGTATCGGTCATATTATAGATTATGCTAAAACTGTGCTAAATGTTGATGCCCAAACAATCTCTACAATTAGAGAGGCAGTGATTGCTTTGCCAAAATTTGCGTCCCATAATGTCTCATGTGATTGTGAGGAGTTTTTGCGAAATAATCTTTATGCAATAGAAAATTTAAGTGTAGTGTCAGAATTATATAAAAAGTTGCGAGAAAAAGTTAGTGTTGATGCAATGAGAGGTTTAAAAATTAAAATTGACAAAGATGATAAGGAATACACATTAGAAGAATGCATTATGCAAAATAAACTCCACTCCAACAACTTTAATATTACAGTTGTAGGTAATAATAAAAATTACAGCTTCAGGGCTGAAAAGCAGTTAAATAATTTATATGTCGTAACAGGATAGAGATGAATAATTTATGAAACTCCTCAGTTTTCTGGGGAGTTATTTATTATAGTTTTCAAAATTTATATTTTTCTGATATAATTATACTGAATAATTAGATTATGGAGGATAATAAATGTTTGAAGGAAGTAAAATTTTTGAAACAGACTTTGCGGGTAAACCTCTAGTCGTGGAAACAGGGAAGTTTTCAGGCTTAGCAAATGGTTCCTGCATGATAAAATATGGAGAAACAACTGTTCACGTTGCGGCAACGGCTTCAAAGCATCCTAAAGAGGGAATAGATTTTTTCCCGCTTTCCGTGGATTTTGAAGAAAGACTTTATGCTGTTGGAAAGATACCGGGTTCATTTTCTAAAAGAGAAGGCAGACCCTCTGAGAAAGCGATACTTGCATCTCGGGTGATTGATAGGTCAATAAGACCGCTTTTCCCGAAGGATATGCGAAATGACGTCTGTGTTGTATGTACGGTTATGTCGGTAGATGAAAACTGCTCACCCGAAATTGCCGCCATGATTGGTGCTTCTATTGCACTTACAATTTCAGATATTCCTTGGGGTGGTCCTATCTCAGCGTGTTTTGTAGGAATGATTGAGGACGAGATAATAATAAATCCCAGCGAGAAGCTCAAATCAAAATCTAAGCTATCGCTCACTTTGACGTCCACTAAAGAGGTCATTCCGATGATTGAGGCGGGAGCTAACGAACTTTCCAACGAAGAGATGTTAAATGCTATTGAGATAGCTCATCAGGAAAACGTTAAAATTATATCGTTCATTGAGAAAATTAGGTCGGAAGTTGGAAAAGAGAAATTTGAGTATGAAAGTTTCGCCGTTTCCGAAGATATGTTTGAGAGCGTTAAAAACAAATTTGAAGACGAGCTGAAAGTAGCACTCTACAACAAGGATAAAATTTCCAGAGAAAAAAATATCGCTTCAGTATGCAAAAAAATGCACGAAGAACTGGACGCTGTTTATCCTGAAGGTGACAAAGATTTAGATGAGTGTATGTACAAGCTGCAGAAACAGATTGTTCGCAGTTGGCTTTTGAACGAAGATAAGAGAGTAGACGGCCGTAAGATGAATGAATTAAGACCTTTAGCGGCAGAAGTAGGCATCATTCCCAGAGTGCACGGTTCGGGGGTTTTCACCAGAGGACAAACTCAGGTTTTAACAGTTCTTACTTTAGGACCTCTTAGAGATAGTCAAACTTTGGATGGTATCGATTCTGAAGAATCAAAAAGATATATGCACCATTATAATTTCCCTTCATATTCGGTGGGAGAAGCACGTCCTAGCAGAGGCCCTGGAAGACGTGAAATTGGCCACGGAGCACTTGCAGAACGTGCACTTTTACCTGTGATTCCATCTGAAGAGGATTTTCCGTATTCTTTAAGGTTAGTGTCGGAAGTTCTTTCTTCAAATGGTTCAACTTCACAGGGTTCGGTGTGTGGGTCCACTTTAGCTCTAATGGATGGTGGAGTGCCTATTAAAGCTCCCGTAGCGGGGATATCTTGTGGGCTTATCACGGAAGGAAATAAATGGAAAACATTTGTTGATATTCAAGGCATTGAAGACTTTTTCGGAGATATGGACTTTAAAGTTGCGGGAACGCATAAAGGAATTACTGCAATTCAAATGGATTTAAAAATCAAGGGTCTTACAATGGAAATTATAAAAGAAGCTCTTGAAAAAACTTATCATGCTCGAGTTTATATTTTAGATGAAATTATGCTCAAGGCTATCCCGTCATCACGAAGTGAGCTTAAAAGTAGTGCTCCTAAGATTGTTAAAACAAAAGTAGACGTAGATAAAATCAGAGAAGTTATTGGAGCAGGAGGAAAAATAGTTCAGAAAATTTGCTCAACGTTTGACGTTAAAGTTGATATAGAAGAAGACGGTCGAATTTATATATTGGGCAAAGATGAGCAACAGTGCAAAAAAGCCAAAGAGTATATTACTTCTATAGTCAGCGAACCGGAAGTCGGAGCGGTTTATACGGGAAAAGTAGTCAAGTTAATGGATTTTGGTGCATTTATCGAATTTTTGCCGGGTAAGGAAGGTCTTTGCCACATTTCTCAGATATCTGAAGAACGTGTGGGAAGAATTTCGGACGTTCTTTCTGTGGGACAAGAAGTTAAAGTGCGTATAACGGACGTTGATCCTAGAGGGAAAGTATGCCTTTCGATGCGTGGGGTTTAGTGTAGTTTAAAGCCAAGGGGTGGTAAACATGAAGTCTTGTAAGATATTTTTGGTTGCTGCTAGTATATTTGCCTTAGTTTTTTTAGTAGGAGTTTGCTTTGGACTAAGCGAAAGACAACCTAAAATTTCAGTTGTTATTCCTGTTTACAACACAGAGCCGTATCTTGAGAAATGTTTAGAAAGCGTTGAAAAACAGACTTTAAAAAATATTGAAATAATTTGCGTCAATGACGGCTCTACCGATAACTCAGCCACAATACTTGAAAATTATAAAAATAAAGATAAGAGAATTAAAATAATAACTCAAGAAAATGCTGGTCTTGCAGAAGCGAGGAATGTTGGGATGGCAGCCGCTACTGGAGAGTACGTTGCTTTCCTGGACTCCGATGACTTTATGTTGCCTCATGCCTATAAACTACTTTACGGTACAGCTAAAAAGTATGATGTGGACGTTTTAGAGTTTGGGGTGTATGTTTTTTCTGATGGAACCGAATTTGATATGAGTCAAGTAACATACGATTTTTCTAAAATAACTTTTCAAAAGAAATTGGATGGCCAAAACCCATTTGAAGTTTTAAACTTAGGGCAATGTACTGTTTGGAATAAACTGTGGAAAAATTCTTTTATCAAAGAAAATAATCTAAAGTTCAAGAAGGGCATTATGCCCGGAGAAGACACCTTATTCAATTGGGTTTCCTTATCTATGGTAAGAAAGTGTGCAAGGGATGCAAACAAACTCTACTGCTATAGGTCAAATCGCAAAGGCTCTATTATGGACAATATAAAAACTATGGAAACCATTGATAATAGTATAGATATGATTCAAGAAGTAATATCGCACTACCCCGAAAGATTTAATTTCAAAGGTGGAGATATTAAAGTCATAGATATTATTTTTTATCTTACGTATGATAAAATACTTCACGGTCTGAATGAAAACGACAGAGTTTATTATTCGCAAAAGATTGTGGAAATAGTGGAGAATTTTGTTAATCGTTATAACGTAGATCTTCCGGAAAATTACGTCACTTCACTAAACAATTTAAAGCAAGCAGCAATCAAAAATTAAAAGAGTTAATAGTTAGGAGTCAGGATTATGGAATCAAAACGGCATATAAGGAATTTCAGTATTATTGCTCATATAGACCATGGTAAATCCACCTTGGCAGATAGAATTTTAGAGCTTACAAATTCAGTTTCAACCAGAGAAATGGAAAACCAGCTCCTTGACAACATGGATTTAGAGAGAGAACGAGGAATAACAATAAAATCCCATGCTGTGAGTTTGGAATATAAAGCAAAAGATGGAAATAATTATCTTTTTAATTTGATAGATACTCCGGGTCATGTGGATTTTAATTATGAAGTTTCTAGATCTTTAGCGGCGTGTGAAGGTGCAATACTTGTAGTAGATGCTTCTCAAGGCATTGAAGCTCAAACCTTAGCAAACACCTATCTTGCTATTGATGCAGGCTTGGAGATAATTCCTGTTATAAATAAAGTGGATCTTCCCAGTGCCGATCCGGAAAGAGTTATAAAAGAAATTGAAGATATAATAGGAATTCCAGCCACGGATGCTCCTAAAATTTCCGCAAAAACAGGGCTGAATGTTGGAGAAGTTTTAGAAAGCATTGTTAAAAATATTCCTGCTCCTTCAGGTGATGACAGTGCCCCTCTCAAAGCACTTATCTTCGACTCTTACTACGATGCTTATAAGGGCGTAATAATTTACGTAAGAGTAAAAGAAGGCGAATTAAAAACCGGAGATAAAATCAAATTTATGGCCAATGGAGAGACTTTTGTTGTTACGGAGTGCGGACTATCCAGAGCGACTTGTTTAGAGCCCAGTGGAGTGCTTAAAGCAGGAGAGGTAGGATATATAGCAGCGTCAATTAAAACTGTTAGTAGTGCACGTGTTGGTGATACTGTAACATTAGAAAATAATCCCGCCGCAAGTCCTTTACCGGGATACAGAGAAGTAAATCCTATGGTTTTTTGCGGGGTATATCCTCTTGATGGTTCTAGATACGCCGACCTTAAAGATGCTTTAGAGAAGCTTAAACTTAATGATGCATCACTTTCTTATGAGCTTGAAAGTTCTAGTGCTTTAGGGTTTGGGTTTCGCTGTGGATTTTTAGGACTTCTTCATATGGAGATTATCCAAGAGCGGTTAGAAAGAGAATACAATTTGGACCTCATAACAACTGCACCTAGCGTAGTTTATAAAATAAAACTTACCGATGGAAATACCGTTTTTGTTGACAATCCTACCAACTATCCTTCTGTTTGCAATATAGCTTCTTCTCAAGAACCAATGACCGATGCTCATATATACGCACCTTCTAATTGCGTAGGATCTATTATGGAGCTTTGCCAAGATAGGCGTGGAGTTTTTGTGGATATGAAATATCTGGACACCGAAAGAGTGGATATCAACTACAAATTACCCCTAAACGAGATAGTGTACGATTTTTTTGATGCACTAAAATCCAACACAAAAGGTTATGCTTCATTTGATTACGAACTCGATGGCTATAAAGACTCGGATTTAGTTAAGCTGGACATTATGTTAAATGGGAACGTTGTAGATGCACTTTCGTTTATAATTCATAAAGACAAAGCTTATCATAGAGCTCGTAAAATGGTTGAAAAATTGAAAAACAAAATACCTCGTCAACTTTTTGAGATACCTATTCAAGCATGTATAGGAGGAAAAATTATAGCTAGAGAGACCGTCAAAGCTATGAGGAAGGACGTTCTTTCGAAGTGTTATGGTGGAGATATAACCCGAAAGAAAAAACTCCTTGAAAAGCAAAAAGAAGGTAAAAAGAGAATGCGTCAGCTAGGGAATGTTGAAATCCCTCAGGATGCGTTTATGTCGGTATTAAAGTTGGATGAGGACTAAAAAGTTTTCAGAAAGGAGTGAAAAACCGCTGGAGGATAATTCTTTAGGGATATATATTCACATACCGTTTTGCAAAACTAAATGTAGTTACTGCAATTTTTATTCTTTGTGTTCGGGAGATGCAGACGCCCTGAATAACTACACTGATTGTGTGTGTGAGAGAGTTTGCAAATGGGGGAGTACTTTAAACAAAACAGTTGATACTATCT
>CAKVBG010000007.1 GCA_934725345.1 uncultured Eubacteriales bacterium
TTCCTACACATTCCATCAAAAGCTCCATTGTTGCCATTATAAAAAATATTTACTCCCTGATTTTCTATTAAATTTATTATCTCATTTTTCACTTTAACTTCTAGATCATTTGTATGCTCATAAATATCTCTGTGGCCCGCAAAACAGCATATCTTATCGTTCATGATACCAAACCCTTTTCGCAAAATCTAAGCCTACTAAATTGATTACTCAAGTGATTAAACGTATTTCAACTAGTATTTATTTAAATCCCTACCAGGTTTTGTAACTTTAAACATATTAAATACGCTTTATATAGCTTAAAATAATGAAATTGTATCTGATAAGTTAATTTATAACACATTTAATACGCTTGGAACGCATTGTATAAGTATAATAACTCATTTTATAAGTACATTCAAGCGTTTTTTTGAAAAACCACTCATTATATCAGAGCATATAAAACTAATTCACCTTAACATAGTGTTGAGGTGATAGATATGGAAATAAATATGAAAAATTTTATAAGAGAAAGGATAACCGAATTAAGAATAAAAAAGGGAGTATCCGAATATAAGATGAGTTATGAACTCGGACAAAATAAAAGTTATATTCAAAGTATTTCTTCGGGAAGAGCTTTACCTTCGATGTCTCAATTTATAAAAATTTGCGAATACTTCGACATGACACCCTTAGAATTTTTTGATGTCAATAATAAAAACCCATCATTAGTACGCTCAATCCTAGATAAAGTAAAGTTGTTTTCAGATGATGATTTGATGCTCATTTACAGCTTGGTAAATAGAATTTCTAATAGTAAATAAAGTTATCACCCACGAACAAAAACCAATTTAATTATTTTTATGTCCAGATAAATCTTCCAATCAAAAAACCTTGAAAGATAATTTAAGTTCACATCTGATTCTTCACTCAACCTTCTACACCATTTGTATACTCATAAATATCTACGTGGCCCGCAAAACAGCATATTTTCATTTTTCATACCCCTTATTGAAATTCGAATAATTTATACCACTTTGGTATAAAAACAAATAAAAAACAAAGAATTGTATAACATATGTATGAATGAGACTATAATGAATAGGAATTATATATGTATATACGATTAAAAAATTTAAGAGAAGATAATGATTTAAAACAACAAGATTTAGCTAAATTTTTGAATTGCTCTCAAGGCTGTTATTCCAGATATGAATCTGGTCAAAGGGATATACCCACTACCATCTTGAAAAAATTAGCCGATTTTTATGAAACTAGTATAGATTATCTTTTGGAACAAACTGACCAACTAAAACCCTATCCCAAAACCACTGAAAAATAGTAATTTCAATTTGCGGCCTGCAAAAAAACATGTATTTTTATTTTCTTTCATATTAAACAAAACTCTCTGATTGTATATAAATAAAGTGCGACCCACCAAATAAAATAGTGGGCCTTGATGATATGTCGAAATATAGTTGCAAATTAACCGACCATACGCTACAATCTAAATTAGTAGTAAGAGTAGCCTTAGAAAGACGGTATAATCCTGCCCCTAGAGTGGGGGCTTTTATATGACTGATTTGACTTTAATATTGCTTATATTGATAGTATTATATAAAATCATTAGTTATGATAATAAAAAATAACCGTCTTTCTCCTTCCAAAAAGTAAAGATGGTTATTTTACTAATTACTTGAAATCAAGGGGCTGACCGCTTTTTAAACGGTTTTGCTCTTACTACTTTTATTATATCTTATTAATTTTTAGAAGTCAATACTTTGATATATAGAAAAACCACGCATAAATTGCGTGGTTCAATTACTAAAAAAGGTTTATACTCAACCTCCGCAGCCACAGCCGCAACCATTACCGCAGCCACAGCCGTTATCTTCGCCACCGCAGCAACATAAAATTACTAATATAAGAATGATTACCAAACAGCAGCTGTTTCCGCCAAAAAAGTTATTACACATAGTTGAACTCCTCCTTTTACTATTTACATTAACATACTATTTTTTTACTTCGAGTTTGGTTACAATCTAAAAGTAAATATTTTGGATTACCATAAATTTCGAAATATAGTATAATCAAAAAAGCTTACCAGAAATAAAAATGAACATAACCACTAAATTTTATCAAGTAAAACTTTTTGTAAAAAGGAGCAACTCATATGTTAAACGTTTTCTGGAAAAAATTGAAAAGTGGATCAGATATCCGAGGAAGTGCCGTTTCAACATTTGAAGGAGAGAATATAGAGCTCTCAAATGAAATCGTTGAAAAGATATCCTATGCTTTTAGTTCATGGCTTTCTAAAAAATTTAATCTTGCATACACCAATATATCTGTTGCAATAGGCCATGATTCTAGACTTTCAGCTTTAAGAATAAAAAATGTTGTTATAAATTCTTTGAGGTCAATCGGTATCACCGTCTATGACTGCTCTTTAGCCACAACTCCTGCAATGTTTATGGCTGTATCTGCACTCCAGTGCACCGCCTCAATCTCCATCACGGCAAGTCATTTATCGTATGAAAAAAACGGTTTTAAATTTTTCGTTCCCGAAGGAGGACTATCTTCTCAACATATTGAAGAAATTTTAGAATTGGCCCAAAAAGATGAACCCATAATTTCTTCTAAAACCGGAAGCGTGCGTTCTGTGAATTTGATGAATCACTACTCTACCAAACTCAAAAATATGATAGAAAACAACTTGGGAAACAAATTGCCACTCAAAGGTTTGAAAATAGTAGTAGATGCCGGAAACGGAGCGGGAGGATTTTTCGCAAGTGAAGTCTTAAAACCACTTGGAGCAGACGTGAGTTGCAGTACGTGCTTAGCTCCAGATGGAAATTTCCCGGTACACGCTCCAAACCCGGAGGACAAAAAAGCCTTAAACTATGTTGCCAATGCCACCAAAAACGCTAATGCAGATATCGGTATAATTTTTGATACCGACGTAGACAGAGTTTCAATCATAGACTCAGAAGGTCATCAAATCGCCGGAACACGTCTAATAGCACTAGTTGCTAGTATTGTGATACGTAGCAGCGAACAAAACATAATTGTTACCGACTCCATGACTCATGAGTCTCTCCGTGCTTTTATTGCAAAACTAGGGGGATATCAGTTTAGATACAAACGTGGCTACAATAACGTTATAAGTATGGCAAAAAAAATAAATGAAAAGGGCGGGAATTGTCCGCTTGCAATCGAAACTTCCGGACACGCCGCCTTTAAAGAAAATAATTTTATGGATGATGGAGCATATCTAGCCTGTAAAATAATAATAGAGCTCATGAATTTAAGGTCAAATAATAGAACTTTGCAAGACTGTACAAAAGATTTAGTAGTTCCTAACGGTGAATTCGATACCCGAATTTCTCTTCTAGACACCGAAGATGCACTTAAAATAATGCAAGACTTGAAACGTCATGTAGATTCGAATAAAAATGTTGTTTTAGATAAAGAAAATTTTGAAGGTATAAGAATTCATTTTCCAGCTAAACATCAAAACGGTTGGGTTATCATCAGAGAAAGCCTACACGATGCTAAACTAGTCGTACACGCTGAAAGCTATGTGTTAGGTGGGATTAAATCCATCGGGACTTTTATCAAAGGATTTCTTAAAAAATATAAATTCAAAGACGATATTTCCTCAGGCTCGTTTAGCTCTTTTTAGCTCTGCAATCCCTAGAATTACTACGGAAACTAAAAATAAAATAATTGCAAGTACTTGCGAAACTCTTAAGTCTGTTCCCGGAATTATTAGACTATCTGTTCTGAGCCCCTCTATACAGGCTCGGAGCAAGCCGTAAAATGCGGTGTAGGTAAGAAATATTTTTCCGGGATATAAATTTTTTGCTCGTCGGCTTTGCAAATGTAAGAAAATAAAACAGATTAGACATCCCAGGGATTCATACAAGAAACATGGATGTACTGCTTGCCCTAGAGTGTTTTCGCTCATCATGCCCCAAGGTAAGGAAGTGGCAACTCCAAATGCTTCTTGATTAAAAAAGTTACCCCATCTTCCTACCGCTTGGCCTGTTGGTACTCCTAAAGAAACAAAATCCAGAAGTGAAAAAAAGTTTTTTTTAATTTTCTTAGATACCGCCCACAAACCTACAAATCCACCTATCAGAGCACCATAAATAGCTATTCCGCCTTCACTTATTAAAAGTATCTTTTGGGGATTCCTTAAGTAAAAATCACCCGGATAAAACACAACGTAATATATCCTGGCACAAATAATGGCACAAACTGAAATAGTAAATGTTAAACCTTCAACTTCATCCTTAGATAACTCAAACTCACTCCGACGCCCCATTAGATAGAAAAAAGCAAGTAAAAACCCAACTGCTATGAGCACCCCATACCATCGAACCGGCCAATTCCCTATAAACATAATTATAGGGTTTATTTTAAGCTCAATTCCAAGCTGAGGAAACAAAACGTTGTATATTATTTCTTGTGTCATCTGGGGTTCGCAACCGATAAAGCAAAGTTTTCAGTGTTTAATTGATGCCCCAATCTTAAATTTAAATCGTTTACGGATAAATTCTCTAAAACTTCCATGTAGTCAAATAAATTTCTTCCCGCTAAAACACTTCCAAACAAAACATTAGCTATATTAGAAACTTTATTGAAAACTCCTATACTTCTACCGTAAACCGCTCGTTTAGCTCTTTTGAAAGTTTCCTCATCAATACCACCAGAAGAAAGTTTTTCGATATGTTTCAAAATTATTTGCGTAACTTTCTGAGGATCCGACGACTCCCCTGAGAAGATGGCAGAAGAATATCCCGGTCCTTCAAGATGCTCAGCAGCAAAAGAAGAAACATTTATTAGCTCTTTATCAAGTAGCTCTCTATACATCTCGCAAGACGGCGAAGTCAAACAGTGTAAAATTACGTCCGTACATACAGAATCCGCAACGGAAATTCTAGCACCATTTTGAACATTTTCCTTAAATCCCAAATTGAAAATGGGAGAACTTATATCAAACGACTGCGAAACAAACTTCTTATTCACCCCAGCAGGCTCATTTGGGAAAAATCTCAAAACCTCTAAAGGATTTGAATAGCTTAATTTTTTATCCACTAAGGAAAATACTTTTTCTACGTCAACGTCTCCGACTATGCAAAGTGCCATGTTGTGAAGGTTATAAAAAGCATTGTAGCATTCATATAAAATTTCAGGAGTGATATTAGATATAGACTCCACCGAACCGGCAATGTCAATTCTAACGGGATGAGCACTATAAAGAGCACCTAAAAGCTCAATATATACTTTCCATTCCGGGCTATCTTGATACATCTTTATTTCCTGAGAAATAATTCCCCGTTCTTTTTCAACGTTCTCTTTGGTAAAGTAAGGTGATTGAACAAACTCTAGAAGAATATTTAAAGACTCTTCAAAATTGTCAGTGCAGGAAAAAAGATAAGCGGTCTTATCAAAAGAAGTGTAAGCATTAGCAGAAGCACCTGTCTTTGCAAATAACTTAAACGCATCGCCTTGCTTCCCCTCAAACAATTTATGTTCAAGGTAATGAGCAATTCCATCCGGCACAACAGTATAACTCTCTGCCCCCGCAAGCTTAAAAGAATTATTTACAGAGCCGAAGTTCGTTCCAAAAATAACGTGTTTAGAACTATAACCCCTCTTTGGATATACATATATATCCAGGCCTGAAGGATGATTCATATAAAAATATTCCTCTTTTAGAACACTGTTTGAGATTCTTTTCGGATTCATATTACACTTCCTCCTTTTTATGCTTTGGTGCTAACAGATAAATCGTATCGAGCGTGACTCTATTTGCCATTTCAATTACTTTCTCCCTGCTAACTTCAGATATTTCCTCAATTAGATTCTCAGGAGATTTTATTTTATTTGAAAGTGTCTGTGAAAGATACCACGAATTTAAGCCGCTTAAGCTATCGTTTGTGGATTTAACCGCCTGGCTTATAAAAAGCTTGGTTTCTTCTAATTCGGCGTCCGTGAAGTTACCTATCTTCACTTCTTTGAGCTGTTCCATTATCTCTTTTTTTGCTTGGTCAACTTTTTCTTTCTCCACACCGCTTTCAATAAACATAACTGCCTTATGCTTGTTATATTTCGAGGAACAATAATAGCAAAGACTGAGTTTTTCTCTAACATTTAAAAAGAGCTTAGATTGAGCGGTTCCGCCGAGAAGAGCATTCATAACTAAAAATGCAGTATTGTCCTTACTAGGATAGGACGTTGCTGTTCTGAATCCCATAACCAACTTACATTGAGTAATATCTAAATTTTCCTCAACTTCTTTTGTTTCTTCGGCTTTTTCAATTATCTGAGTTCCACAAACCACAACGTTTTCTCGTTTGATATCTGAAAACCTAGATTTAAATTCAGAAGCTATACTCATATGGTCTGCGTTACCAATTACAATTATCTCCACATGAGATGAACTCAATAATTTCTTCCAAGCTTTGTACACGTCTTGTCCTGTGAGCTTCCGAGCGGTTTGTATATCTCCGTTTACATTTATACTAAACTTCTCATTTGCACACATAATCTCTTGACATCTTCTGCGAGCGTAAGTTTTTTTATCGTTGATTTCAGCTTCAATATCTTCAATGAGCTGTCGTTTTTCCTGATTTAAATTCTTATCCTTAAAACTGTCGGACTCGACATCGGGATTGAATATCATTTCACAAAGTAGTTGATTAAGATCTGATATATTATTTTGACTTTCATGAGCAAAAAAATTGTTTAGTCCCACAGCGTAGAGCGTTACCACTTGAGTTTCCCCCAATTTGGAAACAGATCCCGAAACTGAAGCACCGTAAAGCTCTTCGAGTCTGGAACTAATATCTTGAAGCCTTGGATATTTCTTGCAAGAATGGGAAAGTAAACCCGGTAAAACTGCATTTCCCGAAACTTCTCTCTCTGAAAGAGGAGTAAACATAGAAAATGATATTAAAGTGGTTTTGAATTTTTGATCGGGTATATAGGTAAAATTAACGCCTTGGGTCAAAGTTTCTCTAAAAATTTGATTTTTGTTCATTAATTTTCATCTCCCGCTATATAATTTATTTGTTATCGCTTTTGACTGTAACTTTGTTTCTTGGAGTGGTGTCGTTTTTTCTTAGGTGGTAAAAGAGTGAAAATCATCCCTGAAATCGAGATAAAAACCAAACATATCCCTCCATAAAGAAGTAGTCTTCCATCGTAGAGTATGTTGCTGGTTTCCTCTTCACCTGATTTGATAAAACTAAAACTCTCCGATTCTTGCTGAGGTTGTTCCTTAGGTGCTGCGTAAACATTCCTAGATCCTAAACACAACCCCACGGCAAGTAATCCTGTTAAACATTTAATTCTTAAATTCTTCATCATTTTCTACTACCCTTGCCCTTGATAAAATATTGAAACTTTGAAATTTTTTTATACTTTATTATACTATATTTCTGAAAGTTTCAAAACATTTTATTTTAAAGGAGTAGAATTAAGTGGACTATACTATAAATTTAATTTCCCAAGCTATACAGGCTCGCAAATCTGCATATGTCCCATATTCACATTTTAAAGTGGGAGCGGCACTTTTAACCGCTGATAATAAAATCTACGAAGGGTTCAATATCGAGTGTGCTGCATATTCCGTTTGCAACTGTGCAGAAAGAACGGCACTATTCAGAGCTGTATTTGACGGTCATAGAAATTTTAAAGCTATAGCCGTTGTTGGAGGTCCAGAAACCGAAACAGACGAACTTTCTTCATTTTGCCCTCCCTGCGGAATGTGCCGCCAAGCTCTCAGGGAATTTTGCGTACCTGAAGATTTTAAAATTATACTTGCAAAAAATTCAAATAACTGTAAAATTTTTACTTTGGAGGAACTTTTACCCAAAAGTTTCGGGCCTGAAAATCTTTAAGATATCCATATAGGAGGAATGAAAATTGGATTTTAAATCTAAATGTATAAACATAAGAAAAAATATACTTATCCAACTTGGAACTTTAGGTGTAGGTCACATAGGAGGATCATTATCAATGGTAGAACTCCTGGCAGTGCTCTACGGCAAACATATGCGTGTTGATCCTAAGAATCCTAAAAAAGAAGGCAGAGATAGATTAATAGTTTCCAAAGGTCATAGCGGTCCAGCAGTCTATGGAGTTTTGTGTGAAATGGGATACTTCCCTAAATCCTGGCTCGAAACCTTGAATAAACCGGGTACAAATCTCCCCAGCCACTGCGATATGAACCTCACCCCCGGAGTAGACATGACAACCGGTTCGTTGGGTCAAGGTTTTTCATGTGCAGTTGGAGCTGCTTTGGCATCTAAACTAAAAAAAGACGGTGCTTACATATATTCTGTTGTGGGAGACGGCGAATCTCAAGAAGGACAAATCTGGGAAGCTGCTATGTTCGCTGCACATCACAAACTGAATAATTTAATTGCATTCACTGATAACAATAAACTACAACTAGACGGTAAAACTGAAGATATCTGCGGAATCAATCCCTTAGATGAAAAATGGAAATCCTTCGGGTTTAACGTCATAACTGTTGAAAACGGTCACGATTGCCAAGAAATAGATAACGCGATAACTATCGCAAAACAAAGCGATAAGCCCTCAATGATAATTTTAAATACAATAAAAGGCTATGGTTTAAAGTTTGCACAGGATGCCGGAATTTCAAACCATAGTATGAGTATAACCCAAGAAATGTTCGAAGAAGGTCTTAAAGAATTGGAGGAAAAATTCTAATGGAAATGCGAGAAATGTTTGCCCAAGAAATAGAAAAACAAATGCTTCAAAATGATAAAATAGTTATTCTAAACGCTGACCTTGCTAAACCCAACGGTTTTGGAAATTTAGCAAAAAAGTACTCTGAGAGAGTCATAAATGTGGGAATAGCTGAGCAGAATATGGCTTGTGTTGCTGCAGGAATGAGTAGCTATGGGTTTATCCCCTTCATATGTACTTTCACCCCATTTGCTACCCGCAGAATTTGCGATCAAATTGCAATTTCTATTTGTTATGCTCGTCAGAACGTAAAAATAATAGGCACAGATCCCGGTATAACCGCTGAGTTTAACGGTGGAACACATATGAGCGTGGAAGATATCGGAGTTTTAAGAAGTATTCCCAACATGGTAATTTTCGAGCCTGTAGATAATATCCAGCTAAAAGCAATGCTTCCCCAAATTCTAGAATATAACGGCCCTGTATATATACGTATGCTAAGAAAAACCGCACCGGATATATTCGAAAACTCCGAGCAGTTTGATTTATTCAAATCTAAAAAAATAAAAGACGGCAAAGATATCAGTATCTTCTGCTCTGGTATAATGGTGGAAGAATCTATCAAGGCCGCTAAAATTTTGGAATCCCAAGGCATTGATGCTGAAATAATAAATCTCCATACAATAAAACCTATTGATAAAGAAGCTATCATAAATTCAGTCAAGAAAACTCGTGCAGCTGTAACGGCCGAAAACCATAACGTCATTGGAGGCCTCAGATCAGCAGTTGCAGAGGTTATATGCGAAAACTTCCCTGTTCCTCTAAAAGCTGTTGGTATCCAAGACCTCTTTGGGCAAGTTGGTAAATTACCATTTTTGAAACAAGCCTATTCCATGCAAGATGAAGATATCGTAAAAGCAGTTTATAGCTGCATGGAACTCAAACAATAACATCGACTAACAACTATTGAATTGAGATACTAACAAAAATTATCTTCCGTAATCAATCATCTGAAGGTATTCCATAAGGTGATTCAATTCTACACAAAACACAGATTTTTCATTTTTCTGTTTTGCTTTACTTTTTTTACTAACTTCATAGCCAAAGCTTGTTTTATGTTCTTCGCCCCACGGGTTTCTGAACTCAATATAGCGAATTCCACCCTCTTCAAAAGTATTTAAAACCGCATAGACATGCATTTTTACTATACCTTCTATATTTTCTTGTGTAATTCCAGTTATACTTCCATCTAAAGGTTTAGGTTTGCTCTTGAAAATCACGGTTACTCCTTTTCGATTTCTAAGCGATTGATTTATGTCCTCCCATAACTTGTTTGCTTTTTTATCATAATTTCCAGAAAAAGCTTTGTTTTTGGGCTTCTTGGCACGCTTAAAATTAAACTCAGAAGGATGTCCAGTTATGGCACACATAACAACGCTCGAATTTCCCCATCCTACTGTGTCAGTTAATGTTTTATCCCTTCCAAAATTAAAGCTGACCACTCTAGCAATCGCTTTTGCTGGGTCAAAATGTTTAGCTCTGTAAATTGCATATGCCTTTTCCATCAGCTTAACCCACGCCTTTGACACAGTGTTACTTTTACTTAAGAAAGATAGATCCATCTCTATGAAAACAGGGGATTTAGGAATACATTTTATTTTAATTAAAGAATCAGTGCTAGATAAAAGTTTAAGTTCCACTTTGAAAAATCTCACAGTAACCTTTCCATTTTGCACTTTTGTGAAACAGTCCCTTATGGAAAGAGGATCCACTTTAGCTAACGTGGTAAGAGCTGATAGTAAATAACAGTCATCAATTTTAAATTGACTTATATCATAATATTTAGGTTTGCCTTTGTCACGCTCCGAAAACAAATCATCAATGTTTTTAATATCACTTGCATCTAAATTTTTGTCCTTAATTATTTTAATTGTTCTATCTTTTACATAAAATTCATCTTGAGTGGCTGTACCTTCAGATTTTAAACTGTTATCATCCACACTAACAAGCGTTCCTCTAATACAATCCACGGCATGTAAAACCATACTCATCATCATATACAAACATGCTTTATAAAAACATACAGCTAATTCATTATTATCAGATGTTTTTTTCTTCATTTCCAGTTTACATTTATCCATTCGTTCACGAACTTTTTGTTCCAAAGATTTAAGTTCAGATCTCCACTTTTTATACTTTGAACCCCTAATCATATTTTTAAACATGACAATGAATATCTTTGTCAATTTACTTTTAGATTTTAGCTCTTTGTATTTCACATTATTTTCAACCATTTTTTTAGTATCTTGGCTAAAAATAAAATCTGCAAGATTGCATAAATCACTCTCAACAATTAACACCACTTTACGACCTAATCGTAGTGAGGAAAATTCCTTTAAATTATCACACACGCTATATATCGACTTTGAAGGAGTGGTCTCCCAAATATTACTTTTATCCCCCATTTCCTTCAAGGCTTTTTCCACCTCATTAATAATCCGCAATGCTTCTTCAGTACATTCGTAGTTTGTTAGTTTATTTTTATACTCATCAAATAATTTTTGATCAAATCTACCCATTTTAATTTCATTAATATTCATATTAAAACACTTCCTTTCTACTTAATATATATATATATATATATAACAAA
Source organism: uncultured Eubacteriales bacterium (assembly GCA_934725345.1). GTDB lineage: Bacteria > Bacillota > Clostridia > Oscillospirales > Acutalibacteraceae > UMGS1491. Next base: position 11,357 of record CAKVBG010000007.1, read on the forward strand.
AAGTCAAGCATAAATTTGAAATTATATGATAACAACATCAAAAATTGGTTTTCCGTAACTAATTCTACACATAAATAAACCCCGAAAAAATTCGGGGCCATTTTTTCACGCACAAGATTTGAATATAAAAAATATTATTCATTCCACAGTTTTTCAAGGAGATATAGTCGCCATCAATAACTATTGTATGAGATAAAAGCTTAAAATTCATAGGAGTCAAAAGATTCCAGAAAATCTTCAGCAAACTTTTTTATGCGTTCACGATATTAGAAATAGAGGATTTTGCTATCAAATTTATTCTCTTCACTTTTAATTATTTTATCCCCGAACGAGCTAAATTATTTGAAAAAATGATGAATCGCTTTGTAAGTCATGAAAAGGTCTATTTTAGAGATAACTTCATAAGGAGCGTGCATTGAAAGAACGGGAACTCCAATATCTATGACGTCCATGTTCCAAGTAGCAATGTATTTTGCGATCGTTCCTCCTCCACCGCTATCTACTTTACCAAGTTCACTGCTCTGCCACAAAATGCTGTTATCGTTCAAAATTTTACACACTTCACCTGTAAATTCAGCAGAAGCGTCAGAGGTACTGTATTTTCCACCGCTACCAGTATATTTAGTAACTACCACACCCCTATTTATGAATGAACTATTAAATGCTTCAAAACTGCTGGCATAAGTTGGATCGTATGCTGCATTTACGTCCGCCGAAAGACATTTTGATTTGCTAAGCGCGTCTCTAACAAGAACATTTTCCTGCTCGCACAAATCTTCAATGAAATACTTCAAGAACAAAGATTTCATACCGGTATTTCCGTCGCTGCCAATTTCTTCTTTATCTGTAAGGAAGGTTATACAGGTATTTTCAGGCATTGAAGTATTGAGCACTGCTTCAATACAAGGATATGCACAGGATCTATCGTCATGGCCATACCCTGCAATTAAACTTCTATCAAATCCCACGTCTTGAGGTTTCATCGCGGGAACTAGCTCTAAATCAGCGCAGATTAAGTCTTCTTCAACAAGACCATATTTTTCATTTAGCAATTTTAAAATATTCAATTTAACCAGTTCAGAACCTTCTGCGCCTCTAAGCGGCATACTTCCTATCAAGACGTTCAAATCTTCGCCTGTAATTGCTTCAGACATCTTTTTGCTCATTTGGTCTTTTGCTAAATGTGGAAGTAAATCAGTGATATAGAAGCAGGGTTCATCTAAATTTTCACCAATAACCACTTCTACTTGCGAACCGTCTCTCTTGACTATTTTTCCGTGTAAAGCTAAAGGAAGAGTTGTCCACTGATACTTTTTAACTCCACCATAGTAGTGAGTTTTAAGTATAGCTATTTCATTGTTTTCAATTATCGGATTTGGTTTGAGGTCAAGTCTGGGAGCATCGATATGAGCCACGGCAAGTCTAGCACCATTTTTGATTCCGTTTTTGCCTATAACACATAAGACTAAATTTCTATCTCTATTTACGGCATAAACTTTATCTCCGGGCTTATAAGTTTTAGTTCTATCGAATTGAGTAAATCCCAACTTCTGAGCTTTTGCAAGAGCATAGTGTACAACTTCACGTTCTGTTTTAGACTCTCCCAAAAATTTTTTATACTCCACACTAAACTCTTGGGATTTTCTAAGTTCTTCTTCTGAAAGAGTTTTTCCGCCGCTTTCTCTTTTGGCAAACAATTTGTCTTTTAACGCTTTAGTATCGTTTTTGTTTTCCATGTAGCATTTCTCCTTAATCTGTAAAATACAGTTTTTTATAGATCTTTTTCGCTCTCATTACCCTTTTGACGTAATTTTTAGTTTCTTTATACGGGATACAGCTTAGGTCGGGTGTTTCAGAAGAAATAACATTATTTTTTATCCAGCGGTCAACTGTCGAGATACCGGCATTGTACGCACTCAAAGCAAGTTTTTCGTTTTTGTACTTTTTTAAAAGTATAGAAAGCAAAAGCGTCCCGCATCTTACGTTTAACTCTGGTTTTTTTAGCTCTGAAACGTTTAACTCTTGTTGACGAATATAACATTCGTTTATCCAATTGAAAGTTTCGGGAGTCATTTGCATAAGGCCTTGTGCGTTAGCGTGAGAATGTGCCTCTTGGTCAAATCCGCTTTCACATTTTATAACGGCGAAAATTAGTTCTTTTTCCACATCATATTGAAGAGAATACTTAGAAACTAACTCTTCATACTTTAAAGGGTAAATAGTATGCATTAAAGACCTATATGTATATGATACCACGAATACAGAAAAGATTGCTATAAAAATGTAAAATAGTGTAAATTTTCTCAACTTTATCAGTATGTGACTATCCCTTCTTTAATCGTAACATTTTAAAGCTGAATTACGTCAAACCCCGCTGATCGGATAAGTCTGTTATAAACCGCTATTCCCACTCCTTCACTTTTTTCATTATGTGCATATATAACAGTAGGATTCAGTTTATCACATTCACGAAGAGCATCAAAAATATTCCGAGCTTGCTCCTCTTCATTTTCTAGGCCGCCGTAAGATATATATGGAATTTTTAAATTAGGTATGTCTTCGTCAAAGCAAAGCGCAACAACATTATAATCAGCTTGCGAATTTACGAAACGAGCATATTTCTCGCAGTTACCTTTTAGTATCACTACTTTTGCTTTGGGAGAATAGTGTTTATATTTCATACCAGGAGATAAAACCATTTGGTTTGGTTTAAGCTTACCATAAACAGAGTCATCTATCTTAACAATGCCTATATCGTTCTCAATTTGCTCCGGAGTTATAAACCCAGGACGCAAAATTCTTGGTAAGGGCTCTAGCAAAGAAACTACTGTTGACTCAATTCCAATACTGCATTCGCCGCCGTCCACTATTGCATCTATTTTACCGTTTAAGTCTTGAAAAACATGTTCAAATTTAGTTGGACTAGGACTACCCGATAAATTTGCAGAAGGTGCAACTAGCGGCCTTTTGGCTTTCGTTATAATTTCTCGTGCCACAGGATGAGATGGAAATCTTATCGCTACGCTCAGCATACCACCTGTGACGCAATCAGGAACTTTCTCACTTTTAGGGAATATCAAAGTGAGCGGTCCGGGCCAAAATCTTTCAACATATGCTGATGCTACGGGGGTAAATCTTGAAACAAGGTCGTCGATTTGTTCTAGTGATGAAATATGAACTATCAGTGGATTATCAGCAGGTCTTCCTTTAGCAATATATATTTTCTCAATCGCATCCTCGTTGAAAGCATCTGCGGCAAGGCCGTAAACAGTTTCAGTAGGTATCGCAACTAGTCCACCATTTGATAAAATTTCAGCGGCACGGGAAGTTTCATTGGAATTGAGATACAAAGTATTCAATATAAACACATCCTTTAAATTTTAAATTAGGACTCTGTTCCTTGAGCAAGTTTAGCAGCAGTATCGGCAGTGCTGAGAGCTTCTATGATTTCATCTATGTTGCCGTTGAGTATGTCTTCAAGACGATAAATTGTAAGTCCAATTCGGTGGTCAGTCATACGGCTCTGAGGATAGTTATATGTTCTGATACGCTCTGATCTGTCACCCGTACCAACTTGCATTTTACGCTCTTGAGCAAGGGCGTTGTTTTGTTCTTCTCTCTTCGCCTCCAGCAAACGGGACTTCAAAACTTTCATAGCTTTATCTTTATTCTTATACTGACTCCGTTCGTCCTGGCATTCAACAACTATACCGCTTGGTAAATGAGTTATTCTTATAGCTGATTCTGTTTTGTTTACGTGCTGACCCCCTGCTCCTCCTGCACGATAAGTATCGATTTGTAAATCTGTGGGATTTATATCTATTTCAACATCCTCGGCTTCAGGAAGAACCGCTACCGTAACAGTAGATGTATGAACTCGACCTTGGGCTTCAGTATCCGGCACACGCTGAACCCTATGCACACCGCTTTCGTATTTTAGTTTGGAATAAGCTCCTTCACCACTTATCATAAAACTAATTTCTTTGAATCCTCCAAGCTGAGTTTCATTAGCATTTAAAACCTCAACTTTCCATCTCTTTTCCTGAGCATACATATTATACATTCTAAAAAGCACACTTGAAAAAAGCGCCGCTTCTTCACCTCCTGCTCCTGCACGAATTTCCATTATGACGTTTCGTTCATCATTGGGGTCTTTGGGTAGAAGAAGGATTTTAAGTTCTTCTGTAATTTTTTCTGCTTTCTCTTTTGAGGAAAGTATCTCAAGCTCTGCCATTTCTTTAAGTTCTTTATCCGAACCCGCCTGAGAAATAATCTCTTTGGATTCTTCAATATTTTGGATTTCTTTTTTGTACTCTCTGTATTTTTCAACAATAGGGGTTAAGTTTTTGAGTTCTTTCATAAGACTCTTGTATCTATTTTGATCGGATATGATTTCAGGCTCACATAGTTCTTGATTTATCTTCTCAAAATGTTCTTCGGTTAATTTAAGTTTTGAAAACAAGGCTATATTCCTCCTAATTAAAATTAATAATAATTATTATATATGTGATTTTAGTGTATATCAATGTTTTAAAAGGTATTATAAGCATAACAATTGAAAAAATTTTACAAATGTAATATCATAGATAGGGTTATTATGCCTAAATTTCAAATATAAGAAGGGAGAGCCTGAAATGACTGACTATAAAATACTCGTCAACAAAGAAAATAAACTGGACAACTCCTACTACGAAAATGTTATAAAACCTTCAGTGGTTGAAGTAAATCCCATAAAAAATAATGAAGCAGCTTACAAAGCTTTCGGTATTGACGATAAAAAGACTTACCTTGAAAAACTAACAGCCGAAAAATTCTCCGAACTACGAGAGTATGCTAAAAGCCATGGCATGATTTTGGGAATAACTAGCGGTTTTTTGACATTTGAACAACAGAGAATAAAGTATAATTATTTTGTAAAAAGACGCGGACTTGAATTCGCTGAAAAAAGTGCGTGTTTGCCAGGGTACTCCGAACACAACACCGGTCTTGCTTTGGACTGTGATATCTTTAGAAAAGGAGCTTGGGGTGGAATTGCTTTAGACGAAAACGGAGATACAAATTCCGATATTGATTGGTTGCATACTGTCTTATATAAATTCGGGTTCATTTTAAGGTATCCTCGCGGGAAAGAAAACATAACTCAAATGAAATTTGAACCTTGGCATATACGATACGTAGGTGAAGAGCTCGCGAAATTCTTGTATGATAACAAACTTACTTTAGAAGAATACTATCAGCAAAATACTTAATTATTATTCAGAGGTGAATTATTTGAAAATTCTTTTTATGGGGACTCCCGAATTTGCAGTCCCTTCGTTAGAAGCATTAGTTCAAAACGGATATGACGTCAGTGCAGTTTTTACCAAACCCGATAAGCCACAAGGTCGCAAACAAATTATCGTTCCTCCTGCAGTGAAAGTCCGGGCTCAGGAATATGGTATAGAAGTGTTTCAACCAGAAAAACTCAAAGTGGAAGAAACTTTTGAGCTGGTTAAAAAAATAAATCCGGAGCTCATAGTAGTTGTAGCATACGGGAAAATTTTGCCTAAAAATATACTTGAATTCCCAAAATTCGGCTGTATAAACGTGCATGGTTCGCTACTGCCTAAATACCGCGGCGCTGCACCTATACAGTGGAGCATAATAAACGGAGATAAAGTTACTGGTATAACAACAATGTTTATGGATGAAGGCCTCGACACGGGGGATATCTTAATGCAAAGTAAAGTATTCATAAACGATGATGAAACTTCAGAAGAACTCAAGAAAAAGATGTCGATTGTGGGTGCACAAACTCTCATCAAAACTATAAAGGCCTTAGAGGTCGGAGAATTGACTCGCGTAAAACAAGATTCATCTAAAGCTACACTTTCTCCACCTCTTGATAAAATCACTGGTGATATAAATTGGGAACTATCCGCTGAACAAATTCATAATCTGATTCGTGGTTCCAATCCTTGGCCCATAGCCCACACAACCCTTAGAGGCAAATTGTTTAAAATATATAAATCTAAAATATCTCTAAACCGACCCGCTTATCCAGGAAAAGTACTTAGCGTCTCTCCGCTTATAATCGGGTGCGGAAACGATACTTCCTTAGAACTCATAGAAGTCCAAATAGAAGGTAAAAAAAGAATGCTATCAAGCGATTTTGCAAGAGGATATCGCCTTACAGATAAAACTATCTTAGGTTTGATATAGCTCTAAATAAATTCTATTATAAAATCTCATAGCGTCAGAAAGGAAATCTTCTCAATGAAAATCATTATTTTATCTGCCTCTACCGGAGGTGGACATATGAGTGCTGCAAACGCTATAAAATCATACTTAATTCCTTTGGGTATCTCAGTAGAAGTGTTCGATGCATTGGAGTACGTAAGTCCAATTTTAAACAAGACCGTTACTGAAATTTATGAGTACGTTGCAACAAAACAGCCTAAAATTTGGAAAATGGTCTATGATTCCTCGAATAAGAAAAGTGTTAATAAATTGGTTGGAGGAATTAATGGTCTTATAAGTAAAAAACTACTCCCCTTGATTGAAACTTCAGACCCCGATTTAATTATAAGCACTCATCCCTTTACTACTGAAATGGTATCCAATTTAAAAATGAGTAACACGGTTGATATCCCCCTGGTTTGCGTCATGACGGACTACGCTCCTCATCGCACCTGGACGAGTTCGGGGGTTGATGCGTATGTAGTTGCTAACTCGGATATGGTCCAAGCCATGGAGGATATGGGAGTCAATCCTAAAAATATTTATCCATTTGGAATACCTGTGGATGATTCTTTTCATGTTAAGTCCGATAAGACAAAACTTTTAAAAGAACTTTCCCTCGACCCTTCTTTACCAACAATCATGATAATGGCAGGAAAATCAGGTTATGCAAGTATTGATAAAATATACTCCCAACTTCAAAATATTGATATTAAAATTCAAATCATAGTAATAACTGGTAAAAATAAAAAACTTTATGAAAAAATCAAAAATATGTCGGAGGGCAAACCACCTTATCGAGGAAGACGAGCAAAAATTCTGGCCAAAATTTCAAAATACTTGCCTAAACTTAAACGTATAAAATTTAGGGTCAAACTTAAAAAAACTTCTCCACAGAAGTGTAATCAGAAAACCAAAGTAATTTACTTTACCGATGAAGTTGAAAAATATATGTATGCTTCTGATTTGATAATAACTAAACCCGGTGGATTAACAGTCAGTGAAGCACTAGCCTGCGGACTTCCGATGGCTCTATTTGGAGCTATCCCTGGACAAGAAGAAGAAAATTCAGATTTTTTGGTAAGCAATAACATGGCTATAAAACTCGGAGAGAACCCCGATGAAACAATAAAAAATTTACTTCAAAACCCTGCCAAGTTAGAATACATGAAAAATTCATGCGAAAATTTTGACAAATCCGATTCATTAAAAAATATACTTAACCTGATATACAAACTGACCTCTAAAGAAAAAAACTTTAATAAACTTGTAAGAGATGAAATCCCTGAAATTATAAAAAAATCAGGAGATATCCCCACTTTTCGCATCCTAGACATCGATGCGTATCGAAAGTATCTGGAATTAAAACTCACTGAAGAAGCTAAAGAGGTTCAGGAAGCACCTAGCACAGATTCAAAAATAGAAGGACTTGCCGATGCTCTAGAGGTTATTAGAGCTATAAGCGAATCATTAGAGGTACCTTTTGAAAAGGTGGAGGAGATACGTAAACTCAAAAGAAAAAAAAGAGGCGGCTTTGAAAAAAGAATTTTTTTAGAAAAAGTACTCATGCCCCATGAAATTAATAATTAGGAGGATTCTAAATGCTCACAGATTTAGAAATTGCAAATTCAGTCCCCTTAACACCAATAACCGAAATTGCTCAAAAATTGGGAATCCAAGATGAAGAACTAGAGCTTTACGGTAAATATAAAGCTAAAATCAACGACTTAGCATACAAACGTCTTGAAAATAAACCGAACGGAAAATTAGTCTTGGTAACAGCTATCAACCCTACGCCCGCAGGAGAGGGTAAAACCACTGTAACGATAGGATTAGGTCAAGCAATGCATAAAATCGGTAAAAATGCCGTAATAGCTTTGAGAGAACCTTCCTTAGGACCGGTTTTCGGAATTAAAGGTGGTGCCACGGGAGGAGGATATTCCCAGGTTCTGCCCATGGAAGATATAAACCTTCACTTTACCGGAGATATGCACGCAATAACCTCTGCAAATAATTTGCTCTGCGCTTTGCTTGATAACCATCTTCAACAGGGAAATGCTCTTAACATAAACCCTAAAACTATTCTCACAAAAAGATGTCTGGATATTAATGATAGATCCCTTAGAAATATAATAATAGGCCTTGGTGGAAGGATGAACGGTGTTACTAGAGAAGATAGTTTTGTTATAACAGTAGCAACTGAAATTATGGCTATCTTATGCTTATCCAGTGACTTAAACGATTTAAAATCAAGGCTTGGTAACATACTAATTGCATACGACTTTACAGGTAAACCAGTGTACGCGAGGGATATAAAAGCTCATGGTGCAATGAGCGTACTACTAAAAGATGCTATTAAACCCAATTTAGTGCAGTCCTTAGAGAAAGTTCCCGTAATAATCCATGGAGGGCCATTTGCAAATATTGCCCACGGATGCAACTCCATAAGAGCAACAAATTTAGCTCTTAAACTCGGAGATTACTGCATCACTGAAGCTGGATTTGGTTCAGATTTGGGAGCTGAAAAATTCTTAGATATAAAATGCAGAATTGGAAAATTAAAACCATCATGTATCGTGGTAGTTGCAACGATTCGGGCACTTAAATATAACGGCGGCGTTAAATATGAAAATCTTAAAGAAGAAAATTTGGATGCTTTGAAAAGGGGTCTGCCAAACCTTGGCGTACACATTGAGAATATGAAAAAATACGGAGTACCCGTCGCAGTGGCGCTTAACGTATTTTCAGAAGATACACAACTTGAAATTGAAAAAGTTAAAAAATACTGCGAAAGTGTGAACTGTGAATTTCAGGCCGCTGAAGTTTTTGCAAAAGGTGGCGAAGGTGCTAAAGGTTTAGCTGAAAAAGTTTGCAGACTGTGTGAGCTTAAGTCCAATTTTTCACCGATTTATCCAGCTGAGTGCAGTATCAAAGAAAAAATTTTAACCATCGCTAAAGAGATCTACAGAGCAGACGGCGTAGTCTATACCCCAGAAGCTGAAAAATCAATAGAAGAAATAGAAAAATTAAACTGCAGTAACTTGCCTGTGTGCATTGCAAAAACTCAGTACTCTCTCTCCGATGACGCTACTAAACTTTGCTTTCCAAAAGATTTTAAAATTACTGTAAGAAATGTTAGTTTATCAAGCGGCGCAGGATTTATAGTAGCTTTAACAGGTAACATAATGACTATGCCTGGTCTTCCTAAAATTCCTGCAGCAGAAAAAATCGATATCAGCGAAGAAGGAAAAATTTCAGGTATATTTTAAAATCAACTCACTTGATGATTAACCTTATAATTTTAAAATTCCACGCATTAAGTGCGTGGTTAGTTATTTTTATTTAAATGATTAAATTGTCAATCATACGCAAAATTATAATCATTAAAATTGACAAAATTTCAGTTTAAAGCTAAAATAAAAAAATAAGAACAAGGAGAGGAGTGTTGTGCATGGAAAACGCATTTGAAAAAGTAATGGAAAAAATAGAAAAAGAAGACAAGCTTCCAGAGTTACTTAAAATAAAAAATATAAAAGAACTCTGGAACTTTTTGAAAGAAAATGGATATTCAAAATCCGAAAGTGAACTTAAAAAAGAAATAGAGATGCTCCTGGAAGAAATTTCAACAAATTTAGAAGATTCAGAATTAAGCCAGGTGGCAGGAGGCACTCTCAAAGATAGTTTAACAAAATTAACCTCTGCAGGAATGGCTTCGCTCCTAATGTTGGGGGCTTCGCCTGTGCATTCTCAAGCTCATGAGGTGGGTAATCCGAATTATTTCACCAACATAGCACATGAACCTGCGAGTAAAACGAGTAAAACAAGCAAACTGGATACTAAAAAATTTATTCTTGCCACACTCGGAATAAGTGCTCTGGGAGCTGCAGCGGAGATAGGCGGTTTAGGCGTATACTCACTCTACAAATATAAACAAAAAGATAAGCTCAAAAATCAAATAGATAAAAACAATGAAACCCCCAAAAAAACATTGAGCAAGGAAGAATTTATACAAAAACATTTTTGTAATAGTAGTTTTTCAAATCCAGAATGCAAAGAAATTTTATATTGTCTAACCAAAAAAATAATAAACACATTAGGACTTACTGATGAAAAACGTATAAGTGATTATTACCCCACTCATGAGATAAACAGAATACCCCGTGACGATGAAAGAGAAGATCTTTATCGATACTTTGATTATTTATGCCACGTAGTAAACTCTTATCTATGGGGGGATAGTTCACACCATCTCTCAACCTACGGTTTCGAAATTTCAACGTATGCTGTACTCTTTTCCCCTCCTAAAACTACTTTAAACCATTTAATATTGTCCTGTGCACTGGCAAAAGGCTGTGATAATGTAAAATTTAATAAAGTCAGAAAGTGTATAGATTATTTACGTGAATCAGTTGACCAAATACATGATTTCTTACCACAGTATAATAACATTGTTCGCAAAAAAGATGACGATAATGGAGTGCTTTCAAACGACTTTATAGATACACTACAAAAAAGCAATATACAAGATGGAACAATATTTAGAGCTACACATCAAACTGATAACATGAATTTCTATGATGAGCTCTCTAACTTCTATAATTTATTAAAAGAATTACAAGAAATTTATAATACAGATGATTTATCTAATATAGAAATATTCATCAACAGGGGTCTTGACAGAGATAGTGAAAATAATAATGTTCGCTCCCTGAGGCAACTTTTGACCTATATGGCAAGATATAGTAACATTCTTAAGGATGTCCCGATTGAAATAACAGCTTGGGATGGCAAAACTGAATGGAGGCTGAGAGTTCAATAAATTTCTAATATGACGTGTTAAAAGTAGGTAATTTTGAAATTATCTTTATATCACAAGACCTAACGATGATTAGATTCTGTTCAAAAATAGTGATTGATTGTGTTTTTTCTAAATTTCAAAAATCTTTGTAAGAGCGCAATTACTGATGGTAGTTATGAATTTTGTGCAAAAAATATTAATGTTAAATTAATATATATATATATATATATATATATGAAGAAACAAGTTAAGATTGACAAAAGACTGGATTTGAGTTAAAATGAATAAGTAAAAATAGAGGAGGGGTGTTTCAATTGAAAAACACATTTGAAAAAATAATGGAAAAGATAGAAAAAGAAAATAAACTTACAGAGTTACTTAAAATAGAAAATACAAAAGAACTCTATGCTTTTCTTCATGAAAATGGCTACTACAAGTCGGAAAAGGAATTCAAAGCAGAAATTGAAAAACTTGTAGAAGAAACAGCAATAGATTTAGAAGATTCAGAACTAGGCGCGGTGGCAGGAGGTACTACAAAGAATAAATTAACAAAATTAACATCCGCGGGGATGGCTTCGTTGTTGGCTTTAGGTGCTTCCCCTATATCTTCAAAAGCGCATGCTAGAGATGTTTACTATTTCTCAGACTATCAAGCTGCAGCAGTGCAAAAATCTGCAAAAAACAATAGTTCCAGTGCTAAAAAAATAATTCTTGCCGCACTTGGAATTGGCGGAGCAGGCACTGTTATTGGTGTTGGTGGTTTGGGAGCTTACATGCTTTACAAACATCATAAAAGTAAAAGCAATCCTCAAGATGTTAATCCCCCACCAACAGCTGACATAAAAATGTCAATTGAAGACGAGGCAACACCGCCAGAAGAATCAACTCAAGAAATTACCGATACGCCGCAAGAAACGATTGATCCCCCTGAACAAAGTTATGGTGGAATAGAAAAGGACGAACCGGCGCCCGAGAATCCAGAAGATGATTATGTAGGTTCATCGAACCCTGAAAGAACTCAAGAGGAACCTGAGCAGCCTGAAATCAATGAAGACTTCCAAAGACAATTAAAAGAGGAAAAAGAAAGGCGTCAGCGGGAAGAAGAACAAGCCAGAGTAGAAGCGGAACGCAGGCTTCAAAAAATTGGAGAATTGGAAAATTCAATTACTCGATTGGAGGAAAATATCAAATTTTGTTTAGAATTCAAAAAAAACGAAGAAAACATAGAGTGTCAGGTCAGTGATTTAAAAGCACAACTTGAATCACTGGATGGATTAAAAAAAGAAATTAATCTCTTAAAAAATGACTCCTCAAGAAGCCTGGATGGAGTTTCGAGTGAACTTGAGGAATTAGAGATAAAACGCAGAATTACCAGTTGGCACATTGACGTTTTGTTATTGTCAAGGGAATTATTCTTTAAGGAAATTTCAAGTGATGCAGCTTCACTTCTTAGGGAAATGACTGTATTTGAAACCAGTATGAATTCTTTAGATTCTGGTGAAAAAAAGTCGCGAGCCGATGCTTTGATACAGCGAGCTACGGAACTTGTGGTGCGCCACAACGAAGAAAAAGAAAGCTCCCAACGTCGTTACTACAGTTTGCAGTCAAAGTTTCGTAAATTAAATCAAAATATCAACAAGTTAAAAAACCCATCATTGAATTTCCAGGATGACAGCAGGATACCTGCATTAGAAAATGAGTATAAAGAACTAAATTCTAAAGTAAACACATCATTTGATGAAGCAATTAAAGATTCTTCACTTGACCTTGATAACCTGGAAGAAGAATTTGAAAAACTTCAGACGAAATTCAATGAAATTAAAGAAGATTTTGACTCCATGATAAAAAGGCAATTTGGAGAGTACTGCGAATTAACTCCTGAAAATGAAAAACTTGTTTTTAAGATAGCTAGTGAAATATCTAATAAATTAGGAAACGATTTGAGAAATCTTGTTGGCGTAGATATCAAAGATTTTCAACAAAGCAATGATACTGGCAAAGAAAAAACTGTACAATCTTCTTCACAAAGTGATGTTATTAACAGCGTTAGAACTTATTTTAACTATATGTGCTGCGCCATAAACAACTACGTGTGGCCAGAAGGGAGCGACGGACACAATTTGTTGAATCAGAAAATTGCCACGGACGATGTTCCTAGCATGTTAAATCGCTTGATAGTATCTTGCTGGCTAGCTCCTAATCTCGACCAAAACAAGTTAAAAAACGTCCAAGAATGTATACGTACTATAAGGACTAATTATATGAACCTTAATAATAATTTTGGCATAAGGTTATTTGGTTACGAAATTGTAGATTCACTGCGAGATACTGGTATCAGAGATTTTATTAATTGGAACGAATTAATCAAGTGCAATAAATTTAGAGCAATTTCTGAGTTTTTGATAGCATTAAAAGAAAAAAATTTAATCCATAATTATCAAAACATAAAATTAGAAAAGGGCGGTGAAGAGTATACACTTGAACAATTACTACAAACTCCATCTTTAGCTTCGGGTAGATTCACTGTGAACATTAATGATGAAAATGAAACGCAAATGTATATTGACATTAATGATTCCAGCAGTATTTTTAAATCAAGTAGTCCCATCACTAAAAGTCAAAGAGAAACACTAGAACAAGTGTACGGTGAAATCGACTGGCTTAGATATCACATTAATCAAAATGGGACTGAACTTCTTTGTAGGGCAATAGATAGAGCCAAAGAGCTAGATTTAAATATCGAAAAAACCGAGAATACCCATTTTGATCATCCTGAATTAACCTATCCGGGAAACTCCTTTATTAAAAAACTTTGGAAACAAAACATAAGCAATAGTAAAAATATTATTGAATTTGCAGAAAATGAATACGGTTTTACTAACATTATTCTCATTAAAATATTAATGGACAAAAGGAATAATGGTTCTGAGGTGGATACAGAAACCAATATACTTGATATCATTCATATGCTAAGTTCAATATGTAGTCTTGACAGTTATTTTAGTAAAGAACTTTTGGAAGCATCAAAAGACCCCGATTTTAAAATTAGCAAGAAGTGGCTTATGGACCAATATGATAATGTAGAGTACGCCGAATCTCTTATTAGTAAGCTTGAAAAATTAGGAATTTACCTACCATAAACTTCAGAATAATTTATTTGGTAAAGGAACGGACTATCTCTTCACAAACAGGCTGCCCACTATGATCAAATGTAGTGGGTAGTAAATTTTTTCAAAAAATATCCACCCTTTGATGGGTGGACGTCACTATCTGATATTTAAATTAACTAATTGGAGTTAAATCGAGAAAATCAACAAAGCCGGTCATATCGAATATTTCCATAACGGCAGGCTGAACGTTAATAATATGAAGTGCAGAGCCTGTCATAGAGTCGATTTTCTTTTTTGTATAAAGCACTGTTCTAAGCCCCGCGCTACTCATATAGCTAACATTTCCCAAGTCTAACGTCAAATCGATAACGTTTCCTCCGGTTTCTTTAATCTCTTCGAAATCTTTATCAAGTTCATCTTGTAGATCCGGAGCTGTTTGAGTATCAATGCGCCCCTCTATAGCATAAATTAGTTTTCCCTCTTCGCGTGATTTAGAAATTTCCATTTTGATAACCTCCTAAATTATTAATTTTTTTAGTCATTACAAGTTTATTTTTACCATCAGCATATTCGTACTCCATTTTATCCATTATATTTTTAACCATAAACACGCCCAGACCTCCAATTTTTCTCTCACTAAGGGGCAAATTTGTGCTTACAGTTTCCCAAAGCGTGGGGTCAAAAGGAATACCAAAATCTTCAAATGTTATTTCGAGCTCGGAAGAGTCCTCTAAGCAACTTACGTTTATTTTTACCATACCTTCTGAAGAAGGATAAGCATAACGCGAAATGTTGACGAATATCTCTTCACAGCTCATAAGAATTTTTAAGACTTCAGTTTTATCTTCATAGATAGGATAAATAAATTCTCTTAAAAATTCATAGACTTTACGCCAATTGTTTGGATTAGCAATAATTTCAAATTTCACAGAACCATTCGGCACAGAATTAAATTCCTCCACAATTATTTTTTAAAATGTTAAGAAGCTATCGCTGCACCAGCTATGGTTGCTTTAGCAGTACCTTTAGCAGCAAGAGGAGAAATCATTGTATCTCCGTTGTTTGTGTAATTGACGTTCAAAGTTATAAGTCTGTTGAGAAGTCCTCTTAGGTCGATATTCTTTACCTTCTTGCTTGGATTTGTTTTAATGTACTCTCCTAAGTAACTCGTAAACTCTAAAATCATTTGGCTACGAACTCTTTCTATTTCGTTTTGCATTTGATCTGCAGAAAGATTATTCTTGTTAGCCTCGTATTTTTTCTTGTAATGAGTCATTCTTCTTTTGTATTTATCTGCATTGGACTGCAAAACGATATTATCTTGTTTCAACTTTGCAATCTCACCTTCCAACAAAAATTTTTCATGACTCAAATTTTGATTCTGTACGAGTAAATCATAGTACTTAGAAGAAAAATCTAAATCTTGTTTTTGAGTAGTGGCTGCAGCAATAGGCTGTGCAGGAGAATTATCC
>CAKVBG010000008.1 GCA_934725345.1 uncultured Eubacteriales bacterium
TTTAGCAGTTTTGGATATAATGCTTCCAGGGATTGATGGTATCAAAGTTTGTAAAGAGCTCAGAAAAAAGAGTAGCACACTTGGCATCATACTTCTGACCGCTAAAACTCAAGAAATGGATAAAATAAGCGGTTTAATGCTGGGCGCCGACGACTATATCACTAAACCATTTAGTCCTTCAGAACTTGTAGCGCGTGTAGACGCACTTTACAGGCGCGTGGCACTTAATTCCATGAGAGCTGAAAATAAATTCCAAGAAGAGATAAAATTCGGGGAATTCGTGTTGAATCTCAGAAATAGAGCACTTAAAAAAAGAGGAAAAGTTATAGAGCTTACTCAAGTTGAGTTTCAAATCATGGAGTATTTCTTTTCTAACCCCGGAACAGTTTTAAGCAGGACTCAAATTTTTAAACAAGTATGGGGTGAATCTAGAAGCGGCGAGGAAAAAATAGTTGACGTCAATATCAGAAGACTTCGTATGAAAATAGAGGATGATCCATCTGCTCCAAGACATATTGTAACGGTTTGGGGTATGGGATATAAATGGGAAAATTAATTTATAACTTCAAAAGTGAGGCGTATGAAAATAAAGGGCATAAAGAAACGCTGGATGTTTAATAGTCTAGGGATAATTATAGGCATTTTTACTTTACTAATGATTTGTTTTAATTTTTTGCTCCAAAGCTACTTTTATAACGGCATCAAACAACGACTCATGGGGTGCACTGAGCAGTCCAGCTGTATCTTGAGTGAGTCTGGAGATGATAGTGATTATGACTTCATCGAAAAATCAGTTAAGTACATAAAGAATTTCTGTAAGAATGAAAAATATGAAGTTATGATTTTCAATGAAAGCGACCAAATTATTTTGACTTCTGTAGGATTTCTGCCGGAGGACTCTCAAGATGCTCCAGATTATTGGCAAGCGAAAAATTCTTCAGAGAATATCGGCTATTGGGAAGGCAAAAATTTAAACGGTGAAAAGGTTATGGGAGTTAGTAGGGCTATTTATGATAAAGATGGAAACTACGTTGGTGCAGTAAGGTATATAACATCTCTGGAAGTAGTAAGACATAGAGTTTTGATTATCATGTTATTTTTGTTATTGTTGGAAGCTGCTGTACTGATTTTTTTAATTACCTCAGGAACATACTTTATAAAATCTATTGTTGACCCTATCACTGATATTTGCAATAAATCAGCTTTAATTGCCCAACGAGATTTTAACGTTGAGATTAGTAAAAAATATGATGATGAAATAGGTAAGCTTAGCGATGCCATAAACTACATGGCCAAAGAGCTTAAGGAGTCTGAAAAGCTTAAAAACGACTTTGTTTCTTCAATATCTCATGAACTTCGCACTCCACTCACGGCCATCAAAGGCTGGGCAGAGACTATGCAAATTTGCGAGACAGATTCTTCCACTATGAAACGTGGACTTGAAGTGATAGTCAAAGAAGCGGGACGTCTTTCAGGTATTGTGGAAGGAATGCTTGATTTTTCTAGCATACGCGAGAAAAAAGTTAGTTTAGTTAAAGAAAAAATAGATATCTTAGCAGAGCTCGGAGAAGCTGTGTACATGTTTAAAAATAAAGCAAAGTCTGAAAACAAAACTCTCATTTATTCCGAACCTAAAATGATGCCTACGGTTTTAGGAGACAAAAACAGACTCAAACAAGTTTTCATAAATATCCTTGATAATGCCCTCAAATATACCTCTGAAGGTGGGGGAATAAGTGTTAGTGTTTGTGAAAAAGAGGAGTGTGTGGCAATAAGCGTAACGGATAATGGGTGCGGTATTCCTGTTGAGCATTTGCCCAATGTTACAAAGAAATTTTATAAAGCAAACTATTCACAAAGAGGTTCGGGGATAGGTTTAGCTATTGTCGATGAGATTGTAGAACTTCATGGGGGCAAGCTGGATATAATTAGTGAGGAAGGTTTTGGTACGACCGTCACCATTACTTTGCCTATCTTCAAAAATCCTGAAGAGTCAGAAGTGTCAGAAGGAGCAAATCAATGAACATACGTGAGTTTCGCAGATACGCTTCTGAGCAGCTGGGTTTCCTTGACACTTCAGAACGTGAACAGGAAATAAGAATTTTGCTAGAGGAATATTTAAACTTAAGTTTTACGCAGATTCTAATAAACAGTCAAGCCGAGATATCAGAAGGTAAACTTGAAATGCTGTTTAAAGCTGTGGAGCTGCGCAAAAAAGGTGTGCCACTGCAGTACATTTTAGGCCATTGGGATTTTATGGGCTTGAAACTAGCGGTTGGGGAGGGTGTTTTAGTCCCCAGAGAAGATACAGCAACTGTGGTCGAAATGGTTGTTTCTAAAATAGAAAATAAACATTGTGTTGTGGCGGACTTGTGTGCTGGAACGGGGTGCATATCATTTGTGCTTGAGAATATTCTTAAAAATAATTTAAAAATATATGCTATAGAACTATCAGATTTGGCGTATAGGTACTTGAGTCAGAATAAAAATAATCTAAAAAGCAAAGTTAACATTCTGCAAGCGGATATATTCAAGATTTGCAGTAAATTCGAGGATGATTTTTTTGACGTAGTGGTTTCAAACCCTCCATACATAAAAACAAAAGATATAAATTTCTTAGAGCGAGAGGTTTTGCATGAACCACGCTTGGCATTGGATGGTGGCGAAACAGGGCTTTATTTTTATGAAAATATTTGCAAGCTATGGATTCCGAAAATAAAGAGTAGTGGTATATTGGCGTTTGAAATAGGCCAAGGGCAACATGATGAAGTTAAAAGTCTAATGATAAATCATGGGATGAGCAATGTGGAGTTCAAAAAAGATATTAATGGAATTATCAGATGCGTTGTGGGGATAAAAATTTAAATTTCTAGTTTAATGTTCTAATAACGGTTTGAAAGAAATTTTGTATAAAAAACATTAATGTTGAATTAATATATATATATATATATATGAAGAAATAAGTTAAGATTGACAAAAGACTGGATTTGAGTTAAAATGAGAAAGTGAAAATAAAGGAAGGAGTGTTTCGATTGAAAAACACATTTGATGAAGTAGCAGAAAAAATAGAGGAAGAAAACAAACTAGAAAAGCTGCTTGAAATAAAAAGCGAAAAGGAATTGTATGATTTTTTTAAGGACAATGGATATTCTAAATCAGAAGGTGAATTTAAAGCAGATATAGAAAAGCTTATCGCAGAAAGTTCAATTGATTTAAAAAATTCGGACCTCAACAAAGTAGCGGGAGGCGCCATGAAAAAGAACCTGACAAAATTAACATCTGCCGGGATGGCTTCAATGTTAGTATTGGGTGGTTCGTCCATGTCTCCGAAGGCACATGCTAGTGATATGTATCATTTCACAGATTATCCCGCTACATCGATCCAAAAATCATCAAAGAAAGGTGGGTCTGAGGCAAAAAAAATAATTCTCACAATGCTTGGATTATCTGGGGCAACCGCTATTACCGGTATTACCGGGCTTGGAGTTTTGGGAATTGACCAACTTTATAAAGAACGTGAAATAGCAGGTAGAATAGAAAAAGCTAAAGAATTAAAAGAAGAACTCAATGAGATGAAGAAAATTGCAAAATCTTATAGTTTAGATTTTTGTAGTAGAATAGAAGAATGTAGTGATAAGTTAGAAAGTTTAGAAAAAAAACCCAGTTCATTAAGTGAAAGTGAATTTGAAACTGTTCAAAAGATGGTTGAAGGAGTTAAGAAGGATTTCCAGGACGCAAAAGATAAGCGTGCGCAAGAAGAAAAGCAAGCAAAAGCCAAAGCAGAAGCAGAAGCAGAAGCAGAGCAAAAAGCGAAAGAAGAAAAACTCAAAGCTCAAAAACAAGCAGAAAAAGAAGAAACAGAGCGCCAAAAAGCCCTTGAGAGAGAGGAGAAACAAAAACGTAAGCAAATTGATGAATTGAATAAAAGCATTCAAGAATTGAAAGATAGTTTGGGTAAATGCCTCAAACAAATGAGTTGGTATAATAAAGTGTTTTATGATGAGGAGTTTGCCTCTTGTGTTGAAAAGGAAATCCAAGTTTTAGAAGGCTTAGAAAACATCCCAAACTTTGACGAAAAGTCCGAACGGTTTGAATCTGTTAAGGATGATACTGAAAAATTAATACGTAGTTTTAGTGGTGCAATGGTCGCTGATGCAAATGATTTGTTAAGTGGTGGCAGAGAAATAGTTAGTAGGTTGGAAGAAATGTCATGTAGTTGCGAAAATATTGAAGAGTTATCAGGAATAAAGTATCAATTGGAGGATTGTCTAGAATCTCTAGAACGTTGGTTATCAGTGCACAATAATGCAAACTCATTAAGTGAAGAAGTCCATTCGTTTTGTAACGTGCATATGTGGACGGTAAACGTAAAATTGGCTTTGAATGGTATTGTAACAATTTTAAAAGCTCAGGGATGAACCATGCGATAATTACTATAAATTTTGTTACTTCACAAATGAAGATCCACTTAGTTGTGGATCTTTTTCATATCATGTATTATTTTTTTTCTTTTTTATCGCGTTACCTATTTTACTTACTATTTCGGGCGTCATAGCGATAATTCTGTCAATAGAACTACTGAACGACTCTATTTGAAGCAGCTTAACGTCACTTCCTGATATCACCAAAAATGCCACCGGAACTATACTCACTCCCGCTCCGTTTCCACCGCCAAACATCTCTTTATTATCTGAATGTTTAGAAGTGAAATCTGATCCTCCCGAGGCAAAACCGTAGCTAACCTTTGAAACCGGTATTACCACGGTGCCGTCGGCGGTTGTGATAGATTTTCCAATTATAGTATCCGCATTAACTATTTCCTTTATTTTGTTTAGCGCGTCATCCGCTAGACCTTCAATTTTATTACTCATAATTTCTCACCTACAAACTCAAATTTTTTAATTTTGCAAGAGATTTCATTTTTAGAACTTTCAATATTTTAACTGTTATACTCAGTCGAAACTTGAAATTTGTTTTTTCGCTTGTGAAGTTAGGTGCAATAGAAACTTCGTATTTTTTAAGCGGTTTAACACTGGAGATATATCCACACACACTATATACTATGGAACAAGCTTGTCCGTATCGGATAGCCGCATCTGCAGCATCGCTGCCCCCAACCCACAGCTTCAAAACTAAATCATCAATGTTTATTATCTCCAGGAATTCCTTCATAATTTCAGTAGAAGTTCTGAGCATTTTAGATGCAGATTTAAGTGAGTCTAGTGCATCTTTTGTTTTTAGTTTTTTAGCGATAGTTTTCATTTTGGAGTTTTTGGTTTTTTCTGGTTTACTTTCTGGTTCATTATAATCTTTAGAGGAATCAAAAACTGTGAATGAAAAACATAGAATCTTCAGCTTGATTTTTAAATCCAAGTCGTACTCAACAGTTGCATTCACAGAACCCAACAAAATAAATAATATCACACAAGCAACTATAAAAATTAAAACCGAAACTAAGATTATCCATATCATTGAAATTACCCTTGATGAATTTTATTTTAGTATCCTGTTGATAGTATTTCCAAAGCTTGAAAGATATTCGTAAAAAAATCAAAATCTTATTGGAATTCTAGTTGCTTTTATGATAAAATTGTACAGTATGCGTTCCAAAAATCCGAGTGGAAACGAAAAAAGACCAAAAAGCAAAAGAATGAGTATTACCCAGGAAATTGTCCTTATGTTCTGATAATACTTATCAACCAGACTATCCGGCAGAATTGCTACTAAAATTTTAGCGCCATCTAAAGAGTATAGAGGTATCAAATTAAAAACCACTAGTGTGATATTTATGGAAATAAAGTAGTAAATAAACATACCCACCCACGGTGAAGCTGCTGCGCAAAATGGAGCAAAATTTAAAGCAAATCCAGCGATAAAAGCAACAATCAAGTTTGCAAACGGTCCAGCTAGTGCGGTAAGGGCCATTCCGACTCTAGGATTTTTAAAATTTCGAGGATCACTAGGCACCGGATTTGCCCATCCAAAATTAAAAAGTAACAGACTAACAGCACCTATTGTTGAAAAATGTTCCAGGGGATTGAGAGTAAGTTTTCCTAAATGCTTTGCGGTATCGTCTCCGAGCTTGTGGGCAGTCCATGCATGAGCGAATTCGTGGAGCGGAAACACCAAAAAAATTATTACCAACATTGCTAAGATTCTGGCAATCAAACTTTCAAAAGTCATATCGGGTTCTAAAAACCACATTTTATATTCACCTCCGCTAGATTGTACCATAAAGTGAATACTTATTTCAATTAAATTTATATAACTTTTCTATCTGATATAGAGGTATTGGGATAGTACCACGAAAGAATTTTTTTATAGTCAGCTCCCTGTTTTGCCATGTACTGAGCTCCATTTTGGCTCATACCTACGCCATGACCGTAACCTTTGACTGTAAAAACAAATTTTTCATTTTGAGAATCGTACTTTATCTCAAAATTAGATGACCTCAATGAAAATATTTTTCTAATTTCAGTTCCCGGAATAGATACCTCACAAATTTCAATTTGTTTAACCATCCCAGCGGGTGAACGCGTGGGGTCTTTCACCCAAGTCGAGGGCTCGCTCGAAAAATTTGTGTTTTCGCAAGCTGAGGAAATTTTTTGCTTAAATTCTTCTTTAGAAAACTCAGCAGTGGTTTCGTAGTCAGGTGCAAGGGTATCTCCCGGACTTTCAACGTTTGTTAGATAACTTAGGTCTCCACCAAAAACATCGGCGGATTTTTCAGTTTTGCCCGATGACATCGCATGATAAACAGCTAAGATTAAATCTCCTTTTTCCTCTAGCACTTCTGGGAATACAGCATCTACACATTCTTTTATTTTTTGATAGTATTTTTCAAAATTATTTCCCCATCGGACTTTCATCTGTTCAGGCGATACATATGTAACTCCTTTAGAGGTATTCACGGTAAATTGATAGTTTTGAGAAGGATTTTTTTCGTTGTCGGCGTTTTTTCTTTGTCTGCAAAAATATGTATAGCAAGCGACGGCTTGGGCTTTAAGCGCTTCATTTTCAAACAGGGCGGGCATTTCATAAGCTACTGCACCGTAGAGAAATTCTCTATCGGGAATTTTAATAATTTGATTTGTTGATTCATCTTTTACGCAAAAACAATTTTCTGAGGGATTAGATTGTTTTAAATTTGAAGTATGGGGGTGAGAGAGTTTTATATCTGATATTTGTTGTTTTTTGATAGTAGCCAAGAGGGGTATGAAAATTATCAAAAGAAATATGAAAAGTAAAACAAATATTTTGTTTTTTAAGCTTGAAGCTTGGTTCATAAGATGCACGTCCTTTGATATAAAAATCTTTGTTTATGTTCATAAATTAATTGACTTTGATGCTGTATTAATGTACACTAGCCGTGGAACGTTGTTTTCAATTAATCTATATGGACGAGGTCCAAAATTTATGTTTTAAAAATTTATATTTAGGGGGTTTTTGAAATGAAATTTAAAAGTATTTGGTTTGTTTCAGCTATTTTGTTGTTTATTTTTGTACCGCTAAAAATCGTGTCTTTTTATCAAAATTTGGAGATTGCTAACACGGGATGGTTTACTGCTTTGTTTTTGATACTCTTGTTTATAATACCTTTGTTAGCTGGTTTTGAAAAATTAAACATGGAAAATATTCAGGTACGTAAAAACATACCTCTAGGAATAGTAAGTTTGTTAGTTGCGGCGAGTTTTGCCTGGTGCATACCAACTTACTATTTTGACACAACTCAGTATGATTTAGAGTGGCAGCCCTTAATTATGGGACTTCTTTCCTTGCTTACGTGTATAACGTTCATAATGATGGCAATAACATTTTTCTTGGGTAGGAATCTGTTTTCAAAAGCATCATTTTTTGTGTTTTGTCCAGTATTTTGGTTTGCGTTTGATATGATACTTTTCCTATCGATGCAAAACAGTAGCGTAAACGTATATAACATTGCGCTGACATCATTTTTGGCTCTATTTTTCTTGTACTACACGCAAGTGTTTTCAACCTCTTCAAAATTAAATATCGTAAAGCTGATGGTTGGATTAGGCGTTCCGGCAGTTTTATTGGCTATTCCTAGATGGATGATTGCATTTATTAATGTCATGAGCAACCAAACAAATGGAATGAGCGATGCAGAACTTTCCACTTGTGGTATGGAAGCGGTAGTTTCGATTTACATTATTTTAGTAATGGTAGATATTTGTAATCAGATTAGAGAAAATTCTAGCTTAGAAGTAGGTCACGGTGTTTAGGTATCAGAGTATATTTTGAACACTTAGAGGAATATATTTTAAATTATAAAAATTTAATAAGGAGTGGCTTTTGTGGCAATAAGATTAGGAATTAATGGGTTTGGAAGAATAGGTAGGATGGTCATGAGGGAAGCGCTAAGTCGCCCGGATGAATTTCAAGTAGTGGGAATAAATGATCCATTTGTAGACTCCGATTACATGGCTTATTTACTATCTCATGATACAGTCCATGGAAATTTTGGAAAAGATATTAGAGGGGAAAACGGAATCCTATACGTTGACGGACAGGGAATAAATACCTTTTCTGAAAAATCTCCTGCAAATATTCCTTGGAAAAACGTTGGGGCGTCGTATATCATCGAGTCCACAGGAGTTTTTTGCACAACGGAGTCGGCTTCAGAGCACTTAAAAGCCGGTGCAGATAAGGTTATCATTTCTGCTCCCGCCAAGGATAGTCAAACACCTACTTTTGTTTGCGGTGTAAACTTGGAAAAATATGAACCGCATATGGATGTAGTTTCAAATGCATCTTGTACTACTAACTGTTTAGCACCATTAGCTAAAGTTATAAATGACAATTTTGGAATTGAAGAAGGCTTAATGACAACTGTCCACGCTATAACCAATACTCAAAATCCAGTAGATGGAATATCTCGAAAGGATTGGCGCGCAGGTCGTGCAGCGTTTGGAAATATTATACCTTCCTCAACCGGTGCAGCTAAGGCCGTGGGATTGGTAATACCGGAGCTCAAAGGCAAACTTACAGGCATTTCGTTTAGGGTTCCCGTGCTGAATGTTTCAGTTGTGGATTTGACGTGTAAATTGGGATGTAGGACCAATTATGCAGAAATATGTGAGGTTATCCAAAAAGCTTCCTTAACCAATTTGAAAGGAATTTTGGGATACACAAATCAAGACTCAGTATCGAGTGATTTTTGCGGCGATAGTCACACTTCTATTTTCGATGAAAAAGCCGGCTTGATGCTCAACGATCATTTCGTGAAGCTTGTATCATGGTATGATAACGAATGGGCTTACAGTTGCAAACTATTGGATTTAGCCCTTCATATGTATAATAAAGGTTTGAAGAAATAATAAAAGCAACGAGGTATGAAGATGTTTAAAAATAAAAAATTTATGACTATTTTTGGTGTATGTTTAGCTTTGGCGTTCGTTACTTCCCTAGGCACGTGGATGGTTAAGAGTAAAGGTGTGAAACCAACTGAAATCGAAACTAAGAATGGATCTTACAGTATAAACGTTGCGTACTCTACGGATGAAAATTATGTTTTACCGACTTTAGTTTCCATGACGTCCTTGATGGAAAATACTAATCAAGAAGGATTTTGCAAATTTACGGTTTTAGTTTCAAGCGGAGTTTCCGAAGATGACAAAACTAAGTTTAAATCTATCGAGAAAAAGTATAATAACTGTACTGTAAATTTAGTGGATATGAATCAGCAATTTGAAAGTTCTGAAGTTAAGTTTTGGTCCAAAGCTATGTACTACCGCCTAAACCTTCCTGAGATTCTCAAAGATGAAAAGAAGTGTATATATCTTGACGGCGATACAATAGTTAGAAGTGATTTAAAAGCCATGAACGAAATCGATATGACTAATTACTATATTGCCGGTGTGAGAGATATAAATTGCTATATCAACAAAGAAAGTGACCACTATAAACTACTTGATATCCCGAATCTTGACAGCTATGTTTGTTCTGGTGTTTTGATTATGAATTTGGAAAAGATGCGCAATGATAACTTAAATGCGGTTCTTGATGATTTGATAAAACAAAATGATATCAATAAAACATTTAAGTTCCCAGACCAAGATGCCTTAAACAAAGCGTGCTATGGTCATATACTTACCTTACCATTTAAATACGGTGCTCTATTTCACGCGGGGTTAAACAAACCTTTCATGATGAGTGAATACGCGCAGTGGGCGTCTAATAAAACCGACTGGGAAGAAGGGCGTAAAAATCCCGTTGTGCTACACTTTACAGGAGAAAAACCTTGGACAAAGGTTGTAAGTGATTTACACAAAGAATGGTGGAATTACGCGGATAAAACTGACTTTAAAGATGAAATTCACTCAAAATATAATATATAAAAATTTAACGGCATACTGGAAGTTTAAACAGTATGCTGTTTTAATAACATAAAATTGCCCCGAAGATAGATTTTTTCGGAGCAATTCTTTCTGGTTTTATAATATTCTGAATTGATTGTATAGCAAGACCCAATTCACACACTTAATCAGAGGTATTTTAATTGATCCTTTCTGTAATTGTGCAGTTAGATCCGTCAGTTGAACATGAAAATTCTTTGCTATCTGCAGTAATAATTGTTACGCGATCAATTTGTTTATTCGAATCTGTTAAATATTCTGAAATTGACATAGCAGTTGAGTTGGGTGCAGAACAAGCTTTTATTTTTAAACTAGACCAACTAACAGTTCCATTGCAGTGATTTTTAAATCCTTTTAAAAGACTGCTCAAGTACTTAAAGTCATTATTGGTTCTATTAAAAATAGCAGGTTCTACATTTTCGCCATTTGAAACTAACTCGTGCAACACATTTATATCATCATTCGTAAATAGTGATCTATCATCTCCCGAGACGCTATTTTCAAAGCTATCTAACTCCTTAATTGTGGATAATTTGTTCCTTAAATATTCTATGCATTTAGAAACATTAGTTTTGTTCGTTTCATTATTTGTTAATGCGGAAACTATCATCAAACGGTTCAAACATTTATTGCAAGAAGATAATAGATTTTGCAAATTATTGTTTATGAAATGATTGTTAAAGCTGTCCAAATCACCCAACCATTCAAAATTACTCCTCAAGTAATTGCATACTGCAAAGCATAAATAACAATAGCAGTTATTTAAATTACATTCATCACCGTTTAATATATTTTCAGGGAGCAAATCACTTAAATTACCGCAACCAAGGAGTTCTTCTATATGTTTAGTCATTTTGTATACTTCATTTAATTCTTTATCGTTTAAATTATAATCTCCTCCTTCTTCCCACAGATAATCTTTTATATACTGTGCTTTGGAGAGGGTGTTTTTGATATTATTGTCATACTGACTCTTAAGACTTTCGAATTTTTCTTTTATTTCCTCATAATTGGAGGAATCTACCTGCTTGGCACCTAAAGTATTCACATTTTGCTTAAAATTACTTACCGAATCAAGACTGTAGAATTCCTGAATCAAATCAAAATCACTGTTGGTTTGCCTGGTGAATACAGCAATTTTACTCTGCAGATTTTCGATCTCTTCCGGGCTAACTTGCTCTTTTTTGGGAATCACCCCTGCTGCAACGGGACTTGGTGGAATATTCGCGGCTTTGTTTGCAACAGTGGACCTGTTTCCATGAAAGGGAGGTAACGAACCTGAAGGTTGAGTTTTTTGATCATTGTTGCTCTGAACCCATGGTGGTGTGTATGCAAAAGTTGGAGGGTTACCACCTAAAGGTGATGAGAGTGGCTGCCCTGGTATTGGTTGTAATGTAAAAGGATTTGTCGACTGATTAATTGGTGGAGGGGGCACAAAATTTGTAGTAGTACTAAACTGGATAGGAGAGGGTTGATAAGAAGGAGGTGGCGGGAAGGAGGGAAATTCAGGAGGAGCTAGAGTGCTATGTTGTGGGTTAAATTTTATAGGGGTAAAGACGGGAGGTTGAACAGCACTCGGTGGTAGGGGAGATGGTTTCTGCTGCGGTTGTTGCGGAAAGTCTTCTTCTTTCGTTTCTTGCTTTGATATATGGTCGGGACTTTCCTCTGATACACCTGAGTGAGATGTACTCGCTGAAAATGAAGAAGACGGTTGATCGACATCATCTGAATGTGTAGACGTGGTCTGTTGTGCGTCATCTGTAATATCTTCCTTTGGTTCGGTATTAATTATGTTGTTTTCGTCATTGTCATCATCACTACTGTGAGTTGTTTCGTGCGCTAAATCAGGGCTTTGCGATGGAGAAGGATTTTCACTAACAGTAGGCGAAACTTCTTGTGAAGGCTGTGGAGTAGGAGTAGAGCTACCAGGTGCTGCATCTGGATTAACGATTGACCTAATTAAGGTAGGGTTAGTTACTCCCGGTTCATTTTGGGTACTGGAAGAACTAGTAGCCAGTGGATTATGTGTAACTTGCTGTTGTGGAGCAAGACTCGTTTGACTAGGAGGCGCTGGTCTCTTAGGTGGTTGCTGAGTTGGTTGATGGGATGGGTTTTTT
This sequence comes from uncultured Eubacteriales bacterium, assembly GCA_934725345.1. Taxonomy (GTDB): domain Bacteria; phylum Bacillota; class Clostridia; order Oscillospirales; family Acutalibacteraceae; genus UMGS1491. The sequence continues at coordinate 12,494 of CAKVBG010000008.1, forward strand.
TTACAATTTTTGTATATAAGGTAAGCACTTAATCCTCCAATTCCAACAATGGCAGTTCCTGCTCCGCCTACTCCAAGGGCTGCAAGAATTATTTTTTTAGCATTTGGATTATTTTTTTTGAGTGAAGGGGAATTTGGAGCCGGTGTTTGGGGTACAGAAGGATTCTGCGCTTGTTTTGTTTGTGTACTGACAAAACTTCCGGCATGCACCTGAGAACTCAGGGGAGATGCACCTAACATCATGAGCGAAGCCATCCCTGAAGAAGCTATTTTTGTTATGCTATCTTTTAGCCTGCCTCCGGCAACTGAATCTAACTCTGAGTCCTCTAAGTTTATTGGATTTTCTTCAATAAGTGCTTCTATTTCTGCTTTAAATTCGCTTTCTGATTTTGAGTATCCATTTTTTTGTAAAAAATCATACAGCTCTTTTATATCTTCTATTTCAAGTAGATTTTGTAGTTTGTTTTCTCTTTCTATTTTTTCCATTACTTCTTCGAATTTGCTCCTCAAGTCAAACACTCCTCTCTTGTTTTTTACTGCTCAATTTTAACTCAAATTTTGTGTTTTGTCAATCTTAATGGATTCTTATATATAGGTATTAAGCTTTTTGCACAAAAAAATTCTAGATAATTTCTAAATCAAATGTATTTTTACTCTCGTTGTAAAGTACTTTGAAAGTTTTGCCGTTATAGAAATCCAAACTAGATGCAGACTTAATTTTAGATCCTATTTGGCTTTGCAAAGCAGGTAGTATTTTTATATCGATGGGGCGCGCACCCTGTTTCATTTCGCAAACTTTTTTTGCTAAACTTTGAATAATATTATCATCTATAATTAGTTTTATTCCGGCGTTTTTAGGATCAGACCAGTAAGCGAAGATTTTATTGATATGGTCACGTATAATCTTGGAACAAGCGGAAACATCAAGGTTATCAAATTCTACTTTTTTTATTCTGTTTAAGAAATGTTTACTATGCCATACTCTTGTTAAACCTTTGCTGTAACTTTCGTTGTCGAGTTCTTTGGAGTTTTTATCGTCTTTGCTAAAACCCTCCATAGAGAGGCTATCTTCATTTGAAGTGAGAATAAACAAAGCTCCAGAGCAATCTATTTTGGTTCCATCTATGTTTATAATTCCGCTGTTGATTATAGTACAGAGCAATTCATCAAGCGCAGGAGTCGAGATTTTATCGTATTCTTCTATTTTTATAATTCCGTTTGGATTTTTCTTTAAGAAATCTATTATGTTTTCAGGTTTTTCTACTGGAGGGCCATAGGGGTTTACTGGAGCATTGGAGCCAGGATTAAATATTTGCGAAATTACACTGTCCTTTTTGTCTTTATCTACATCCGATGCATTAATTGTGAATACTTTGGGGTTAGAGTACAAAAGAGAGGGAAGCCTGTCCGCAACTAGAGATTTACCAACTCCGGAAGGACCATATAGATATATTACATCGCCATGGGCATATTTTTTATTTGACCATTTAGCTTGATCTTTTCCCACAACTATATCATATATGTAATCTTTAAGTATTCCTAAAGCTTTATCTTGACCTTTAACGTCTTGGAAGCCTTTGTTGAACCTATCGAATACTTTTTCCTTGCTAAATTCTTCTGCAGGTACTTCAAACTGCCCTTTTACTTTAGAACCTATTTCCATAAGGTTACGAGCAGCGTATTTCAAACAGCTGATGTTTAAAATTTTCTTTGAAATATCTCCCACGCCATCAACCAAATTCAAAGCGGTGTATCCGCAAGCAATTGCTCCACCAACTCCCGAGATGTTTTTTAAAGTATTTAGTGTGCTCTTGTTATTATTGACAATATCATTTAGTGCTTGTTTTTGCTTAAGCAGTTTTTCAATTTTTGTGTTATTTTCATCCGAGAGAACTTCATTTTTGGAATCGTTTAGAATTTCATTTATTTTTTTATCAACAAGTTTTATTTCTTCTAAAGCTTTTTTTGAATTTTCTCGCGATACAATTCTAGAAGGGTCGATTAAATCTAGAATCTTACCCAAAGCATAATATCCTAGTGTTCCTGCGGCACCCAAAGCCGAAAGTATACCTACACCTTTAAGGAGCTTTCTTGCACCATTGTTTTTGATTATAGAATTCGCCACATTTTTAGCCTCAAAAGCTTTGGTTGTAGGACTCAAAGAATTAAACAAAAGGGTGCTTGATAATAAAATTGCTAATTTTTTATTTTTATATACACTTTTCATTCAAAAACATTTTCCCCTTACAAAAATATGTATCTAGAGAAACCCTCTACAAATACATGATAACATAATTTTGTGCTGCTTTCAATTGTTTTTAAATAAACACCTAAACTTTGTTTTTGGGAATTTATTCTGTAAAGTATACTTTGTAGAGGGATATCATTAATAAAAATTGCAATTTCACAAAATAAATCTTGATGTTTAGATTTTAAAATTCTATAATAATTTTGTAAAATATTTATGTATTAAAATTTTTTATTGATATAGGGGAGACGATCATATGTTTATGTTCAATTGGTTTTGGTCATCAAATTATTCGGAGCAACCGCAAACCTACATCAAATACGAACCCTTTGTAAATTCTCAGGGGAGTGAACTAGCACAAGATGAATTGAATATGAAAATTAATGTTATTAATAAAATACTTTTAAAGACCGATAAATCAAATTACATGAGTATGTTTAGTACTTTGATAAATCCAATTTCAAATTTACATAGGGATATTACTTCAAGGCAATTTGATGATGAGTTTTACCCTAAATTTACAGAGGTGTATGAGAAGGCACTTGATTTAATTTATGCCGTTCTGAATAGGGCACCTGAAGGATTTTCGGAAACAGCTGAAGACTTTCAAGATAACAGTGATGACGTAGAAGTTATATTGTCCGACCCTATCAAAGACGCAAAATTTGCATTCATGGACTCGGCAAAAGACTTTTTAGATTTTTGTAACAAAGGAGAAGAATATATATTTCCAATAGCTTTTGTAGATTTATTGAATAATTTTTTCTCTAGTCAGGCTTTCCAAGAAATTATACAAACTCCACCCAATGCTCCTGAGGAAACTGTTTCTTATAGCGACGAAGAAGCTCCAGCAGTGCAAGCTTAAAATTTAAATACAATTTGTATTTTAAAAGGCCAGCCTCTCGAAAAGGCTGGTTCTTATTTTTAAAATTATTTAATTAGATAAATCGGTTCCAAAAATTTAAACATTGCTTCTGTGTATTCAGTGAAATGGTCGTCCTCGGCGATATCCAGTATATGATTGCATATGTTGCAAGAATCATCTATTTCCTTTAAAAAATTCTGAGCCATTCTAACATGGTTATAGTTGATATTTTGAGATTCTATTCTGTCTATACTGAAGTTATCTACTGTGTTTTCTAAATCGTGTAACCACTCTACAATATCTTTGTTCATTGTTGAGGAAAATTCTTCTACCAGACCAGGTAAAAGTTTTTTTAGTTTCTCCATAACAATCACGTTTTGTTTAAGTTCCGGTATGTAACTTTCTATATCTTCCAGTAATTCATAAAAGAGCCTTTGTGATAATGTACTCATGTTTTCTTCTGATTCCGAAGATTGTGATTCTGAACATTCCGAAGACTCTTCTAAATTTATACTGGGATTAACTTCGCTTGCAAATACAGTAGAGGGCACCATCAAACTACCAGCCAGCATAAGGGGCAAGATTTTTTTAAAATCAAACAAAAAAATTCCTCCTAAAATTTTAATGGCAAATTTGCAACAATCACTATATTTATTATATCACACATGGCGGTTTTTTAAAATAGTTTTTTTATAAAATTACAAAATTGTCATTCGAAACTTAAATTTTGAAATAATGAAATAAATACACAAAATTCAATAGTAGTTATGATAAAATATAGGACAATCACTTAATAATTTGGAGGGGAATATTTCTATGAAAAAAGTATCAGGTTTTTGGGATAAAACTAAAAAAAAATTATTTTCCATCACTTTTGTCACTTCTACTGTGGCTCTAGCAGTGTATCCAATTGTTGCTGCAATTGAAACCACAACTTCAATTCAAGAGGAAAATCAACTAACCACCGAAGAAATAGATAAAGTAATTCAGGACCTTAAAATATCTGGAAGCATAGATAATATCCTCGAAAAGTTGGATGAAATAATCAAGCGGGCTCAGCTTTCTGGTAACTCTGCACTCCAGGAGTATGCTAGCAATATGAAAACTTCCTATGAACTCCAAAAACAGTTAGATAGTGTTAATAGTCTTATTGAAGCAATGAAAAAAAAGAATTCAAGTATTGCACAGGTTGATAAACAAGTAACTAAAATATTAAACGTTACAACTATCACTCAAGATTTAAAAGGTGCTGTTTCTGATGAAGCCTTATTAGTACTAGAATCACTCACCAACGAGAACGTCCAAAAACTTCAAGAAACCATGGCAGAAATAGAGGGCTTAGTTGACCTCAAAGACGTAGAGTCTTTAACAGTGGAACAAAGAAGTTTGTTGGATATAATTGTGCTCAGCAAGATTATAGAAGAGGGTTTAGTAGAAGGTGAACGTTTTGATTTAGCAAAGGAAACTTTAGGAGTTGCAGTTACTATTTTGGAGTCATATCAAAAACAAGAATACGATTCTTCCAGCTATGACTCACTTACTGCAGGAACCGAAAAATTTTTACAGTCTGGGAAAAAGGCCTCTAGTGTGCTTCCTGAACAGATATCTTTTGTAGGTGGACATTTTGGAATGAGCCATCCACCTTTAATGTATGATGGCCATATTCTTCTGGCTCTTGATGATTTATATCAATATATAGATGCAAACATTGAGTATATGTACAACAACGCTACAATGGTAATAACTTCTCCGGATAAAATTTTAGAAGTAATTAGCGGTCGCAACGAAGCTTATTTAAACGATAAGCCGTATAATATGCCGGTGCCTATTCTTTCTTTTGAAGATACTGTTTATATGTCGGTGGAATTTTTTGCTCAAGCCTATGATATTTCATACAAGTATATCCAAGACCACGATTTTATTGTTCTTTACGGAAATTTGGTTCAACTTGAAAATCCAGCCGTGCCAAATCAGTTGAGTAAGGAATAAACAAAAACTTTGAGGAGTTGTGAATAGATGGCAAAGTATACAATCATCTCGGATATAGGAAAGGGAATAATTTCTATGCTCAGGGACAAGCTAGTACCCGACCCGGTGGATAAGTCGGAGAGCATTGGAATATGCGACCCTAAGGAAAGAGGTGGATATATCGTTGGAATTCACCCGTACGATATAAAAGAAGACACAAGCGGACGAGGTTCCGAAGAAACTTCTATGCCTGATGGCAGTGTAAAAGATCCACCAGCAATGATAGAACTTTACTACGTAATTTCTGTTTGTAGTAAGGCTGAGCCTGAAGCCAAAGCTCTTGATGAAGCAAAAATTATAGGTAAAATAATACAGATTTTCAAAGATAATCCTAATATCCCTCCCAGATATATGCCAGATAATTTGGGAGCTCCGGTTGAAAACGTTCCCATTAGTATGCTACCGCTGAATATGGAAGAAAAAGTTAAAATCTGGACTATGTTTGGTGAGTCGTACAAGCTTTCAGTTTTTTATGTCGTAGGGCCTATTGCTATAGACTCCGAAAATATTCATAAGCCTAAAAAACGTGTTGAAACAATTCATCTTGGAAGCAGTCAGTACAAGAAGAAACGAATTTTGGAATTTGAGACTCGCATAAAAGAAGAAGACATAGACGATGAGTACACGGAGCGTCCCGATGAAGATGAAGACGAGGATGAAAACGAAGATGAATTTGATGAAGATTCAGATGAAGATAGCGACGAGGGAGACTCTGAAGATTCAGATGAAGGTGAAGATGAAGATAGCCTTGACGACAGCGATGAAAGTTTAGACTCGGACTCCGAAGAAGACGAAAGCGAAGATGACAGTTCTGACGAATCGGGGGACGACGAAGCTTCTGAAGATGATGCAGATGACTCAACAGAAAGTTCAGAGGACGAAGATATTTCGGAGGAGTCGGATGCAGAAGAAGATATAGATTTTGAATCAACAGATGAATAAAAACAAGAAGGGAGAAAATTAAAAAAATGAGGGTAATATATCGTGCCTCTTTAGTGTTTCTTCTTAAAGATATTTTTTCTAAAATGCCGATTACAAGCGCAGTGATTTTATGTAATGGCAAACAAAACCCCTATACCCGCAAAGCAAGTGGACACTATGTTTTTTCTAATTTATATCCTGGGAAGTATGATATCAGCATAACTTGCAGGGGATACAATGATATTAATTTAACTGTAGACCTTCAAGAAAATCAAACTAAAGAAATAATTCTGGATTTATCATATAGCCAAGACAATCAGGAAATTTTAAATTTAACACGTTTTGAATTCAATTGTACGAGATATAAAAAGCCCTTATCTAACATCCCTTTGACTTTAAAACTTGAAAATGAGCTTAAATTTTTAAAAGTCATAGAGGCTGTAGAACCAAATACTGATAAAATTAAAACCAATATGGAGTTGGTTACAGGTCTTTTAGGGCAAAAGTATATCTACGAGGTTAAAGGAAAGGAATACGAATTTGAGTTTTGGAGTTATGACGGCGAGAACAAATGTTATATCCTTAAAGATTTTGCAGAAGAAAAAATTGAACCTGATGGTAAAATGTTTGCCATTTGGAACGTAAGGACAAATGAAAAGGGATGCATAATAATGCCCGTAATGCCTCAATTTATGAAAGATAACGTTTTGGAGTTTGAAATTTATAACTCAGAAATAAAAGCTAAAGCTTCATATACGTTTGAGGGTAAAATTCAGTCGGGGTCAGCATTTCATATCGATTTAAAATTTAGAAAAGTTCCTAAAAAGAAATCATAGGGGGAAGTTTATGGGTGTTTTAGTTGTAAATTCGGCGCAATGTATGTGTTCAATGGGGACAGCTCCTTCAACGATGGTAGTTTTGCCTGAAAGCATGGCAATGGGGCAAAGTAATCCTGTGGCTACTATTATGGATAACAAGCCCATGGTAAATATCATGCCTTTTGCTATGTGCACGTCTATGGCTAATCCTCAAGTGGCTTCTGCAACTGCAGCAGCTGCCGGTGTTTTAACTCCTATGCCTTGTACTCCCGTAACGACTGCTCCATGGACGCCGGGCTGTGCAACCGTTATGGTTAAAGGGAAACCTGCTTTAAATAACACTTCAACTCTCATGTGTAACTGGGGAGGAGTTATTTCCATTACTAACCCCGGAGCCACGACGGTTATGGTTCCATAACAAATTTTATTAGCAAAGAGGGGACTTGGGTGGAAATATATGAAGATAATTCAGAGTACATTTTAGAGGAATTCAAGTCTGAATTAGAGTTAATTCAAAATTATCTGGAATGCAAAAAAGAAAATAGTTTTGAATCTAAACGCGATGAGATATTAGAAAAATTTCGACGTCGGCAAGCTGAAATCAAATTAAAATTAATAGTAAGCGCAAACGAAGACTATTTTTTTGCTGCTCAATACATTAAAAAAGTTTTTGAACTAACTGATTTGGAATGGTTTGGGTTTATAGTTGCAATGATGTTTGAAGCGGATTTGAAGTACAGGGATTTAATTAATCAAGTTGAAAACTCAAGTAATTTAACTTACAACACAATTTTTAAATTATATTTTTTTGTAGAAGATATTTCTGAAATCGAAGGGTATTATAGTATGCTTTCGATTTTCAGAGATAAGATGAATTTACTTTGTTTCATGGAAGGAATTCCTAAAATAGACCCCGGATTATTCGAAAACGTGATGAACAATGCAAAGACTAATATGAAAGTTATGGGGACAAAAACGATTATCCCCAATGAAAATGAAGATAGCTCCAGTTTGGTAGTGCATGAAGAGATCGCACAGAAAATTCAAGAATTAGTTAATAGCTTTCCTGATTCGGAATATTGTATTTTAATTGATGGAGTTAGCGGTATAGGTAGAAAAACTATCGTGGAAAGGGTTGCTCAGCTCAGTGGTAGGGCTTTGGTCTGCGCGGACGCTTCTAAACTTAGTGATAAGAACTTTGAAAATGATGTAATGACGATTTGTAGAGAAGCGGGATTTCTAAAAGCGTGGCTTTGTTTTTATAATTTGCCAACACAAAACAACAGCTCAAATTTAGATACTTCAAAGCTTCAGTTTATATCAGCAATGGCACCGAAATTTGCTGATTGTTTATTTGTGGTTTCTGAGAAAAAAATAAAAGAGATATCTCAGTTGAAAACCGTAAGTGTGCACGTTCCCGAGCTTAGCAGCAGTGAAAGTATCAAGCTATGGAAACATTACTTAAAAGACTTAAATGTAAATAAAAAATTGAAAATAGAAGAGCTTGTAAACAAGTTTAAATTTACACCTAAGCAAATTAAAAATACTGCCACAGAGGCTTTGAATAATACTCTTTTAGAAAAATCCAACGTATTAAACGAAAAATCTATAGCGGATGCTGCAAAGACTCAGATATCAGAAAAGTTGGCTGAAAAAGCCACGCATATAAAAAATAAACATACTTGGAATGAATTGGTTTTAAGCCCTAAGGAAAAAGAGATTATAAAAAGAGCCTGTGACCAAATAAAGTATCGACACGTGGTATATGATAAGTGGAATTTTGGAGATAGAGTTTTATACGGCAGGGGACTTAGCATGCTTTTTGCAGGTTCTTCGGGAACGGGTAAAACTATGGCGGCACAAGTGGTTTCGAATGAGCTTGGGCTCGAACTTTATAAAGTTGATTTATCACGCGTGATATCGAAGTATATTGGAGAGTCAGAAAAGAATTTAAGTTCTATTTTTGATGCAGCTTCTGAAAGCAACGTTATACTTTTGTTTGATGAAATGGATGCCCTTTTTTCTAAGCGTACGGAAGTTAAGGACTCTCACGACCGAAATGCTAACTTGGAAACTTCATATCTTTTGCAGCGGATGGAGGAGTACAGCGGTATAACAATAATGACCACTAACTTTCTAGAAAATATAGATAAAGCTTTTTTTAGAAGAATAAACTATGTAGTGCATTTCGTATTCCCAGATGCTAAAGCGAGAAAAGAAATTTGGCAAAAAATGTTCCCTAAAAAAATGCCACTTGCCAGCGACGTAGATTTTGATTTTCTAGCCAAACAATTTGAAATTTCGGGAGGAAATATAAAAAACGTTGTGATGAGCGCTGCTTTTATGGCAGCTTCGGAAAATGAAAAAGTGGGTATGAAACATATAATAAAATCTCTGGAATACGAAATAAAAAAACAGGGCAAAATGGTATCTAAAGAAGATTTTGCTCATTACGGATATTTAATTTAATAGTTTTAATACGTACCTTTTACGTTACTTTTTTAATAAAAGAAAAAATATAGCATATACTTATAGGTGTAACGAGAGGAGGTACAAGTATGATAAAACTTAAATCTTTGATTATAAGTTTGGTTCTGAGTTTGGGTGTAGGAGGGCTTGCCTCGCTTGCTACCCGTGATTCAATGGATGTATATCAATATATTAATTTACCGCCGTTTGCACCACCTTCAAGTTTGTTTCCGATAGTTTGGACTATTCTTTATATTTTAATGGGAATTTCTGCTTACGGGGTTTATGAATCGGAATCCAAATATAAATCGTCGGCTTTATCGCTCTATGGCATACAGCTGATAGTGAATTTTATTTGGCCGCTTTTATTTTTCAATGGCAGGATGTTTTCGGCGGCTTTTGTTTGTTTGATGATACTGTGGTTACTAGTGATATTTATGATAATCCAATTTTACAAAATTAAACCCTGGACCGCTTGGCTTCAGATACCATACTTAATATGGCTCACTTTTGCCGCATTTTTGAATTGGAATGTCTTTATTTTAAATAGATGACACCATGGACATTTTTTTGGTAAAAGCGTATGATGTTTATGATATACAAATTTAAATAACATAACGGGTGACGATATGAACTTTAAAAGTAATGTTATGAACATCAATTTCAAAAACGCCGTTGCTTACCTAACATTTAAAGAATTTGAGAAATATAAATTTATAAACCATGCTTATTCCACTCGTTTGGGAGGGGTAAGCACGGATTATTTTAGATCGCTCAATTTAGGTTTTGCAACTGCTGATTCACAGGAGAACATCGATAAGAATTATGATATTTTTTTTGATTGTATGGGAGTGAAAAAAGAGGATACTGCAATTACTTCTCAAATACACGAGAATAAAATAAAGTGCGTAAGCAGAAAAGATTTAAAAAAGGACGATTTGACTAAATTTGAAAAAATCGATGGGTTAATAACAAACGAGCCTGGTATTTCACTTATGACCTTCCATGCTGACTGTTTGGCAGTTTATCTAATTGATATTAAAAATCACGTTGTAGGTTTAGCTCATGCAGGGTGGAGAGGAACTGTTAAGCGAATAGCGGTTAAACTTGCAGAAGTATGCATTGATTTTTATAATTCTTCCAAAGAAGATATGATCTTTGCTTTAGGACCTTCAATTGGACCATGCTGCTTTGAGGCTTCTCAGGAAATTTTGCCTTATTTTCAAAATTTAGGATTTAATTATAAATGCAATGAAGAAGGAAAATTCAACGTGGATCTTAAAGAGATAAACCGCAAATTACTCATGGATTTTGGAATAAGTGAAAGTAATATTATATCTTCAGATATTTGCACGATGTGTTATAAGGATTTACTTTTTTCTCACAGAGCAACCAAAGGTCGGAGAGGGACTAACTGTGCGTTTATAAAGCTTGTATAATTAACTTTCTCTTAGTGAATTAAAAGAATTTAGAAGATTTAAAGTACCGTATCCCCATTGAGGGTTAGGGTATTTTCTATTACTAGTTCTGTTGCAGCCGCGTATTAGTATCGAGCGAAGTCGATTACCCGTGGTGGATGGAGCATTGCCCTCAACAATTGCCCATTGCATAAAAAGAGCGGCAGCGCCGGCGGTTATTGAAGCTGATACACTCGTGCCCGTAAATGTTCCTTCTCCGAATGGATAATACCCTGAAACTCCCACTCCCGGAGCTACGAAATCAGGGCAGGTTTTATTAGTTAAAGTTGGTCCCCAAGAGCTATTTATGTAGAGACTGTTTTCATCTTCATTGTAGGCGCCTACTGCCAATGCACCTAGAGCGGTTGAAGGTATAACTATTGTGTAATTTGGTGTGGGTGAAACAAATTCTATATCAGGACTTATAAAACCCGTCATAGGTAACCAAGCGTGATACTTCCCACTTATTATGACGTCTCCGTGAAGTCTTATTTCCCATATCCCCGGCACAACGTCCTCCACCTGTATGAAAGCGCATCTACTTCCATTTTGATGATAGAGTATTTTAACAAGCGATTTTTCAAAAATCAATCTTTTTTGATAAAAGGTTCCTGCAAAAAAGGGTATACGGTTAATTAATTCTCCGGTGGGGGATTTGATAGAGAAAGAAATTTTATCCCATCCTTCATACCACACGTAGACGCTCAAAGATTTTGCTGCTTCTCCGACTCTAACTTCAATTATTGAAATTTCTCCTGTATCGGAAACTGTTCCTTCGGTGTGATGCCGTGCATTGCTTTCATTTCCTGCAGATGTGCAGATTGATATGCCAACAGTAGCGGTCAAATAGGAAATATAGTCTTCTAGGCGGTTTTGTCCGTTGTGGCTACCGAAATTACTACCCAGTCCTAAACACACCACAGCAGGATTGTCTAATTCTGAAGATTTTCTAAGACCAAATGAAATTCCCAGCATAATATCTATAGATTCAAAAGCCATTTGCTGTTCCTTAGGAACTAGAAATTCCTGGCGATAATAATTGCTAGCGCTTTTAAGTTTAACTACTATAATATCTGCTTCGGGGGCAGCACCTAGAAATTCTTCGTATCTGCGTCCTGCTGCAACGGATGCTAAAAAGGTTCCATGACCTACGGTATCTTTATGGGGGACTATACTGTAAGGGTCGTTGCTTTGAAGAGCTTGATTTATTTGTTCTTGAGTGTAAACAGTACCAAAGTTTACGTCTTCACTAGGACCTGTTTTTATTGTTTGATCCCAAATGTACTTAATTCTGCTCGTGCCGTCCTCATACTTAAATACCGGCTTGGTATAATCGATACCTGTATCAATGAAAACAAGAGAAACACCTTTTCCTGTTAGGTTTAGATAGGGTCTTTCTTGAACTCTTAATATTCCTGTGGACTCCAAAGATTTTACTCCAGTTAAGCCGTGAATTTCGGGGTAAACATTTAAAACATCATATCCCAAATCTGCAAATACTTCGGGCATATGTTCATCTGTTGTGTAGAGTATCGCGAGTTGGTTTATTAGAACGGTACCTAGTTTTATGTAAGGTCTTTCTGCTAAAAAACTTTGAAAATAGGGGGTATACCAGTAGTAAAAAGCCACAGTGGACGGTAACGAAATGAATTCATAAAGTGGCATATCTTGGATTTCTTGGTCAGATAATGAAGGCATATTTTTATCTATTTCCTTTCAGATATTGTTCAATCTAAAGTTTTGAAGTTGTTTCATTGTGCCGAGTAAGCAAAGCGAGCCGTATCCCCACGCATTATTTGGGTAGGAGATATTAGCTTCTCTTTCTGCACCCCTCATTAAAAATGATTTCAATCTTTCTCCATACAAGAAGGGGTCGTTAAGCTCCACGATACCCCATTGCATCATTAACGCCGCTGACCCGGTAACAAAAGGTGCAGCCATGCTGGTACCGCTAAAAGCTGTGTATCCACCTCCGGTTTTAGTAGTTACAATTCCAACTGCCGGGGCTACCAAGTCAGGCTTGGGGTAAATTATATTTAAAGTGTATCCTCTTCCTGAAAACCCCGAAATTATTCTTCTTGAAGAGTCGTAACCTCCAACTGTTATAACGTTTATGGCGGTTGATGGTAAAGTTAAAGTGGATTCTGTGGAAGGTTGAGTGAAAATAGTTTCTTCTGAAACTTCTTCGACCGTAGGGAGATAAATATTATATTTACCGTAAACGATTTGTCCTGCTCGAATTCGTATAGTGAATATACCAACAGGAGGGGTTTTGGTTTGAGAATTTATCTGAAAGAATATTTCCTGAAAAGAGTTGTAGAATTTAGGCTGACCGTAATTTATTAATATGGAAAGTCCATCTATACTGTAGGTTCGGGTAAGGTCGTAATAAAGAATTTCTCCGGTTGAGTTTCCTCCTGGCAAAATGAGCTCTACTGTGAAAGAGTCTGAAAAATTTTTCCACAAGGTGATATAGAAAGAGGGGAATTGACCTGCATAAAAAAATGTTACTTCTTGCATTTGCCCTGTTGATATCTCTCCGGCGTAGTGGTGTCCTGCGGCACCTTCATTCCCTGAAGCCACTACTATGGATGTTTTCCAAGTTTCGGCCATTTCGTCTATAAATGTTTCAAAAAGAGATTGACCATTATGAGGGCCGTCGTTTGTGCCGTAACTTATGTTTACAACTACCGGCATAGAAACTGTTTTAGCTTTATCAATAACATATTTTAAAGCTCTCATAAATTCGGTTGTGCGTGCAAAAGACGGATATCCGGTTTGGCCTAGCTTCACGACTATAAGCGACGCTTTAGGCGCTACTCCCACGTTTTGTCCATTAGAATCTCGGCCGTTTCCTGCTGCAATTCCTGCAACTGCTGTACCGTGGCCAACAGTATCTATTTCTGGAACGATACTCAGTGGGTCAGAACTCTGAAGTGCTTGGTTTAGCATTTCATTTGTGTACTCGGTACCGTGCAAAAATCCTTCAGGAGGGTTGCCTTCAACAGTTTGGTCCCATAGATATAGAATTCTGCTTGTTCCATCTTCGTTTATAAAATCGGGGTGGGTGTAATCTATACCGGAGTCTATTATCCCGACTACAACTCCTTCACCGGAAAGGTTAAAATCCGCTGAATCTCTTACGCCAGTTATACATGCTCGGCTTAGTGCTTCTTTGAGATTGAGACTTAAAGTCTTTGGAGTTTCGATGTGTTCAATTTCTGTGTAGGTAAAGAGTAATGGGATTTTGCTTGCATCTAGGGTGAGGATTGCATAGTTAACACTTAAAATTTCGATGTCAATATCTAAGGTTTGTGCAACGCTTAAGATATCTCCGTTGTATTTTATAATTAGTTCCCACATATTTCTTTGCGAGACGTATCCGGATTCCACTTCTGTATTTTGGAACTCTGATATTGTTTGTCGATTCAAAATTCTATTACTAAAAAGCATAACCTTTGAGCATCTCTCCTTTGTAAATTTATATGAAGATACTCATAGGTTATGTT
>CAKVBG010000009.1 GCA_934725345.1 uncultured Eubacteriales bacterium
TTTGATAACATTTGGTTTTTGCTTAGTTATGATGTCGGTTTCTTTTGCGCTTAGAGATTCTTGCCAAGAATACATAAGTGTTTTAATCACGGATGTCCATAAGTATGAGGGATCTTTTAAGAACTCTGCGCTAAATCCCGGAGAATTTAGAATTTATCCTGAAAATAAACCCAATCAAGTTGAAAAATCCGACGCAACTCCAGAAGAAAAATATATTGCGGATTTTCAGATTGGTCGTCAAGACTACGAAGTCAGTAGCGGTAGGATAAGCTTATTTAAACAGGGAGTTGAAATATTTCGTCATCACCCTTGGATAGGGATTGGCCGGGCCAACTTAGGTATCTACGCCAGAAAGTATTTTAGCAATGGACTGATTCACCCGGATCTTCACAACAGTTATTTAACTATTCTGGTTTCTTGTGGAATAGTTGGGTTTGTTATTTTTGGGTTGTTTTCATTTTTAGTTGCATTGGATATCTGCAAAAGTTTGCTTATTGCAGTTGGGCGGGACAGTTTCGGTGTTTTTTGCAGATTGTTTTCCGCACTCGTAGCATACTGCGGATACTGTTTGTTTGAGAAAGCTATTTTGTTTGATATGACTTTTATGGTAGGATTTTTTTGGTCTATGCTGGGGTATACTGTATCTTACATTACAAATTTGGAACGTCTGCAAAGAAAAACTTGAACTATTGTTTGAGTAGTAAAAAATCAGAAAGGCTTTGAGTAAAATGGTTCAAAATATAGGTTGCCATCTTTCTTCTTCTGGAGGATTCTCCGCAATGGCGCTAACTGCAAAGAGCATTGGAGCAAACACTTTTCAGTATTTTTCGAGAAATCCGCGGGGAGGAAAAGCCAAAACGCTAGATGCTACCGATTTAGAAAATTTTTTAGAAATTTCAAAGGTAAATAATTTTAAACATATTGTCGCACACGCTCCCTACACAATGAATTTATGTTCAGCTACTGAGCACATAAGGAATTTTTCTAAAGTTATGCTGGAGGAAGACTTAGAAAGTTTAGATAAAATTCCCAATAGCTATTATAATTTCCATCCCGGAAGTCATACAGGGCAGGGGATTCCTAAAGCTATTGAGGAAATATCTGATGCACTTAACAGCGTAATCAAGCCGCAGCAAGATACTATAGTTCTCCTTGAAACCATGACCGGAAAA
Source organism: uncultured Eubacteriales bacterium (assembly GCA_934725345.1). Classification (GTDB taxonomy): domain Bacteria; phylum Bacillota; class Clostridia; order Oscillospirales; family Acutalibacteraceae; genus UMGS1491. Next base: position 1,173 of record CAKVBG010000009.1, read on the forward strand.
GGAAGTGAGGTAGGAGGAAAATTCGAAGATATTGCTAGAATAATCGAAAATGTTGAGCTTAAAGATAAAATTGGAGTTTGTTTTGATACCTGCCATGTGTATGATGCTGGATATGATATCGTAAACAATTTAGATGCTGTTCTTGAGGAATTTGATAAAAAAATAGGTATATCCAAATTGAAGGTTGTGCACCTGAATGACAGCAAAAACTTTTTGGGTAGCAAAAAAGACAGACATGAACAACTAGGAAAAGGAAATATAGGAATTGAAGCCATATTGAAGGTAGTTCAACACAAGTATCTCAAGGATTTAGTTTTCATACTCGAAACACCTCAAGAAAGTTTAGACGGATACAAAATGGAAATAGAAATGTTAAGGAGTTCACATACCTTATGAATTTTAAGGAATGCGAGAGGAAATACAAAGGCGGAGCACTAAGCAAGATAATAATAGAATCATTTATTCCGGTTTTAGCTAATTTGAAAAAGACTGGAATTAAAAGGGCTATAAATGATTTCATACCTGAGATTAACATAGATAAATTCGTAGTAAATAAGATTAAAAATCAGTTATCTAAAAGACGGAGCATAAGTGTGGGCTATGATTTTTTGGGCCACGTGGATGTGCAATACCGTTATGATGGTATACAAATAGAGCCCACAGGGCTGCTCAGGCTTTTAATAAAAAAAATAACAATTACCAATTCTGAAATACTAGAATCGTTTAACTGTATAATCAGTCAGATAGAAGAAAAATACATTTTAAATAACGAATATATTATCAGTAGAGTGGATGACATTGTTGCTCACTTCTCGGATAAAGGAGTTTACAAACCAAAAAACGCAGAAGAAAAAACTTTTTATGATTTAGCTATGTTAATTCTTTTGAATTACTACAAAGAAAGCAATCATATCCCTCGTTGGATAAAACCTGCGCTCGTAAATATAAGCAAAGGCGAATTTTTGACATCTTGGATAGAGTCTCTTTTAGAATACGTGTCTGAAATCATAGCTGAAGTAAGCGAAAATATATTTTTTAATTTTAAAGTCACGTTCGATTCTTTCTTAATAAGAATGGTTTTGGATAAAAAAACTAACAAAGGTCAAATTTCCAGCCTCTTAAAAATGATGAATGTTGACTTGAAAAAGGTTATCTATGACTTTGCTAAAAAGTACATAAGCCCAAGTTTTATTAAGGGTTTTGGAGAGATAATCGTAAATATTCTAAATTATTTTCTTAGTGCCGTCAGCAACAAAGATTCCGGATTTTCAGTTATGAGTGAGGATGATTATAGTTCTCAAAAACCGTTTTGTATAACGGTTTCAGCGAGTAAAGATTTTTGCTCTACCAGGGCTATAAGATGGTATAGCGGTGGACAGCCCAATATCGTTTTTTTAGAGTATTCGTACGATGAAAGTTTTAAGAATAGTGTTAAAGTTATGCCTGAGTGCAAGGTAGTTCCCAAGACTGTCCCAACGATTAATCTGGGACTCCTGGGGGGATACAAAATAGTGAATTTGAATAGATATTCCGTGTGTTTGGAAAATTTATCTTCCGGAAAAATTTATTACAAAATTCATAGCGATTCATTCGTAAGTGAAGTGTATGCTCTAAAAACTAGGGATATTAAAGAAGATTTAAAATTTGCTGTTTTCACGGATTCGCAAGCCATGATTAAACAAGACTACGAAGTTTTTAAGGAAGTTGCTAATAATGCTTTGAAAGATAACTCTGAGGATTTTATCGTCCACCTCGGAGATTTCGTGGATGATGGAAATAACCAAGAATATTGGAATTGGACACTAAACTCTAAAATTTGGAAACAAAACGTGTGTTTCGCGATGAGCGGAAATCATGAAGCGAGGAGAAGCAAAATTGCTTTAAGTGCTGGGGTTGAGAATTCGGTTGTGAGCCATTTTAACTTTACAAATTTTCCTCCACAGGATACTTCTCGTGGGATTTATTATTCTTTTGAGGTAGGGAATGCAACGTTTATAGTTTTAAACACTAATTTTAGCGAAAATGATTCTTGCTTAGATGCCATACAGTATCAGTGGGCGAGTAAAGTTTTGAAGGAAAGTCAAAGTAGATGGAAAATAATATTTGCACATAAATCTGCATATTCAAGTGGTCCACATAGAAAAGACTCCGAAATTAAGAGATTTAGGCAGCAAATATCAGAACTTGCGTATCAAGGGAATGTTGATTTAGTTTTGAGCGGTCATGATCATGTGTATCTGCGAACGGCTTTTATGGCACTTGGTGAACAAGTGGGTTATGAAAACAAATCTGCTGATAATAAATTTATAAATCCCTATGGTACGGTTTTTGTGATTCCAGGAACGTCTGGGGTTAAAAATTATAAGTCCAAACTAGATGTTTCTTTTCCTATAGAGTTTGCACCGAGTGTGCAAAAGCCTATTTATACAAAAATTAAAATAAACAAAAAACTCACAACTTTTACTGCATATGATTATAACTCTAAGAGTAAAAGATCGGATATCTTAGATTCTTTTTCAATAGAAAAAAACACTCCTAATAAATACTTGATTGACAGCAAGCAAGTTTCCAAGCTTATAGAAAGCATTCCGGATGTCCCGTGGAGGGAAGTTTCTCCTAATTTGGAAAAAGCTTTGAAATCGTATAAGTCTCTGAGTTACAATGAAAAAATTAAAGTTGAAAACCGAGATAAATTATTTAAAGCTCTCCGCCTGAATAAAATTTACTTGGATATCATAAATAAAAACATAATTAAAGTACACACTAAAGAGGAATTCTTTTCAGCACTTTCAGACAGCACCATAGGCACTATAATCATTGAATGTGATGAATTGAATTTTGACTGTAGATTTAGCGGAGGCAAAAAAATATTTATAAGAAGGCCTTTAGTAATAAGAGGGTGCGCTAAATTAACACATGTTAGTTTCATTGTTGAAAACAAAGCTATGCTGATTATTTCCGATGAAGTGTGTATTGATAACACTCGTAAGATTACTTCTCTGTATCCCGGTTCTGACGTTTTTGAATTGCACGATAATACTGTTTTAGTTATCAACGACAACGCTTCAATTAATTCAGCATACGCGGTGGGTAAAAAAGGAATTGGTATAAATGTTTTGGGTAAAAGATGTGCAGTTTATTTAAACAGTTCAAGTTCTAATTTTACGTCAAAACCTTTTATTAAATCTCTAGATATGAGTTCTAAGATAAAAGTGAACAGTGGAAAATATTTTTCGTCGCCGAAGAATTCCGCGTTTGTAGTGAACGGTGAACTTTTAATTAGGGGAGGCTTGGTGGATTCAATCAAAGGGATGGAGCAATCGGAAGTGGTGTTAGAAAGCGGGATTGTAGGAGAGCATTCAGGAAAGAAGATTCCTATAGAAACTATGGGAAGACTAAATTTGAGAAATGGAACGGTGCGTTCTAAAGATGGAGTTTCAATTTTGATATATGCCCAACAAAATACAAAGAAAAACAATCTTAATTTATCAACTATAGTTGATATTGAAGGAGAAATCAGATACAATTAGTAGTAAGACAAATACATATGTTTAGACTGTAATTCGAGGGATGATATGAGTAAAAATTATAGACGTTTAAATTCCAAAGATGAAGAAAAGTTGAAATTTTATGGTAAATTGAAATTTTATCTAAAAAAGGGAACTAAAGGAATGATGTCAGCCTTTGCGATTTTACTTTTGTTAGCAGTTGGGCTTGTAGCTTTTTATAAAATCTTAGATGAAAGTGGCGGTCAGAAAGCTAGCGGGCTAGCGCAGGAAACTATAAGTTGTAAATCCGAAAATTCTTCAGATGATACCCAAGGTTTTAGCGAGCTTGAAAAGAAAGAATTAGAGAGAGAATCTGAGAAAGAAAGTAAAATATCGGAATTCAGGTTACCTGAAGATGATAGTAAAGAGATTAAATTTCATGATTTTTCTGTATGGAATTCTTATTGCAGTCCGGAATTGATAGTTGTAAATGATGCTAACATGTTATCTTCAGGTTTTGAGGCTAAAACTAAAGTATGCCGCGGGAAGGAAGTAGGAGAAGTAATGGCGGACGATTTAGAGCAAATGATTGTTGACGCAAAAAAAGAAGGAATAATTTTGTGGATATCTTCAGGCTACAGAAGTGTTGAATTACAGACCACATTATTTAATCGTCAGGTCGAACGAGAAAAGTCCAAAAGCAAAGAGATGATATCCCAAGAGGAAGCGGAGAAACGTGCAGCGAAAGTAGTTGCCAGACCCAATTCCAGCGAACATAACACTGGTTTGGCCATAGATTTTAATGGCGTGTGCGATAATTTTTACACTACTAAAGAGTACAAATGGCTCATGGATAATGCCCATAAATACGGCTTCATTGAACGATATCAAAAGGAATGGAAGGAATATACAGGTGTTATTTATGAACCCTGGCACTTTAGATATGTGGGTAAGGAGGTGGCGCCACTGATTAAAGAAAGTGGATTATGTTTAGAGGAATACGTAAGAAACAAATTAATTGATAAAGCCTTGGAGGGAAATTTATGAAAATTCAAGTTAGAACACGTTTTGCACCCAGTCCAACAGGTTATATGCATATAGGTAATCTCAGGACCGCTCTATATGAGTATTTAATATCGAAATCTCAAGGTGGAGATTTTATAATAAGAATAGAAGATACTGATAGAGAAAGGCTTGTTACTGACGCAGAGCAAGTTATCTATAATACTTTAGATTCTGTGGGAATAAAAGCTGATGAAAGCCCCGAGCTCGGTGGAAATTACGGCCCTTATAGGCAAAGTGAAAGAAAAGATATCTATCTTAAATACGCAAAATCTTTAGTCGAGATGGGAAAAGCTTATTATTGTTTTTGTGAAAAGACTGAAGAAGAAACTCTTGTTTCAGGCCATAAGGACAAGTGCCGTGACCGCACAGACTCTGCCAAGCTTTTAGCAGAAGGTAAACCTTATGTTATCCGTCAGAGGATGCCTTTAGAGGGGTCTACTGTTTTTGAGGATATGGTTTTCGGAAAAGTTGAAATTGAGAATAAAGAACTTGAAGACCAAATACTAATAAAAAGTGATGGATATCCAACTTATAATTTTGCTAATGTAATTGATGACCACGAAATGAAAATAACCCATGTTGTAAGGGGAAGCGAATATTTATCGTCCACACCGAAGTATAACTTACTTTATGAAGCCTTTGGATGGGAGATACCTAAATATATTCATTTACCCTTGATTATGGGTCAAAACCCCGATGGCAGTGTTTCGAAGCTTTCTAAACGTCATGGAGCGGTAAGTTTTGAAGACTTAACAAAAAAAGGATATCTACCGGAGGCTATTATAAATTACATAGCGTTTTTGGGATGGTGCCCGGAGAGTAATAGAGAGATATTTTCTCTTGAGGAACTAGAAGAGCAATTTTCTATCAATAGAATTAGTAAATCTCCATCAATCTTTGACTATAAAAAATTAGATTGGTTTAACACTGAATATATAAGAATGAAATCTCCGAAGGAATTTTGTGAGATGGCAATGCCATATATAAAAGAGGTAATACATAAGGAGGTAATCAACGTTAGTAAGATAGGTGAACTATTACAAAGCAGAATATCCCATTTTGATGAAATTCCAGAAATGATAAGTTTTTTCGAGGATGTCCGCGAATATGAGGTAGGTTTATTTGAGAATAAAAAAAGTAAAAGCACAAAAGAAAGTTCAATATCGGTTTTAAATTTAGTGTTGGATAAAATTTCTACTATTTCAACTTGGACGTACGATAGCCTTCACGACGCGCTTATGAACATTTCTCATGAAATGGAGCTTAAGTGTTCGACTGTTATGTGGCCGGTGAGGATAGCTTTATCTGGAAAGAACGTCACACCTGGAGGAGCAATTGAAATTTTAGAAATTTTGGGTAAAAAAGAATCAAGCGAAAGAATTCAGTTGGCTTTGGATAAACTAAAAGCTGAGTGATTATTGAAAGGATGATTAAATGGAAAAATTATTGGCAGAGAATACTAATGGAGAGGAAACCAGCAATTTTATATATGAAGCCATAAAGAAAGATATTTCTCCAACTGGTAGATTTGCAGGAAAAACCGTCCACACACGTTTTCCGCCCGAACCTAATGGATATTTGCATATCGGTCATGCTAAAGCAATATGCATTGATTTTGGTGCGGCAGCAAAATTTGGTGGAGTTTGTAATTTAAGGATGGATGACACCAACCCTTCCAAAGAAGACGTACAGTACGTGGACTCAATCAAACGAGATGTCAAATGGCTAGGCTTTGATTGGCAAGATAGGTTTTACTACGCTTCGGACTATTTTCAAGAGATGTTTGAAAACGCTTGTAAGCTTATAGATAAAGGTTTGGCGTACGTATGTGAACTGACGCCTGAACAGGTAAAATTGAACAGGGGCGACGCTTCTCATCCGGCTGTGAGCCCTTATAGAGACCGCCCCATAGAAGAAAGCAAAGAGCTGTTTTTAAAGATGAAAAACGGTGATTTACCTGATGGTGCTATGACTTTGAGAGCCAAAATAGACTTGAGTTCCGGTAATTTCAATATGAGAGACCCTGTGATATACAGAATAAATAGAGCCAAACATCATCGCACAGGAACTGATTGGTGTATATATCCGATGTATGACTACGCTCATCCAATTGAAGACGCCCTTGAAGGGATAACACATTCACTGTGTTCTTTGGAATTTGAGGACCATCGTCCTTTATATGACTGGGTAGTTAACAATATGGAAATCGACTCTAAACCTCGCCAAATTGAGTTTGCAAGGCTTAATATCAATAATACTGTAATGAGCAAACGAAAACTCAGACAGCTTGTTGAAGAAGGTTTTGTTGATGGTTGGGATGACCCTCGGCTTCCTACTATTGGGGGGCTTCGCAGGCGTGGGTATACACCTGCTTCGATACGTAATTTTTGTGAAAGAATTGGAGTATCAAAGGTAATAAGTACGGTTGAATACTCTTTTCTTGAACACTGTTTGCGTGAAGATTTGAACTTAAAGGCTAAGAGGGTAATGGCGGTTTTAAATCCTTTGAAGCTAGTAATTACGAACTATCCTGAAAACAAAGAAGAATTTTTTGAAATTGAAAATAATCCAAATGACGAAACAATGGGCAAGAGGGAAGTTAGGTTCTCACGAGAGACGTATATAGAGCGGGACGATTTTATGCAAGAGCCCACTAAGGGATATTTCCGACTTTTCCCTGGAAATGAAGTTCGACTTAAATCGGCGTATGTTGTGAAGTGTACGGGTTTCAAAAAAGATGAGAATGGTGAAATAGTAGAGGTATACGCTGAATATGACGAAAACTCTCGCGGTGGAAATCCAGCGGATGGACGAAAGGTTAAGGGTACTATCCAATGGGTGGATGCGCAGTCCGGTAAAAAAATTAGCGTGAATATTTATGATAACTTATTTACTTTGGAAAGTCCTGAAAGCGAAAATGATTTTTTAAGTTGTATAAATAAAGAATCTTTACATCAACTAAGTGACTGTATTGCAGAATCCGAAATTCAAAATGCCAAAATTGGAGATTCTTATCAGTTTATGAGAATAGGTTACTTCACTCCCGATTCTAAGCATTTTAGCACTGAGAATTTGGTATTTAATAAAAGCGTGGGTTTAAAAGACAGTTTTAAGAAAAATAAATAAAATAACATTGACTTATATGTGATAGTTGTTATAATATCCAGTATGACGTATGTACAAAATTTGGAAAATAGTCGGAGGGATAGGACAATGTTTCAAACAAAAAAGGCTGCCAAGATGATGGCAATAATGAGTTTAAGTTGTGGAATATTTAGTATAAATGGTTTTGAGATGGCATCAGCTAAAATTTGTGAGTCTGATAAAAGTCAAAAACTAATCGAAAACTTTGATTCTTCCGAGTTCATGATAAGCGAAGAAGGTGAACTTCTTGGTTACAAGGGAGATGGTAAAGAAGTAGTTATTCCAGAAGGCGTTAAAAAAATTGCATTTGGAGTTTTTCTTGATAGGGATAATATCGAAAAAGTGGTATTACCTGAAAGCCTTGAGGCAGTGAGTGAATACGTGTTTTTCGGATGTACGTCTCTTAAGGAAGTTGAAATTCCAGATAATGTAAAAAAGATTGGTCGTCTAGCCTTTGGAGATTGCAAGAGCTGCAGTAGCATTCGGTTGGGTGCGGGGATTAAAGAAATTGAAGAATTTGCCTTTGAAGGGTGCAGCGGATTAGAAGAGATTACTGTTAATGCTGCAAATCAGAAGTTTAGCAGTAAAGACGGCATTTTGTATGACAAAAACCAAAAGGTTGTTAAGATGTGTCCAGCGAATAAAAAAGGTGAAATATCACTTCCCGAGACGGTTGAAGTTATCTCAGGATATGCTTTTGCAGGATGTAAAAATATTGAAAAAGTCTGCGGTGGAGGAAATAAGCCGCTCAAGCTTGAGGATGCTGCGTTTTACAAATGTGAAAATTTGACGAACGTTGATGTTAAAGCGGGATTTTCTAAAATAGGCTCGTGTGCTTTTACGGAGTGTAAATCTTTGAAAGAGCTCACAATAGGGAATCAAGTTAGTAAAGTGGGCAGTTTGGCATTTATGAAATGTGAATCTCTAAGAAAAGTTACATTCCTTTCCAGCAAAACTTCCCTTGGCAAAAATGTTTTTGCATCCTGTCCGCAGACGATACTCATTTCTGCTGATGAAGATTCTGAAATTGGAAAATATGCAAAAAAGCATTTTTCAAAGTTTATTTTGGCCTAGGTTTATCTTATAAATAAGAACTATTAGTTTAACAGTTTTATAAAAATTAAGAACCCCCGGCTTTAAACCGGGGGATTTTTAGCTAATTGTTTACCTTTTCATATGCTAATACATAAGCAGTTTTTCTAACGGTACTATCTTCTAAGATATTTCCATGCTCTTGAGTTACAGAACTGTCGTTGCATTTCCACCACGGACTTGAATTTTCATCCCAGCGGTAGGCAATGTAGTGCCCTCCATAGATAGTATCTCCTTGATGGCATACAATACCTTTCAATCTATACTTTTCACCATCTTCAGAGGTGATTTCCTCTGGTAGATTAGGTGCAACATCCTTAGCGTTAGGGTCCTTAGTTAAATTCTTATTGAGAGAAACAAGGAATCCTTTTCCAAGCAAGCTACTATGTTTAGGGAGAGAATCACACCAATTATTTGCGGTTTCTTCGCTAATACCCTGTATAAAATAGGGCAACATGGTTTGTAAGTTAAGGTAGTTGTTAAATGCCTCTGTTGGGTCTTCCTGGGTACATGCTTCTCGTTGTAGATTTCTTGTAAAATCACTGACATCAATGGAACCAGATTTCTGATTTTGATGCATTCTGCTAAATATATTTAGAAGCTGCTGTGCTCTTTCATGCCAATTGTTATTGTTGATAACATCATTGGCTAAACTTTCTCTTTGATTTTTTAAATTCTCACCTAACTCATGTAAAATGCATAATCTGTTCAATTTAGGCTCAAGATTTCTTGCATGAATTTTTATTAAATCTACATTTTCTTGACTACATCCATGGTCTTTCAAACTGTCGTAATAATTTTCGTTGTCTAAGAAAATTGTTTTGAAATTTTGTGCAAACCCAGTCCAGGTACAATCCAATGGTTTATTTAGGTAAAAAAAATTGTTTAAAATATTGTTTTTAGTATTTGCACTAAATGAGCAGCCCAATAGCAAGGTGTACCATGCCAGATTCCATTGGCCTTGGAAGGTCGTGAGTATATTATAAATTCCTCGGAAATCATTATCAGCCTTTATGCTGTATTTAGCTGCATTCAGTTTTTCGTCTATAAAATTAATAGAAGCATTAAGGCGCCTTGCTAAATCATCTGATCCACCGTTTCCATCTAGTATAGACTCAACGTCCCCAGCAAATGAACCATGTATGCTATCTAGGAGTTGCAGATAAGCATTTGCAAAGCAAGTGTTTCCGGAATTTTGAAGCCCAACAAACGGTGCATCTACAGCGTTATTAACTTTTCTATCATTTTTGTTTTTAGAAGTTATATTAGAAGGGTTATCAGGTCTGTTCTCATTAGTATTGTTTTTCTTATATTTTTGGTGGATAAGATAAGCTCCCGTCGCTCCTATAGCAATTCCAGCCGGAATCATTACGGGAAGTGTTGGTAGAACAAACTCCTTTAAAATTTCAATTTTACTCTTATTTTTTTGAACTTCTCTGTAGTGGCTATCATTGGTTTGATATGCTGCATTAGAAGTGTTATTGGACAAAAAGCCGGAATTTCCTAATACCATCATAGCAGAGAGTAAAGTTGCTTTTGCAGCAGTGTTGTTTACTCCTCCGGCAACGCATTCTAAATCTTCACTACTGAGCTTATTTAAGTTAAAATTAGTATTATTAATCATATTCGTTTCCATCCATTTTTCTAAATTTTCAGGTGTCACAGAACTGTTCAAACTATGAAGAAATTTGTAAACAGAAGATATATCTTTAAGTTCCATCAGTTTTTTAGTTAACTCTGAGTCATCTAAGATTTCTTCTAAAGTTTCCAAAATTACGTCATCTTTCAAGGCAATTCCTCCTTTACTACAAATTATATTCTTTTTCAAGTGATAAGTCAACCGTTTTTTAAAAATTACGTAACCCTAATCTACATAGAACATATCTCAATGCACTTGAGTTCAGTTCTTCCTTCGTTGAAGTAGAATCTTACGAAATAATTGTCCATAACGTACTTATCGCATGGGATGGATTTTATATTGTTAATGTTTATTCCCAAATTAGAGAAAACAGTTTTGTAATAATCGGGGCAAGTGTAGTTTATAGATGAGACTGGGTCGCCCATAACGTTTCTTCTTTCCACAGCTGTGCTCTTTGCACCAAGCCCCATAAATTCTTCTTTGATACCTAAAATGATTTTTTCACACGTGTACTCGCCTTTTTCTTCATCTATTTTAAATACGATAGAAGCATCCAAATTTAGGTATGTTATTATCATTTTACCTGAAACTTCAGTTTTGTAAGTTTCTTGACCAAACTCTTTGGTTACGTCATCAGGGGATTTTCCAAGATAGGCGATGTAATCTATACTATCTCCTCTAAAGTTTCCGTCGAATAGTTGAGAACCAAGTTTATCATAAGATTTTCCTGAACCTTGTCTTTTACCTTTTGAAAAATCGCCGGAATATATCATTACTTCTGTTGATGGGTCGTAGAGTGTGCCAGCGCCGTCGTAAAGACCGTCTTTGAACTCACCTGAGTAGATTAATGCGCCTGTATCGGTGTTGTATAGGTTTCCGATACCGCTATAAATTCCATTTTCAAAATTTCCGGAGTACTGCAAAGCGTTATGGGAATAAAGTTTACCTTCTCCACCGTAGTTTCCGTCCTTGAATCCACCTTCATACAGAATATTGATACCGTCATCTTCGTACTTAACACCATTGCCATTGGGGACGTCATTAGAATATTCTCCATAATACTTTTTCAGAACAGTATCTGGGTCGTACTCAATGCCTTTTCCTGAGCGTAGTCCAACTGCAAAATCTCCCACATAGATAACTTTGCCGATGTTATTGTATAGTTTTCCGTTGCCCTGATATTTATTATTTTCAAATGCACCGCTGTAAATCAAAACTTTGTCACTATTATACAGTTCGCCTTCTCCAGAGTATTTTCCTCCTGAGAAATTCCCTTTATAGATTATATTTCCTTTTGAATCATATTGAGTACCCTCACCTTCGGGTAGACCGTTTTTCAAAGCTCCTTCAAATACTAACACACCGGTTTGGTCATGAACTTTTGCTCTGCCTGTAAAAGACGAATATTTTGAGGTATCAACATTAAGGTTTGCAGCCCATACTTTTCCTTCGGCCCAGGGTATGGCGAAAAACACCACAAAGTATACTAACACTCCTAGTATTGTTAAACTTGTGCAAACAAATTGCTTTGAAAAATATATCCCGAATATCTTTAGATAGTCTTCTTTTTTTTGGGGTTCTCGGAGGAATGCTTGAAAAACATGCTGTGCTTTTCTTTGTATTAATTGGGTAGCTCGAGTGCCAATGTTTTTGAATTGAATGAAGAAATTACTCAAAATTGCAATTTGAGACTGCAAAGTGACCGAAATTCTAGAAATTAAACCTTTGAAAAATGACATCCTTTATCATCCTACCTTTATTTATCTTGAATATACCTATATGAGAGACCCTTTGAAATTACTTTCTATAGTAGAATATTTTTCGAGTTTATTTATATGCTCTTCGCAAAGCATTAGATATCTGATACTTACGGTGTCCTTTTCGTTTACCCTTAGGACATCTGTGAAAATTTTACGTGCTTCTTTAAATTTGCCGTTTAGGTAAGTTTTTATGCCTTTTTCAAATGTATCTTTTGTGGATAAGTATAAATCTCGTTTGTATTTATCTATGCCATCAAGAAGTTGGTATATTTCTGTATAGCTTGAATCTGTTGGATTACTTGCCCTTCCGATGAATCTGTAGCTGAATGTGCTGCTTTCAGACATTTGCCGAATAACATTTTGTGTTGCCACATGATTTATACCAAGCATCGCCAAACGGCTATCTATATTGAACATTTGCATTATTTCATCAGAAACAACAATTACGCCTCTTCTATCTTCATTACCCGAAACTCCTATTAAAACATCTCCGGCTCCAAGAGTGATATTCATTCTTTCTTTTATGTTTTTATCTATATTTATTTCTCTGAACTGGATTGAGGCGTTTAGAGCATCCAATGCACTCACGGGGAACAAAATAATTGCATTTAGACCGTCGAAAGATTGTACAACACCGTTATTCTTTTCAACTACTTTAAAGATATTTTCGTAAGTTGAATTTAGGCAACTGAATACTTCTTCTTCATCGTTGAAGTCAAAACAACCCTTGCACGAAACGTTAAAGCTTATATACACCACATTTATATTTACAAGCTTATTGTCATGAAGTTCCACTTGAGTAATTTTTTCTTTGTCCATGAGCTTAAAAATTTCAGTTGGAACGTATCTAATATATTCCTTATTAAGACGGATAAGATTTGAAGTATAGCGGTCGATTTTCTCAGACATCAAATTAAATGCCTGTGCAATATCAGCGAGTTCGTCTTTGGTTTTAACCACAATTCTAGTATTCCATTGGCCTTTGCTCATTGTATCGATTGCGGATTCAATTTTCTTAAGTGGTCTGAGTGCCCATTTTACTATGAGACACATCAATGCAATTATTAGTATCGTAATTATAATTACTAAAGCTGATGCATGGGTGAAAATTTGCCAAAATTCACGATTACTATGAATTCCTTCATCCAAGAAGTTTCCAACCAACCCGACCACTCTACCATTAGTGTCTTTTATGGGGACAAATGCCGCTGAAATATCTCCATAAACATCTCGGAATTTAACGTGTATATACTCAGGAGCGTTGGTTTTTTCAGAGAACCGTTTCCAGACGTCATATATGGCTTCTCTCTCATCTTGTTCTAAAACGTAGTCTACAAGACAGTAAGCTGAGGAAATCATATCTGGATTGGTGTACTTTAAGCTATCATATGAATTGGAATTAGAACTGTAGCGTGTGTTTATTGTTGTGTAGAGCTTGTCATAATTCTCAACATAAGTGACGATATAATCGCTGCGGTCTCCAACTTTCAAAGAAACCTCTTCGTATCCCTTCTTTAGAGAATTCTTAAGATTGATGTAATCCGAGCTCATGTAACCTGATACATGGTTAAGTTTTGTAAAATCACTTCCGCTAATAATATCTGAGGCTATCTTGGCACCTCTTTCTTGCTCGCTGCGAAGTAAACTCATATACTCAGTAACACCGTCGTAGGTATTGAACCAAATAAGAACTCCCATGGATATCACGAAAAACGGTGTGAATAGAGCAATCATTTTTACTGCTAAAGGCAAACGTTTTATTTCAAGATTTGCAATATGTTTTACCGCATAGAATATCCCCAATATCACTAAAATTACGCTTAGCATTATTAGGTATCCCCAAGGGAACAAAGCTCCTCTGAGATCTCCTACTAGAACGTTATCAGCTCCAAATTCCACGTGGAAAGGTTTTGTAAAAGATTTAGATGCTGCGTAGAAGTTTTGGTCGTTTACTAATTTTATAGTTCGGACGTCCTGCATTTTAACATTTAATTTTTCTGAAAGATTACTATCTAAGCTATAGAGAGTCTGCAGGATACTGCTGTGGGTATTTAATTTAAAAAATTTTCCGTTAACGCAATCACTGAAGTATAGATTATCTTGAGAGTCCACCTGCATTCCAACAACTACAAAAGGATTTTGAGGCATCATATTTGAACAATTTTCAAATTCTCCTTGGTTGTTGGTGGCAAAAAGTTCACCGTTTAAGGTTGAGTAGAAAATTCTTCCGCTCGATAATACTGCCATGTCGCTTACCCATTCATAACTTTGGCTAGTAGAAGCAGCAGATGGAGAAATATCGAATGATTTTATTTTACGTGGACTTTCTTTTACTAATGGATTTGCCGTGATTATATCATAATGATTGTTTTCACACGCAATTATAGTTAGGCTTTGGTCTACAAACTGAAGTTTGCGGATATACGGCTGCGTTGGAGGATTGGCATCATTGGAATAATCCATAGCAGCTATTTTTTTAATAAAATTACCATTATTATCGTACATGAGAACCGCTTCACTCAGTGTTGGATAAAGCGTTTTGTCTGCAACAACGGCCTTCAAGTCTTTTTTCTGTTGTACAACATAAAAGTTTCCTTTGGAGTCGGCTTCGAGATTACGATAAACGTATTCATTTTCATCAGTTGATTTTTCCATATCTACTTGAAATTTAGTGGCGCCGTTAGGTAGTACTTTGGTAACTTTATAGTTTCCTTTGTTTTCATCCACGCTGAGGATATAAACATTGCTAGAGGGATCCATATCGGAACTAAGAAAAGTTCCAAAATCCGGTCTATTTACAAAATACTGAACTATAAACGCAAAGAGCAGTAGTCCTATTACCATGAAAATTCGGGGGAGAGGTGTACCAAGAATACTTTGTTGAAATTTACTCAAACTATTTAAGATACCTTTTCCTGACTTCTTGACTTTTGCAGAATCTTTTTTCATACAATCTCCTCACAGTAAAATTTAATTTTTATTTTTGCGCTTACCCTAAAGTTACATAAACATATGGCATTATTAAATATTTTATATAAATTATATTATTAATTTGATAATTGACTTGCGTAATATAGTATATTATCATAGAATAATTAAGTCAAGTATCTAAGGCGGTTTTATGTATTTATTTTATTAAAAGGTGTGAGCGGTAGATGGCAGAAATAAACAAACGTTGTGACTATGTGGTAATTGCAAATATTTTTGAAAGTCCTGAAGTTAGCGTACTCATCGGATACAAAGGAGAGAATAATCTAGATAATCTTTATGTCATAAACGAGTTTGAGTACAAAAAAGAAGAACTCGAAACATTCAAAGAACTTTTCTCAATTTACGACTCCCCTCAAAGGCCAAAGGAGTTTGTTGATTTTTTCGTAGAGAATGATAAGTTCTATAGTGTATTTAAGTACGTAGAAACGGAGGATATATCTCGAAAATTTAGGTTCGGTTTTAACGCCTTCTCATTTGATGATAGATGCACCTTCTTGGAGGACATTCTAATAAGGATAGATAAAATCAAAAATTTCCCAGCAGTTATCCGAGGATGTTTGACCGAACCCGAAAATCTCAGAGTAGATGAAGAAAAAAATATACATTTGATTTATAATTTGAAGAATATTGTAAAATATAAATCTGAGGATGCCGAAGATCTAATAGCTAAAAATATCAGCAATATAATTTATATTCTTCTCAAGCCCGAAGCGGATGCAAAGTTTAATAAAAGTCTTCATATCGTGATTGATAAATGTAAGCGCAGGGTTTACCGTTCTATACCGGAAATGGTAATTGATTTAAAAAAAGCCGAAAAGATATGTAAGACGAGCTCTTGGTGGGGATATTTCAAGCACCAGTTAGGAGTCCATAAATCGTTTATAAAACAGGTTGCAAAAGCAGGAATATACTTCTTACTTCTATCAGGGGGTGTTTACCTTTTATATTCTAAACTAACTGAAGGTCAAAGGTCCGGAACTGCCCCGACGGCTGTAACTATTGGAGAAATTTCATACACCGGCGATGTCGAAGACGACTCGGATAAAACTGTTTCAACTGAAAACGTGGACAATCAAACTGGAAGCGAGTCCAACTTGGACATTGTTTTAAGCGAAGGCTTAGATATTGATTATGAAGATTATATAGTTCAGTACGGTGACACTATAGCTTCGATTTGCAGCAATTACTATAAAGACTCCAAGTATATAACCGCTATAGCATCTTTCAACGGAATTGGAACAGATGAAAAGCTCACCGCTGGGACAATCCTCAAGTTACCAAACCGTACTGCGATTGCACTTTATATTTCCAAATAATTGTGTATCAAAATTTTCTTGAAAAATCTGAAATTAGAGTTTAGAATTAAAGTGATTATAAAAGTAACTTTAGTGGGAGAACAAATGAATAAATTTAAAAAAAATTACCCTGTGCATTCTAAGAAGTATGCCTTTGGAAATGAGTTATCAGATAGAGAAGTTGAAATTCCTAAAAAGAGCAGAGAAAATGTTCAATATGTAGATGTGTATTCTTCGGACTTCAAAAGAAAGAAAAGAAGAAAAAAGGTTCCAATTTTGAGAGTATTTGTATTCACGTTCTTTTTGATTATCGGACTCGTTGGTGGAATGATGATTTATGCTTATAACACTCTTAATTCTTTCAACTACGAAGAAATCTACACAGACACAAATAATGTGAGTTCAACAGAAGAATTTTCAAATGTTGATGGCCTATTCAATGATAGTAAAGTGTTGAACGTTTTGCTTATAGGAAGCGATTCGATGTCTGTGGGAGATCAAGGACGCAGCGACTCTCTGCTGATACTTTCACTCAACATTAGGACTAAAAAAATAAAAATAACTTCATTGATGAGGGATACTTGGATAGAAATTCCTGGTCATGGAAAAGATAGATTAAATGCTGCATTTGCTTATGGTGGTCCAAAGTTGACTATTGAAACAATTCAGAACAATTTTGGGATTTTAATAGATAGATTTGCTTGTGTGGATTTTGAAGGATTTTCTAAAATAATAGATGCTTTAGGTGGAATAGATATAGAGCTCACAGCAAAGGAATGCAAGTATATCAATAGTAATTCAGGAATCAAACCTGCTTTAAAAGGTCCGGGAATTAACCATTTAAGCGGTGTACAAGCACTGCACCATTCTCGAAACAGGGATAGCATTGGCTCAGACTACGACCGTACAAGCAGGCAGCGTCAAGTTCTAAAGGCGGCGGTAGAGGCATTAAAAAATGCTGGAGTTGGAAAGGTAACAGAAATGATATCTAACTTAGCGCCTTTAGTAACTACCAACTTTAAGACCGCTGAAATTACTCGTCTGGCGACACGTTGTATGACATATTTAAATTATCCAATCGAAGAGTATAGAATTCCCGCTGATGGAAATGTTAGGGATGAAACGTATGGTCAAAAAATGGTACTGGTTATAAACAATATGCAGAAAGCAAGGGCAGATTTGAAGAAATTTATATATGAAATGGACGAACAGCAGGATAATAGTAATAAAATAAAAAATAATTATTGATTTTTTGAAAATACTATGGTAAAATAAAGCGGTGTGGCTGCTACGATGTGCGTTGAAGCGGGAGGTTGCAACTCAGAGTTGGTTATTTCCGTGGAGTATGTCCGATTTTAAACCGGGCGAAAGTTTTTTGGGTTTTTATTTAAAAAATTCAGTGCTTTTGTGTTTTTCGGGTTAAACGTAGTTGTTTATCCGTTTTTATTTGCGCAAAATTAGAAACACCCGGATGAGTTGATGCTCCAGAGCAGACTCACTACTTTTTATTAAGGAGGCGATTTAATGTCGGCGAAGGAAAAGATGAGGGTTAGGATTAAAGGTTACGATTCTCGTTTAGTTGACCAAGCGGCACAAAAGCTAGTTCAGACGGCTTCTAGAACGGGCTGCAAAATTTCGGGTCCAGTACCATTACCAACCGAAAAACAAGTTATAACCATTCTACGTTCCGTTCACATAAACAAAGATAGTCGTGAACAATTTGAAATGAGAACTCATAAGAGACTCATTGATATCTTGAAACCCTCAAACAAAACTGTTGATTCTTTAATGAATCTTGAACTCCCCGCAGGTGTTGAAATTGAAATTAAGCTTTAATTTTATAAGCTTGCGATTGGGGTCATGTTGGTGCGAGAGTGCCAACCAATAACCTAAATAGGAGGAAGAAAATGAAAAAAGCAATTATAGGTAAAAAAGTAGGCATGACTCAAATATTTGATGAACAAGGCAAAGTTGTACCGGTTACTGTTATCGAAGCTGGTCCTTGTATTGTTTCTCAAAAGAAGACTGTTGAAGTTGATGGTTACAATGCAATTCAGGTGGGATTTGGAGATTTAAGACCTAAGCAAGTCAATAAGCCGATGAAAGGTCACTTTGACAAAGCTAACGTAGCGCCAAAACGTACACTCAGAGAATTCCGTCTGGAAGATACAAACGCTTACAACGTTGGAGATCTTATCAAAGCTGATGTTTTTGCAGCTGGAGATAAAATTGATGTTGTAGGAACCAGCAAAGGTAAAGGCTGGGCCGGTGTTATCAAACGCTGGAACTTTAGGAGACTAAAAGAAACTCATGGTTCCGGACCGGTAGTTAGAAAAGGTGGTTCCATCGGAGCTTGTTCTGACCCTTCAAGAGTATTTAAAGGTAAGAAGATGGCAGGTCACCTCGGAGCTGAAAGAGTTACCGTACAAAACTTAACAGTGGTTAAAGTAGATGTTGAAAATAATCTAATTGCAATAAAAGGTGCAGTGCCAGGACCTAAGGGCGGCATAGTCTTAGTTTGCAATAGTGTTAAAGCATAAGGAAGGAGGAATTTTAATGCCTAATATAGCAGTGCTTGATATGAAAGGTAAAGAAGTAGGAACAGTAGCTTTACCGGATTCTATTTTTGGAATCAAACCAAACGACGCAGTTATGCATGAGGCAGTTGTTAATCATCTTGCTAACAAACGTCAAGGCACACAAAGCGCTTTGACTCGTGCTGAAGTTTCAGGTGGTGGAAAGAAACCATGGCGCCAAAAAGGCACAGGCCACGCACGTCAGGGTTCTATCAGAGCTCCTCAATGGAGACACGGTGGTATAGTGTTTGCACCAAAGCCACGTGACTACAGCTACGTGATTAACAAAAAAGTTAGACGTCTTGCACTTAAATCTGCATTGTCAAGTAAATTTATTGAAAGCAATATTGTTGTTTTGGATTCTATCTCCTTAGAAGAGTACAAAACTAAAGCAATAGTTGAAATGCTTGGTGCAATCGATGCAACTAAGAAGCCTCTTATAATACTTCCAAATATGGATGTAAAAATCATTCGCTCCACACGCAATATTCCGGGTGCGAAGACCTCTCAAGTTGGAGGCTTGAATACTTACGATATTATCAATGCTAAAAAGTTGGTAATCGTTAAAGACGCAATCAGTAAAATCGAGGAGGTGTATGCGTAATGTTGGCACACGACATTATAATAAAACCCATCATAACCGAAAAGACAATGGGTGGAATGCCTGACAAAAAATACACCTTTAAAGTGGCAAAGGATGCTGGAAAATTAGCAATTGCAAAAGCAGTTGAAGAGATATTTAAAGTAGAGGTTTTGAAAGTAAATACTTTAAATGTTCGCGGAAAAATGAAACGCAAAGGTAAATTTCATGGATATACTTCTTCCTGGAAAAAAGCCTATGTAACATTGAAACCAAACAGCAAAGCCATTGAATTCTTTGAAGGAATAGTATAGTCCCTGTTTATCACAGTTGTTTGGCTAGAAGGTTAAGCAGATTAGGGAAGAGTCAGCTTCCGCAAAGCTAAATTTTTAAGGAGAGTGAAAAAGTTTTGGCAATAAAAAATTATAAACCAACAACCCCTTCGAGAAGAAATATGTCCGTGATAGACTATTCTGAACTTTCGAAGGTAAAACCAGAAAAAAGCTTGCTTCGTCCTTTGAACAAATTTTCCGGACGTAACAGCTATGGAAGAATAACCGTCAGACATAGAGGCGGTGGAAGCAAGAGAAAATATCGTATTATTGACTTTAAACGTAATAAAGTAGGTACCCAGGGTGAAGTTATGACCCTCGAGTATGATCCTAACAGATCCTCTAACATTGCACTTGTTAAGTATGCCGACGGAGAAAAAAGATATATCATTGCTCCTCAAGGCCTTAAAGTTGGACAAAAAATAAGTGCTGGTTCAGAATCAGATATCATTTTAGGTAACGCTTTACCCTTAATGAACATTCCTGTAGGTACGTTTATTCATAACGTAGAGCTATATCCCGGAAAAGGTGCACAGCTTGCCAGAGCAGCAGGAATCATGGCTCAGTTGATGGCTAAAGAAGGAAAAATGGCACTTCTTAGATTACCTTCAGGTGAACTTAGAAACGTTCCTCTTGAATGTATGGCAACGGTTGGCCAAGTTGGTAATATCGAACACGAAAACGTGAAGATAGGTAAAGCTGGACGTAAACGCCATATGGGTTGGAGACCAACTGTTCGTGGTTCTGTTATGAACCCATGCGATCACCCCCACGGAGGCGGTGAAGGTAGAGCTCCTATCGGACGTCCCGGACCTACAACACCTTGGGGTAAACCGGCTCTTGGTTACAAGACACGTTCTAAGAAGAATCCTTCAAATAAATATATTGTTAAACGCAGAAATGGCAAATAATAGGGAAAGGAGTTTGATAAAGTGAGTAGAAGTTTGAAAAAAGCACCTTTTGTACAACCGGTTCTTCTTAAAAGAGTTAATGAACTCAATAAGACTGGTGAGAAAAAAGTGTTGAAAACATGGAGCAGATCGTCAACCATTTTCCCAGAGTTTGTAGGACATACGTTCGCGGTTCATGATGGACGCAAACATATTCCAGTTTATGTGACGGAAGATATGGTAGGACATAAACTAGGTGAATTTGCTCCCACAAGAACGTTTAAAGGCCATGCTGGATCAAAAACAACGGCTAAGAAATAACTGTTGAAAGGAGTTGTAATATATGGAAGCAAAAGCACATTTGAGATTTGCTCGTATATCTCCAAGGAAAGTTTCTATAGTATTGGATTTAATTAGAAACAAACCTGTGGAATATGCAATGGCCGTCTTAAAACACGTTCCTAAGTCAGCGTGTGAATATCTTGAGAAGTTACTCAAGTCTGCGGTGGCAAATGCAGTAAATAACAATCAAATGGATGTTACTCGTTTGTATGTATCTGAATGTTTTGCGTGCCCAGGGCCGATTCTTAAGAGAATCAGACCAATGTCTAAAGGCCGGGCTTACAGAATAGAAAAAAGAAGCTCACATATTACTATAGTCCTAAGGGAAAAAAATTAGTAGAAAAGGAGGTTGACTATGGGACAGAAAGTAAATCCTTGTGGATTTCGTGTTGGAGTTATTAAAAATTGGGATTCGAGATGGTTTGTAAAAAAGAAAGATTTTGCAAATGCTTTGATTGAAGACTACAATCTTCGTAAGTTGTTATTGAAGAGACTTAAACCAGCCGGAGTCCCTAAAATCGAAATCGAAAGAGATAACAACAAAATTCGTTTGCACATTCATTGCGCTAAGCCCGGAGTCGTGATTGGTAAGGGTGGCGTTGAAATTGATAAACTTAAGGCTTATTGCCAAAAAATCACTAATAAGCCAGTTATCATAAATATTGTTGAGATTAAAAATTCTGATATGAATGCTCAACTAGTTGCTGAAACAATTGCAACTCAACTTGAAAAGAGAGTTTCCTTCAGACGTGCTCTTAAACAAGCTATGGGACGTTCCATGAAAGCTGGAGCAAAAGGAATTAAAACTCAAGTTTCAGGACGTTTAGGCGGAGCTGAAATTGCTCGTACAGAACATTATCACTAAGGTACGATTCCTTTGCAAACAATCCGTGCTGATATCGACTATGGTTTTGCAGAAGCAGCCACAACCTACGGAGGTATTATCGGAGTAAAAGTTTGGATTTATAAAGGAGAAATTCTTGTAAATTCTGCAAGCAAGGGGTCTGTGAAAGGAGGCGGAGCCAGTGCTGTTGCCAAAAAGAACTAAGTATAGAAAAGTCCATAGAGGCAGAATGAAAGGTAAAGCAATCAGAGGAAGTCACGTTTCTCACGGCGATTTCGGTCTTCAGGCTTTGGAACCCGCATGGATAACTTCCAACCAGATTGAGGCCGCACGTATTGCAATGACTAGGTTCTGCAAAAGGGTTGGTAAAGTTTGGATAAAAATATTCCCTGATAAACCCGTAACTAAAAAACCTGCTGAAACCCGCATGGGTAAGGGAAAAGGTTCTCCAGAGTTTTGGGTAGCGGTTGTTAGACCAGGCAGAATTATGTTTGAAATAGGGGATGTTCCTGAGCAAACTGCAAAGGAAGCAATGCGTTTAGCAGCTAACAAGCTCCCTATAAAATGTAAGTTTATAAGAAAGCAAGAAACGGATGGTGAGGTTTAATGAAAAATTCAGAAATCAAAAAATTAACAGTTGCAGACTTAACTGCAAAGTTAAAAGACCTTAAATCCGAACTTTTCAATCTTAGATTTCAACTCGCCATAAATCAACTTGAAAATCCTATGAGGATAAGAACAGTTAAGAGAGATATCGCGAGAGTACAAACTTTCATAAGAGAAAAAGAATTAAACGAACAACTTAGCAGTGCAGTTGTAGCAGAGTAATTTTGACTCAACATACCGAGAGGAGGATGAATTGTTTTGGCCGAAAGAAATATGAGAAAAGTTAAGATCGGTAAAGTCGTTAGTGACAAAATGGATAAAACTATTGTTGTAGCAGTTGAGGATAGCGTTAAACATCCACTTTATAAGAAGATTGTAAAACGCATGAAACGTTTCAAAGCTCATGATGAGTCCAATGAGTGCAATATTGGTGACCGCGTGAAAATTATGGAAACACGGCCTTTGTCAAAAGAAAAGAATTGGAGACTCGTGAGTATAGTTGAAAAGGCAAAATAGTTTTTATCTCGTTAAACGCTATTTGGC
Organism: uncultured Eubacteriales bacterium; assembly: GCA_934725345.1. Taxonomy (GTDB): domain Bacteria; phylum Bacillota; class Clostridia; order Oscillospirales; family Acutalibacteraceae; genus UMGS1491. Next base: position 24,360 of record CAKVBG010000009.1, read on the forward strand.
ATGCGGTATTTGAAAATCAGGTTTTTGATTTCGAATAAAAATGTCGAGAAATAATATTATGGTTGGTTAGGAGGAATAGTTCGCTATGATACAGCCACAAACTCGTTTAAAAGTTGCTGATAACACTGGTGCGAAAGAAGTTATGTGTTTCAGAGTGCTCGGTGGAACCCGCAGACGTTACGCAAGAATCGGTGATGTTATAGTTGCTTCTGTTAAAAAAGCATCACCCGGAGGCGTTGTTAAAAAAGGTGACGTAGTTAAAGCCGTTGTAGTTAGAACGAAAGCTAAGACCAGAAGAAATGACGGTTCATATATATGCTTCGATGAAAACTCAGCAGTAATAATAAAGGACGACAAGACGCCAAAAGGTACACGTATTTTCGGACCTGTATCCAGAGAATTGCGTGAAAAAGGATATCTTAAGATATCAAGTTTGGCTCCAGAAGTTCTCTAATAGGAGGTGTTTGTTTGTGTTCAAAAGGAATAATAAAAATTTAGAAAAGCTTCACCGTAGCAAAATTCACTTGAAAACTGGCGACAAAGTTGTTGTTTTAAGTGGAAAAGATAAAGGTAAAGAAGGCAAAGTCGTAGCGGTTAGCCCAAAAGAAGGTAAGCTAATCGTTGAAGGCGTTAATATCGTTTCAAAGCACGTTAAACCCAGAAGAGCTGGGCAAGAAGGCGGTATTGTTAAAACCGAAGGAGCACTTTATGCTTGTAAAGTTCAGCTAATTTGCTCACATTGCGGAAAACCAACCCGTGTTGCTCACAAATTCATGGAAGATGGTAATAAAAAGCGTAGCTGCAAAAAATGCGGTGAAGTGCTGTAAGGAGGAGAAGAATGGCCAGGTTAAAAGATTTTTATAAAGAACAAGTAGTGCCGCAGCTTGTAAGTAAGTTTAATTATAAAAACGTAATGCAAGTACCTAAACTTGAGAAAATAGTTATCAACGTTGGCGCTGGTGAAGCAAGGGATAATTCAAAAGTTATAAATTCTATCCTTGAAGACCTTTCAGCAATTACAGGTCAGAAACCAGTTGTTTGTACCGCTAGAAAATCCGTTGCTAACTTTAAAGTTCGTGAAGGAATGAAAATTGGTGCTAAAGTTACTCTCAGAGGCGAGAAGATGTATGAGTTTATCGACAGACTCTTCAATCTTGCACTCCCCAGAGTTAGGGACTTCAGAGG
>CAKVBG010000010.1 GCA_934725345.1 uncultured Eubacteriales bacterium
CCATGTATCACAGCGGAGCTGAAACTATTTTAGAGTTCTTTCGAGGATAAGCTTTGGGGGTTGATGTCTTTTTTTCAATAATCAAAAGATTTCTCTTACCCATTTCGCACGGTAACTCAAAAGAGAGACAATCCCTTATCTCGCCACCTAAAATTTTGAGTGCATTCCTAGCCGCTTCCACTTCCTCAGAAATTTCTCGCCCTTTTAATGCCACAAAAAATCCACCGCGTTTCAAATAAGGCAGACAGTATTCCGACAAAACTCTAAGTGGTGCAACCGCTCGCGATACTATAAAATCAAAAGATTGTCTAAATTCAGGCTTGAGTCCATACTCTTCAGCCCGACCATGAATCACAGTAGCGTCTAGTTCGAGCTTTTCAAGCAAATTTTTTAGAAACACAATCCTTTTGTTCAAGCCGTCGATAAGTGTTAAATTAAGTGAAGGATCGTATATCTTAAGTGGAACTCCCGGAAATCCTGCACCAGTTCCAACGTCTATAACTTTACTTTGTGAGGGTATTTTTATAAATTTGTTCACAGCAATACTATCCAAAAAATGTTTTATCATAATATCTTTTGGGTCAGTTATCGAAGTGAGGTTAGTATGAGAGTTATATTCCAAAAGATAATCCATGTAGATTTTAAATCTGCTAAGTTTCTCGGAATTAATATCAAGTCCAAAATCTTCGAGTTGTTTTTTTAAAAAATCCATTCAATGTTTCCCCTTTTTCAAAATGTTTCACGTGAAACATTTCAATTTTTTGTTTCACTATTTAACTTTTCTTCGGACTGTCTAGCTGAAAGCCATATCAAGATAACAGAAATATCTGCCGGGCTAACTCCCGAAATTCTAGAGGCTTGTCCTATATTCAAAGGATGAATCTTATTTAATTTTTCAGCTGCTTCCAACCTTATACCTTTTATCTGTGAATAGTCAAAATTAGTTGGGAGTAATTTTTTTTCAAGTCTACGCATTTCGTTTATTTGTCTGTTTTGACGTTTTATATAGCCTTCGTATTTTATCTCAACTTCCACTTTTTTCAAAACATCTTGAGGCACATCTCCCCTGGATAAATCAAACGGAGCTAAGCATTCATACGTAATTTGGGGTCTTTTAAGCAGGTCTATCATTTTAACTGCACTGTTTATCGGCGATGTTTCACGTGAAACAATCATCTTGTTTAATTCCTCCGAAGGCATAATCACGGTATTCTTAACACGCTCAAGTTCTAAATTTTTTAAATTAACTCGTTTGCAAAACTTTTCCCATTCACAATCCGAAATTAAACCTATGTCTCTTCCAATCGGCATAAGACGTTCATCGGCATTATCTTGGCGAAGCACTAATCTGTATTCAGAACGAGAAGTCATCATGCGATATGGGTCGCTCACACCTTTGGTAACCAAATCATCAATTAAAGTCCCTATGTATGAAGAACCTCTGTCCAAGATAAGCGGAGATCGACCTTTTATTTTTAGCCCGGTATTTATTCCAGCTATCAAACCTTGAGCCGCCGCCTCCTCGTAACCCGAACTACCATTGAATTGCCCCGCTCCGTAAAGACCGCTAAGATTTTTGAATTCCAAAGTACTATAAAGTTCGGTTGGATCAACAACGTCATACTCTATAGCGTAAGCAGGTCTCATAATTTCCACGTTTTCAAGCCCTTTTATAGTTCGATACATCTCTACTTGTACTTCTTCTGGTAAAGAAGTAGACATCCCCTGCAAATACATCTCTTCTGTGTTTAGTCCGCAAGGTTCAATAAAAAGTTGATGACGTTGTTTATCCGGAAACCGAACTATTTTATCTTCAATGCTAGGACAATACCTCGGTCCAACGCCTTCTATTTTTCCACTGTACATCGGTGCTCTGTGGATATTATCAAGAATAACTTTTTTAGTTTTATCGTTCGTCCAAGACATATAGCACTGAACTTTGTTTTCTGAAAGTTCTCCCGTTGAATACGAAAATGGTACGATTTTTTCATCTCCCGGCTGTGGTTCTAATTCAGAAAAATCTATACTTCTTCTCAAAACTCTTGCAGGAGTTCCGGTTTTGAACCTAGTTAGCTTAACGCCCATCTTTTTCAGCGAGTTACTCAAAGAATTTGCGGGGAAAATCCCGTCCGGACCGCTCTCATACGAAACATCTCCTATGAACACTTTGCCCTTAAGAAATGTTCCTGTGGCAATAATTACACAATTTGAAATGTATTTAATTCCGTTTTGAGAAATTGATATCCACCTATCCGAATTTTCATCCTTTCTGATGGATACTATTTCAGACTGTTTTAAAAATAAATTTTCTTGAAGCTCAATTTTATGCTTCATAATCTCTTTATATTTATTTCTATCAATCTGTACTCTCAGGGAATGCACTGCCGGACCTTTTCCTAGATTAAGCATCCTGCTTTGCAAAAAACACTCATCAGCGGTCTTGGCCATTTCACCTCCAAGTGCATCTATTTCTCTTACTAAGTGGCCTTTGGCAGTTCCCCCTATCGAAGGATTGCAAGGACAATTCCCAACTGAATCTAAATTAATTGCAAAGATAGCGGTTTTACAACCTAATCTAGCGGCAGCAAGGCCCGCTTCGATCCCAGCATGACCCGCTCCTATAACCAAAACTTGGTATGTTTCATCATAGCTCATCAGTAACCTTCCTTTATCTTAAAAAAATATATTCTCATGAAATAAAATTGACGACTATGTAAATTTTAACATAGTACGCCTATTTTAGCTGCATAAGTTTCTCAGTCTGATTCGTAGGGATGATTATATTAGTGTGAACCCTATCAAAATACCTTTTCAAACGCTCCAACCTTCTGTCCACTATCTGAAAAAAGCTTGGATCAAAAACTAAACTAGCATTTTTAATTGCTTCTATTTTTTTAATATTTCTATCAAAAACAGCCCTGCATTGGTTTATTTCTTCACCAAAACCCCTAGGATTCACCCTGTGAAAATTATTAATCAAAATTATGGCATCTTTACAAAGTTTGCTTTCAAAGTAAAATCGTTCTCTTATATTCCAAACATTCGTAACTACTAGTAGACAATACTCACGTTTTTTTTGCGGTTTTTTTTTCTGATCTTTCAATTCTTCTGATTCCCCTGATTCCTCTGGTTGTTTTGATTCTTTTATTGGATATACCGTCGTTGTAATCTCCTTATACATTCGATCATGCAATTTAATCCCTGCTTCTCTAAGCTGTATATTACCATTTCCAATATCTTTCAGCACACTTACAAACTTGTTATTTCCTGCCAAAAGCCCTCTAAAGGCACTATACACATTGCGGCACACCCAATAAATCGATTCTTGATCCATCAAAACTTCATTTAAATCGTGAATTTTATATTTTGCAATTGTTTCTGTACAATTATCATGAGTACAAAATCCAACTCCACTCAAAAGATTAAACGCCACTAAGCAACTTGCCATAACTCTTCCGAACCAACCAAATCTAACTTTAAACATTAATAAAAAACCTCACTATAAAATAATTTTATTTTCCCACACAAAATTTAGAAAAAACTCTATTCACTACTTCTTCGGTTACACTTTCGCCTGTAAGCTGCATAAGCAAACTAACTGCATCATAAATTAATACTGAAACTGCATCCAATGTTATGCTGTTTTTTAAATCTTCAATCGCATTATTTATAATCTCATCCACTTTTTTAAGTATCAACAGTTGGCGCTCACTTCCAACGGAATCCTGTAAAACCTCGGAATCAGTAACACCTACAACTTCTTCAGTGATATGCTTGAATTTTTCAACCCCAACTCCCATCGCAGCTGACATTTCAACAATTCTTCCAGAAAAATCTGAAAATTTGCTACTTTCTATTTTGCAATCTAAGTCGGTTTTATTAAACACAATTATGCTATTTTCAGGCTTACACAACTTTAAAATCTCATCGTCTTCTTGAGTAAGTTTTTCCGAACTGTCAAAAATTGCAATGATAAGGTCAGCGGTTTTAGCATAACTTTTAGCTTTTCCAACACCTATTTTTTCAACAACGTCATCCGTAGCGCGAATACCTGCAGTATCGCACAGTAGTAGCGGAACATCTCCCACCATAACCGTTTCCTCAACAACATCCCGGGTCGTCCCTGCAACATCAGTCACTATGGATTTTTCAAATCCCGTCAGTAAATTCATAAACGTGGATTTACCCACATTCGGCTTGCCTATTATAACCGTTCTGACGCCTTCTTTGAGAGCAGAACAAACATCGTAATTTTTTATCATTTCTGAAATTTCATTTTCAATGACTCCAAGATTAGTTTTCAACAACTCAGAATCAAGCTGTGGAATATCTTCTTCGGGGTAGTCTGCCCAAACGGATAATTGAGCAGAAATATCCAAAAGTTTATCTTTGATAAGATTGGTCTTTTTACTGGCACTTCCCTCACGCTGGCTATATGCAATAAGATTGGCTTTTCGACTTTTTGCAGAAATTAAATCCATAACCGCTTCAGCTTGAGATAAATCAATCTTGCCATTCAAAAACGCACGTTTTGTAAATTCACCAGGCTCCGCAGGAACTGCACCGCTATTTAAAACTTCTCTCAAAACCTCTCTCGTAAGATATAGTCCTCCATGGCAAGAAATCTCAACAACATCCTCACCAGTATAGCTTCTCGGAGCTCTAAACACTAGCGCCACTGCATCATCAATAAATTTATTTCCACTAACTATTCTACCATACTTCGCTGTATATCCTTTCAAATCAGCAAGATGAGAATTTCCATCAAACGGCATAAAAACTTTATCCGCTATTTCTATAGCTTCCTTACCCGAAATCCGAACAACTCCTATACCTCCCATTCCGCGGGGAGTAGCAATTGCCGCGATAGTACTCATTATTCAAAGACCACTCCTTAATCAAAAAATTATCGATATTTATGTTTAAAGGCAGAAGAACATTTCTTCCACCTTTTGGGCTATTTAATCATTCAAATTTTCAACCCTATTTAATATTCTTAACCGCGCTGTTTTCTCGAATAGAATTTTTATCCTTTATGCACCTAACAGAAGACTCATCCAACTCAAGACGCGCTAGTCTTGAAGCCTCTGCTTGAGCATTTATGGTGTGGATATTGCAGTATTTATTTAAAAATAAACTTTGAATTAGACCAATGGCACTATTCACAATCCAATAAAATCCAACTGCTCCGGGAACAGTATACGAGATGTAAGTAGTAAACAACACACCCACGTAAGGTATAAACTTAGCACATCCCGCCATTTGATTTTGCGCTCCGCTAACTTTCTGATTCAAGTACATCCCAAGCGCTGAAAGAATAAAACAAAAAACAGGGATAAGCCAAAGCATTTCTGAAAAATGAGCTCCACTTGGACGATTCAACAAATTAATTCCAAACAAATTAAACCCATTGCTGTACTCTTTGATATCAGCTAATTCACTCGGACTAAACATATTTAAGTGATCACTTATATCATCAAAATGTCTAACCAATTGTAGCTGCTCGAATCCTTTAGAAATCTTACCCGAAAGCTCCGGAATACTCGGCAAGATAGCCACTGCCTGCGCAACTTTATCGGCTGCGATATGCAAAGTGTTTTGAAGAGGTTTAGTAATTGCAGTATAAATTCCACCGAGCAGTAACAGCGGCAAGAACATAGGCAAACACCCCCCAGCAGGGTTAAAGCCTTCTTTTTCATAAAGCTTTGCAATTTCTTCATTGCATTTTTTGGGATCCTTCTCGTATCTTTTTCTGATTTCAGCTTGTTTTGCCGTAACTCTTGCACTCATCGCCATACTCTTTTGCCTTTTGATAGTCAAAGGGAGCATTAGCAAGTTTATAAGGACAGCAAACAAAATTATAGCCACCGCATAATTGCTGACCGCATCAAAGAAAAACCACAAAATGTATCCCGATATGTTACCTAGCAAATTGAATATAAATCCCAATTTAAAATCTCCTTATAACTGTCTAGTTATCTAAAACAATAAGTCAGGTGAAAGCAAAGAAAAAACTCCCTAACCACTCATCTCCGACGTTCCGGCACAGGGTCATATCCACCTTTGCAAAACGGATTACACCTTAAGATTCGGTGAATTCCCAATAGCGTCCCCTTGAAAGCTCCAAACCGCTCAATGGATATAAGTGCATACTCAGAGCAAGTTGGCGTAAACCTACAGCAAGGCTTCTTCATGGGCGAAATTACTTTCCTGTAAAACTCGATAAGCTTTAAAAGAATAGTCTTCACCCCAGGAGCCCCAATTTACCAAGCTCATAACTCATGTCCTTGGCGATATCCTGGCTCTTAATTTCGACTGCCCTCTTGCGTGCAACAAACACAATATCCAGCCCTTTGCTGAGTTTGTTTTGAAAACCCGCATAGGCAGCTCGAATTATTCTCCTTGCTCGGTTACGCTGCACTGCATTACCTATCTTCTTGCTGGTAGTAATCCCCAAACGCAAAGAATTTAGTCTGTTTTTCAGAACGTATGTAACCAAAGAATCCGTGGAAGAATATCTTCCTTTCGCATAAACACGTCTAAATTCTTGATTACGCCTAAGAGAAATAGTTTTTTTCATAAAGTTTTGTCCTCACTAAACACTCGGCAATTAACTGTGGGCGGATTGATACTCAGCACTGTAGCACTGATTATTTTAAATCTGCTCTAGCACAAACGCCAAGCTAAAATCTCCGCCACTGAGGATTAATGAGTTAGTCTTTTTCTCCTCTTTGCTCTTCTACGGGCAATAACTTTTATCCCGTTTCTAGTGGACATTCTCTTTCTGAAACCGTGTTCTTTTTTTCTGTGAAGTTTTTTTGGCTGATAGGTTCTTAGCATTAATAGTTCCTCCATTAAATTTTTAAAATTTTATAACTAAAAAATGTCTTTTGACATCACTTCAAAACATACGACTAGAGAATTATATAATATTAAAAAAGAGCTGTCAACTAATTTTTCTGGAGGCCTTATTTTGGGCTATTTTATTGAATTTTTCCAGAGATTGTGGTATAATTAGTATGTTGTCGGAGAATTTTTCAGACATTTTTACTATCTTAAAACTCGGAGGTTTTCTCTCGTTATGAACTCATTTAATGAAGCTTGGGATCTAATTTGCGATTTCTGCAAAACAAAAATCACAGGTGTTGCTTACAAGACTTGGATTAACAGAATCGAACCCATTGAACTCGATTTTGAAAAAGGCAAAGCCGTGTTGATGGCGCCTAATGAATTCCATAGACAAACCCTGAACAAGTGCTATATCGTGCTGCTAAAAAGTGCGTTTCACGAAATTTTTGGTTCGGGAATTGATATCTGCTTTACAACACCTGATGAACTAAAGCACTTAAACAAAAAAAGTGACCAGAATCTTGCAATCGATTCGGACTACGAATTTACTTTCGACACCTACATAGTCGGGTCTTCAAATAAATTTGCACATGCAGCAGCATTAGCCGTGGCGGCCAATCCGGCCGGAGCATATAACCCGCTTTTCATCTACGGAAATTCCGGTCTTGGAAAAACTCATTTGCTTTACGCAATTTCCAATGATGTTAAACGTAACAGTTCGAATAAAACCTGCTTGTATATCAAGGGCGATGATTTCACGAATCAACTCATCGACGCCATTAGAAATAACACCATGAATGAATTTCATCAAAAATACCGCGAAGCAGATGTCTTGCTGGTAGATGACATACAGTTCATAGCAGGTAAAGATTCTACCCAAGAAGAATTTTTTCACACGTTTAACTCTCTCTATGAGGCGAAAAAACAGATAGTTTTAACTTCAGATCGTCCGCCTAAGGAAATCCAGACCCTCGAAGACAGACTGCGAACTCGATTCGAATGGGGCTTGATTGCGGATATCCAACCACCGGATTTTGAAACTCGTATTGCAATCATAAAGCGTAAAGCAGAGCTTCTAGACATTAAAATTCCAAATGAAGTTTGTGAGCATCTTGCAAAAAAACTAAAAACCAACATACGTCAGCTCGAGGGTGCTGTTAAAAAACTAAAAGCCCACCATCTGCTAGGCGGAGAGCCCATGGGGATTCAAACAGCTCAAGCGGCTATTTCGGATATCCTGAACAACGATCAGCCACCACCGATAACCGTTGAAAAAATAATTAACGAAGTTGCACGTACTTTTGGGGTGGACCCGGATGATATTCGTTCTTCAAAAAGACTCGCTTCTGTTTCAAATGCAAGACAAATTTCTATGTACATTGTCAGGGAAATAACTCAACTACCTTTAGCATCAATTGGTGACGAATTTGGGGGTAGAGATCACTCCACGATAGTTTATGCTTTACAGCAAGTTGAGAAGACTCTTTCGAAGGATCCTCGCACAAAAGCTATGGTTGAAGATATTATAAAAAACATCAGAGACCGTTAAAAAAATGTGTTTTTTATATAAAAAAAGTTTTCAACAAGTTTTCAACTTTCAACACTGAGTTTTCAACACAATTGTGGAAAACTCAAAAACTGTTGAAAACTTTCAACACTTCTCCACAAACTTTCAACATAGCACCTACCCGAGCTCTCGGCTTAACCATGCGGGTTCCAGACAGTTTTCAACTTTTCAACAGCCCCTACTACTACTACTACAGTAATATACTGTACTGTATAGGCGAAACGAAAATAAAAAATCAAAAAAAGGACTGGTTTTATGAAGTTCCATTGTGGAAAACTTTTTTTAGCGGAAATTCTTTCCAATGTTCAAAAATCTGTGGCACAAAGATCAACTATTTCTGCTCTTGAGGGTATACTCATAACTTGCAGGGGTGAAACCGCACAGTTCTGCGGTTATAACACCGAACTTGGAATAAAAACGTCAATTAATGCCCATATTTTGGAAGAAGGCCAAATTGTGGTTAATGCTCACCTTTTCACGGAGATAATTAAAAAGCTTCCGTCGGATGTAGTGGAGATAGAATCCACTGAAAATTTAACTATGTACGTCAGAGGAGGTCAAAGCACTTTTGAACTTGTTGGAATAGACCCAAATGAATTTCCCGGACTACCGAGCATATCAGACGCTCAGAATTTTGAAATTCCAATTAACACCCTAAAAAGCATGATCAAGCAGACCATATTCGCAGTTGCAGAAGGAGACTCAAAACCTGTGCATATGGGGACGCTATTCGAGATAAAAGACGGGATATTAACCCTTGTTTCAGTGGATGGTTATCGTTTGGCCTTACGCAGAGAGCCAATCAAGGAGAATTCTGAACTCAGATTCGTAGTTCCCGGAAAGACTCTCAAAGAGGTCCTAAGGTTACTACCTCCAACAACTCTTGATAGTCAAGAAACCATCCAGATATCAGCCGGTATGAGGCATATTATTTTCAACGTCAATAATTACTTCATCGTCTCAAGGTTACTTGAAGGAGAATTTTTAGACTACAAAGCTACTATTCCCGAAAATTCTGAGTTTGATGTTAAAATTTCTACTCCAAAATTCATTGAGAGCATCGAAAGAGTATCATTGCTGATAAGCGACAGACTTAAAAGCCCAGTAAAATGTGTTTTCTCATCCGATAGAACTTTCTTGTCTTGCAACACACTTATGGGAAAATCTAGCGATGAAATTTCTTGTACAAGTAACTTGACAGAAGACCTGGAAATAGCGTTTAATAGCAAATATATGCTTGATGCTCTAAAAAACACTGGGTGTGATGAAATAAATATCTGCTTAAACGGTCCTTTAAGCCCAATAAAAATCTTGCCTCGTGAAGGAAATTCATTCTTGTTTTTGGTACTGCCCGTGAGAATCAAAGCTAACTAAACAAACAGCTGTCAATAAAATTCATGGAGAAAATCAAATGCGTATTTTGACACTCAGCACAAATAATTACAGGAATCTCAAAAATAATTTCTTTGACTTTGACTTGAAAATGAATTATATTTATGGGGAGAACGCTCAGGGAAAGACAAATCTGCTTGAATCGATATGGATGTTCACAGGTGCTAGGACGTTTCGAGGCACTAAAGACGCAGACTTAGTTGAGTTTGATGAGCAGTCTGCGAGACTGGACGGAAAGTTCTCTTTGGAGCAAAGGCAGCAAGAGATGAGTGTTTTTTTCTCGGGCGGGAAGAGAAAGATATTTCTTAACGGGATTCCCAAGAAATACCCTACGGAGGCGATAGGAAAATTCAGAGCAGTTTTGTTTACACCAATTCACTTATCGCTCATCAAAGACGGTCCGGATAACAGACGTAAATTTATTGATGGTGCTATGTGCCAAATTTCATCGGGGTATGCAAGGCTTGCAGCTAGTTACAGTCAAACTCTAAGGCATCGAAATTCTCTTCTCAAAGACCTGCAAAGCCACAAAGCTACTCACGATATGTTGGAGGTTTGGGATTTCAAACTTGCTCAGCTCGGAGCTAAAGTTATCGGCCAGAGATTAAAGTATGTGGCTAGTTTGCAAAAAAAAGCAGCTAGGGTGTATTCGGAGATATCTCGAGGGAGAGAGGAGCTAAGTGTTCGATATAAATCCAGCTGTTGCCTCAAAGATTTACAAGAAATTTCCGAACAGAAAATTCGAGAATGTTTTTTGGGTTCGCTCGGGAAGGCGAGAGAAACGGATGTTAAGAGAGGCTACACTTCCGTAGGACCTCACAAGGATGACTTGGAAATATTTTTGAAGGGTAAAAGTTTGAAGGAATTTGGTTCCCAAGGTCAGCAACGCTCAGCAGTATTGGCGTTCAAAATTTCAGAAGCTAAAATACTTGAAGAACTCGTCGGAGAGCCGCCAGTAGTACTTCTGGATGACGTAATGAGCGAACTCGACGATTACAGAAAAAATTATGTTGTAAGCAAACTCGACGGTTGGCAAATATTTATAACTGGTTGCGAGAAAGACTTGATTTCCAAGCTGAAAAGTGCTAAAGTGTTTAGAGTAAGGGATGGCAAAGCGGAAAGCTAACAGGATTTAGTGGGCTGGAGTGATAATGTGATTCTGAATGTGGGAGCCGAAACTTTCGTGTTAGATGAAGAGATAATCGGAATTTTTGACATAGACAAACTAACTGTTTTCAAGACCAACCGTGATTATCTGCTAAACGCCGAAAAGGGAAGCAGGATAGTGAATGTCAATGAGAATTTACCCAAGTCTTTTGTAGTATGCGTAGAGGGAGAGTTAAGATCGCAGAAGGTTTATATAAGCCCACTTTTGACTTCCACTTTGGTGAAAAGAAGCGTTTTGCCCGTCTCTGAATAAAAAATCAAGGGGGTGTGAGAAATCAAGAAGTTTAATTTACCATGGTGTCCTTACTGCAGTTTGAGGTTATGGTACACTGAGGCTTTTAGATTTAAAAACAAATCTGACTTTGTTTGTCCGAATTGCAGGAGAAAGTCCAAGGTGTTTTTAGAGCCTTGTTTGTACAAGTGGCTAGAGATAACCGAGATTTTGTGTATGATTATCTTTGCGTTGACGATTTTCAAAAGCGGAGGCTACTGCATAATTGGCTTGATTTTCATAACACTCCTTTTTGGAATATTTTATATATTTTCGCCATTCATGGTCAGTTTGCTTTACTGGCCGAATAGTTCAGATGACGAACCACAAAAACAAACCAAAGATGAGTTTAAAGTTCATAAAGACTACGACGAGGAAAAAGAAATTTTTAGCAACTAAAATTTTTTAGCGAGGGAGTTTTATTTTGGACACTAACAACATGGATATCCAAGAGGAGAAGTATGGAGCAGGTGAAATACAAGTTCTTGAGGGTCTTGAGGCAGTTAGAAAAAGACCTGGGATGTATATCGGCACAACCGGTCCTAGAGGGCTTCATCATCTGGTTTATGAAATCGTGGATAACGCAATAGACGAGGCACTTGCTGGATTTTGCGATGAGATAACCGTGGAAATTTTGCCGGGTGAAGTAATTGCAGTTACAGACAACGGTCGTGGTATTCCTGTTGGAATTCATCCTAAAGCGGGTATCCCGGCAGTAACTGTTGTTTTTACGGTTCTTCACGCAGGTGGAAAGTTTGGTGGAAGCGGATACAAAGTTTCTGGCGGACTTCATGGCGTAGGAGCTTCCGTGGTTAATGCACTTTCGTCTTGGCTAGAAGTAGAAGTGTTCCATGGTGGCAATATCTACAAACAAGATTTCCGTCGCGGCATTCCAGTTGGAGAGCTTAGCGTAGTGGGAAGTACTTCGCAAAGAGGTACCAAAATAAAATTTAAAGCGGACCCCGAAATATTCAAGGAGTCTTGTACTTACGATTACGATACCCTACAACTCAGACTACGTGAACAAGCTTTTTTGAATGCAGGAATTAAAATTATTCTCAAGGATTCGAGAGATTCTAAAAACCCCCGTCAAGATGAATTTTCTTATGAGGGCGGAATTAAGAGTTTTGTTGAGTATATTCATAAAAAACGAGGCCTATCGGTTATTCACGATGATGTGATAATGTTTTCTGGTACTCTACCCGATGGAACTTCAAGCGGAGAGGTTGCGTTCCAGTTTAACGATACCTACAACGATTTGATGTTATCGTTTGCAAATAACATCCACACTATCGATGGTGGTACTCATGTTGATGGTTTTAAGCGTGCCTTTACCAGGACGATTAATGAGTACGCAAGAAAATATAATTTTCTCAAAGACAGCGATAGAAATTTCTCTGGCGAAGACGTTCGTGAAGGATTGACCACTGTGATAAGTGTTAAGGTGCGTAATGCTCAGTTTGAAGGTCAAACCAAAACTCGTCTTGGAAATACAGAAGTTCGTGGATTTATTGATAATTTGGTAGGAGAAAAATTATCTGTTTATCTCGAGGAAAATCCATCTGTGGCTAAGTGTATTGTTGATAAGGCTTTATCGGCTGCTAGGGCTAGAGATGCCGCAAAAAAAGCTCGAGACCTGGTTAGACGTAAAAGTGCAATGGAAACCGCTTCTTTGCCCGGGAAACTTGCGGATTGTCAATCTAAGCTTTCTGAGGAAACTGAAATATACATCGTTGAGGGAGATTCTGCAGGAGGTTCTGCAAAATGCGGTAGAGATAGACGTTTTCAAGCCATACTTCCTCTTTGGGGTAAGATGCTGAATGTTGAAAAATCAAGGCTTGACAAGGTTTATGGTAACGATAAATTAATGCCTGTCATAACTGCTCTTGGATGCGGTATAGGCGAGGATTTTGATATAACTAAACTCAGATACGGCAAAGTTATAATCATGGCGGATGCCGACGTAGACGGATCTCATATCAGAACTTTATTGCTGACTTTCTTTTTCAGATTCATGCGACCAATCATCGAACAGGGGCATATATATATAGCCCAACCTCCACTTTACAGAGTGACTAAGAACAAAAAGCATTATTATGCATATTCTGATGAACAAAGAGATAAGATTATTTTGGAACTAGGCGGCGGAACTGATATCCAGAGGTATAAAGGTCTTGGTGAAATGGACGCCGAACAACTTTGGGAAACCACTATGAACCCCGAAACACGTATCATGTTGAAAGTTTCCCTTGAAGACGCCGCTGCGGCAGATGAAACGTTCACTATCTTGATGGGAGATAAAGTAGAACCAAGACGCGAATTCATAGAAAAGAACGCAAGATATGTTACAAATTTAGATGTGTAGTTTTGTAGAATTTTGCTATAAATGAAGTATATTTTTATTTATTATTGCATTTTGTTTTATGAAGATGTATAATTAGGAGCAAAGTTAATTTATTTTTTAGGAGGAAAAATGGATAAAGATTCATACCCCCCATCGTCTGGGGAACAAAATTTAAGTGGTGTTTCAAATACCACGAACTTAGCTCAAAGTGTTTTAGATGCTGAAAGTTCGAGCGATTTTAGCTCGGAGGAAAGCGATGAAGTTCGAAGGCGCAGGAAAGAGTTTACGGGTGATGAAAACGAGATAGTAGTTGATGATAACCCCGTGACCTATCAGGATGAAGTCACTGGAATAAAGGTAACCTACACTTTGACTCCTGAGGAGATTAGAGAGTTTGTTCATCATAGCAAAGCTTATGAAAAGTGTGGAAATATAAAAAGAACCCATACGGTTCTTCAAAGCCTTTTATTTACGATTTTAGTTTCCATGGCGGCTATAAGCGGTTCGTTTTACTACATGATTATGGCTTCGTTTCCACTGATTGCATTGGCACTCATGTGGATTATTCCGTTTTTTAACGTAAGAGCAGCAGCTAATAAGCTCTTTAAAGAAGGTCCGTTTATGGCTGAAATATTCCCCGATAAAATTGAAGTCGAAAGCAAAAGCGGAAATAAAACTTTGTTTTTGAATGATATGTGTGAGAGCGTTGAGAGTAACAACATGATAATGATTTTTACTCCCGATTCCGGTACGGCTATTCCGCTTCGTTCAGTGGAGCCAGAGTTACGCGCGGACATTCAAGCAATAGTAGCAGCAGGGACCAGCCCTTTAAACAAGGGAACTGAAAAAGAGAGATATCAATAATTCAAAGAATAATTTTAATTATTTTACTTTGCCAGGTTTTAAACTAATCCTTGGTCAAAGTAATTAAGTTTAGAGAGGGTATTGAATGGATAATCAAATGGAAGAAAAACAAACTTTAACTCCAAGAATTGTTGAAGTAGATATTCAAAAAGAGATGCAAAAATCCTTTTTGGCGTATTCTATGTCTGTTATAGTTTCAAGGGCACTCCCGGACGTCAGGGACGGCTTAAAACCTGTTCACAGGCGGATTTTGTATGCATTGTTTGAAGATAATTTAGGGCCCGAGAAACCCTATAGAAAATGTGCAAATGTTGTTGGTGCTGTTTTAGGAAGATATCATCCTCATGGTGATGCGTCGGTATATGACGCTTTAGTTAGATTAGCTCAAGACTTCTCTATGCGATACATGTTGGTTGATGGTCATGGTAACTTCGGTTCCGTGGACGGAGACCCTCCGGCAGCGTACAGATATACCGAGTCTCGCATGAGCAAAGTATCGATGAAAATGCTTAGTGATATCGATAAAGAAACTGTTGATTTTGCACCTAACTACGACGACAGACTCAAAGAGCCAGTGGTTTTGCCCTCAAGATTTCCAAATTTACTCGTAAACGGTTCAACAGGTATTGCTGTTGGTATGGCTACTAATATCCCTCCACACAATATGTGTGAAGTTATTGACGGGATGTGTCATTTGATTGATAAACCTGAAGCAGAACTCTCTGAACTTTCTCAATTTATAAAAGGGCCGGATTTCCCCACAGGCGGTTTGATAATGGGCAAATCCGGTATTCGTGCTGCTTATGCAACTGGTAGAGGTAAAATTACTGTCCGTGCAAAAACTGAAATTGTTGAAGATAAAAATTCAAGATATAAGATTGTGGTCACAGAGCTTCCTTATCAGGTAAATAAGGCGCGTTTAATCGAAAATATAGCTGATATGGTTAAAGATAAAAAAATAGATGGTATAGCACGTATCGAGGACCATTCCGACAGGAAAGGTATGCATATTGAAATCGACCTCAAGCGTGATGCTTCACCTCAAATCGTGCTAAATAAATTATTTGCCCTTTCTCAACTTCAAACAACTTTTGGAGTAATCATGCTGGCTATTGTCAATGGCGAGCCTAAGATTTTGACTCTTAAACAAATGTTGGAGGAGTATATAAAATTCCAAATTAAGGTAGTTTCTCGTAGGACTGCATTTGATTTGAAAAAAGCTAAAGAACGCGCTCATATCTTGGAAGGCTTAATGATAGCTCTTGATGCAATCGATGAGGTTATATCGATTTTGAGGTCTTCTAAGACTGTTCAAGACGGCAAACAACGTCTTTCGGAGCGGTTTGGGCTGGACGAACCTCAAACTCAAGCTATCGTGCAAATGCCTTTAGGACGCCTTACAGGCCTGGAAAGAGATAAAATAGAGCATGAACTTGGTGAGCTAAATGAAAAAATAGCTTACTTTAGCGAATTGCTAGCTGATGAATTGAAAATAAAAGAAGTTGTTAAAAAAGAAGCTTTAGAGGTTAAAAAGCAGTTTGGTGATGAACGTCGCACTGAAATAATGAACGTCAGTGGGGATGTTGATATTGAAGACCTTATTCCCCATGAGGACTGTGTTGTTACTTTGACCAGGTTCGGTTATCTTAAAAGACAAGATTTGGATAGCTATAAAATACAACGTCGTGGTGGACGAGGTATTTCCGGTATGACGCGCCGTGACGAAGATACGGTCAGCGAGCTATTTATAATAAATAACCATGACTACATTTTATTCTTTACTAACTTAGGTAAAGTTTATAGAGTGAAATGCTATGAGATTCCGGAGGGCTCTAGAACTTCAAAGGGTGCGAATGTTGCAAATATTTTATCTGTTTCTCAGGATGAAAAAGTAACTTCCATGATAAAAGTTTCTAAGTTTGAAAGCGATAAATATCTTATCATGATTACTAAAAACGGTACTATCAAACGTACTCCGCTTAACTCTTTTGATACTTCTCGCAAGGGCGGTTTAATTGCGCTCGACTTAGACGAGTCGGATGAACTTGCTGCTGTACGGCTAACTGACGGTAAACAAAACATGATGGTTGCAACCAAAAAGGGAAAATGTATTCGGTTTAAAGAAACAGATATCAGGTCTATGGGAAGGTCTGCACGAGGAGTTCGTGGAATAAGACTTGCAAAAGATGACCAGGTTGTTGGAATGATAGTTATTCAGGAAGGTATCCCGATTTTAACTCTCTCAGAAACTGGTTACGGACGGCTTTCAGAGCCTGCAGAGTATAGATTACAATCTCGTGGTGGAAATGGTGTAATTAACTATCATGTTGATAAATATGGCGACGTTGCAGCTGTATACAGCGTGGAACCAAATCATGACGTGATAATTATTTCCGATAGTGGAGTTATTATTCGAATAGATGCAAATAGCATAAGAAGATGTTCTCGTGGTTCTAAAGGAGTTTTAATAATGAAATTAGCCGAAGGTACTAAAGTAGTTGCAGCGGCGTGTGTTCCTCACGAGGAAAAATCTGACATTCCAGATACTGAGCCTAAAAGCGAGTAAAAAATATCTTAAATTGGTGACATTTTTGAATGTTGACAATATTCTCCAATATGTGATAAAATATGTTCATCACATTTAAAATTGGAGGAATAAGATATTGAAAAAATTTAATGATTTGGTAAATTTAAGTAAAATGGTCAAAAAAATTAAAGTTGGAGTATTAGCTTCAAGTTTGGTTCTGGGTGGGCTGTGCTCAAATCCCGTGTTCGCTGGAAATGGTAATGGAAGTTTTATGATAGAAAAAACGGACGAAGAAAAATTGGCAGCTGATAGAATAGGTTTTCTTTTACGTGAGTTTAATGCAGGAGTTAGTACAACAGCAATGAGGGAATGCCAAAATTTAGAAGAGCTTACAGCTAGAATCGATAATTTGATATTTTCAATTTTGCAAAATGTGCCGCTTTATAAATTAGCAAAAGAGATAGGTTTTGTTTGCAAATTTTGTTCAATTTTTAATGTAGAACCATATGTAATAGACGAAGATGAATTTTTTAATCTTGTAAGCGAATTAAATGACAGAGAAGTTTGTGAGCATATTAAAAACTATCTCACGGAAGTAAAGGAAAGAATTCATTATGAAAATTTACATATGATTTTACACATTCCTTTGGGGGAGATTTGGCTAGAAGCTTACCGACAGGTTGTTGCAAATCACTGCGTTATTTGTAAAGAAGAAGAATTTTTAAGGGAAATTGGTAAACATTTAGATTTACTTAAATTAGAAATAAATCAATATCAAAATGAAGAAGCTGCGATGTATCATGCATCTAAAGTGGCTCATTGGATGATAAGTGCGGGTTTTGATCTACCTAATCCAAACCAAATTTTGCTATCTTCGGTTCGAGATACTATCACCAAAGGGGAATTAATTGATAAACTTTATAGTTTTTATAAATCCATGGAAGCTTTGTATTTATACCGTTGCAATCGTTTTTTTGTCACGAAAGATTTTATCTAATATACAAAATTTGTTATAGGTTTATAAAATCAAAAAAGTTATTAAGAAGGTGTTTGAATGAATATAAAATTTGATAAACTTTGTTGTATAGTATTAAGTTCAGCTATATGCATGTCTGCGAGTTGCTTATCCGTTTTAGCTATGGAAAAAGGAAGCAGTGACAATAACGGTGTGGCTATAACAAGTGTGGAGGATAATGTTGTTCACTCTGACGAATGGGCAGAATTATTCGAAGAGGTTGATAAAATTGAATTGCCGTCCGTAAAAGACACTGTACGTAATAGGGTTGATGAGGCTCTGGGATTACCGGTGTTTCAAGACATTATAAGGTCGCCTAAACGTGTGTCTGAAATGAATGACCAAGATTTAGAAAGTAACCTAATCGATGCATTCGAGGATACTGTATTTGAATTTAAGTTATCGAAAGGAAGTAGCCCAGTTCCGTTTGAAATCAAGACCGAGCAAGATATAGAAAAAGATTTCATTGGTTTATCTTACATATCATCCCACTGTCAGGATTTTAGATATTATGAGACATTAAATTATGTGTTTAAAATTGGATTGAGTTGTAATTTAGCAAAACTTTATTGCATAAAAGGTGGACTTAGAAGTTCTCAACTACGTAGAAACAGAAAAGGTAATTATGAATCTCTTAAAAATTGGCACCATAAAAACAACAAGTCTATTCGAAGCAGTTTGGGACATTATGCAGTTCATTTAGGAGTTCCCATGGATTTATAATTAAGAGCCAGGCAAATAGCCTGGCTTTTGCACTATAATATTGAAGGAGTAGGTGTAAAATCATCTGCACTTGATTTTGTAGCCGCTTTTATTTGTTCTACTACTTTTTCATATTCTGGATCGTCGCCTTTTATATCGAGAAGATTAGGTGATGCAGTTACTTCCATAGTTCTTCGTTCAACTTTTTTAAGATTGGAAGGATCAACCGTAACACCTTCAACCGTAGCCGCCTTAATTTGTATATCTGGTAACTTTGTTGCATTTTCCACGAATTTTATTAAATCGTTTGCTTCATCACAACCTTGTGTACCTTGTGCTTGAACCTTCAAAATATTCTTAATCTCATCTGGTTTTAGACCTTCATATTCCAATTTAGAGAGCCACTCTGCATGGAGGTAAGCGAGTTCATCGGAGGCGCTCCATTTAATTTTCGGGTTTTTACCAGGCCCCACGCCCTTATGAGATTTTAAAAGTTTTTGTTTCAATTCCCCTCCTTCTTTTTTCATTTCCTCTACGAAATTTTCATAGTTTCTGGAAGCTTTCCACAATGGGCGAAGGTCTTCCCACTGCAGGCCTTCGTTGAAAAACAATCCTATATCGTGAGTTTCACAATGTTTTTTGAAACCTTCTGTTAACTCAGTGTATTTATGGTAAAACTCTTTGATTTTATCTTGGGGCTCATAAGCTACCAAATAATTGCTTATAGGTATTCCAATATTTCCATTCTCATCTTTTGTGAATATTAGTCTTGGAGGTAAACCTGGAAACGGTTTTTCGCTTTGGCGTTTTTTTAAGTCCTCTAAAACTTCTCGTTTTAGTTTTAGGGCACGTTTTACGTCTTCACTTTCTTCTTTTTCTAACTCTTTATCCATTACCAAAAATAAGGGAAATCCCACCAAAGTACTTAACCCACCAATGGATCCTGCTGCTGTAACTGCCAACACGCATATCATAACTACAAAATCTGAAGCCAGTGCAAGTGCTGGTAACGCAAGAAGAAATCCGAAAAAAGAGGCACATCCAACAATCATTCCTAGTGTACAACTTGTAAGTAAAACTATTCCTGCACCTTTTTTGAGTAAATGTTTGGTGTAAATAGTATTAGCTAATTTTTTCATTTCTTTATAAAGGTCTTGAATTTGCTTTTGAAAACCTTGAATATTCCTTACGTCTTCTGGGTCAATCATATGGTTGTCTGCCAGTTCTTCAATGTATTTGGTTGTTAAATATTTTGGGGAGATACAATTTTTTCTAAGCTTCAAAGATTTTTTGTAAATTTTAGCAAGACCGCTGTGAATTTTAGCTGTTTGACCAAGTAATCCGTGTTTGGAACCAAAATAGTCTTTGAGGATATATGGTTCGTTTTTGTTTCTGGTGTTTGTAACTATGTGATAAGACTCTAACCTCTCAAATCTACCTATCAAACTATGTTGCATAATATATTTTTGTTTTTGGCCTTCTGTGATTAGCATAGTAAACACTCCTTTAAAAAAATATTTAGCCTGGTGACTGAATTGATTTTAGTACACAAAATACAAAAAGTCAATAGTTTTATGTATATAATTATGGGAGTTGGTCTTTGGAATAGCGATATAAAAATAAAAGAGCATAAAAAATGGCCCCCAACTTTCACTGAGGGCGACTCAAGATACTAAATTATACACCAAAAACGTGGAAATAAAGCACTGCATTAACAACTATAACCGAAATAAAAAATCCAATTGCAATAACTTTAGTCCAACGCTCGAGGAAAGCGTCAATTGAGCGGGATTTGTGTTTCGTGAGGAACGTATCACCTGAGGATCCGGTTATTGCTCCTGATGGCCGTTCGTGACCTTCCTGGAATAAAACTACTAAAGTTACCGATATAGATAAAACGATTAAAATTATACCCATAATGATTTCCAAAATACTCATTTCAAACACCTCATTTAATTATTTTAAACTTCCACCCTTGATAGCCAAATTTGAGCAATATCCATTGCGGGATATAGTCCTGGTTTTTCGCTAGATTTAATTATCTTTGCGATGTTCCCGGACTCTGAATTAGTTTCTAGCATTGTTACTGAAACTATAGTGGAAACTTCCATGTCTTGGAGGGTAACTGGGTTTTTCATCTCCATTTGGATAACGTATTTATCGGATATATTTCCGTAATAAACAACGTTTCCGCACCTTACCAAAGGTTTTCCCTTGTACATCAAGAATGATTCTTTTTCTGCGGTAGGAAAAGATTGTGCTTTTTTCATACAAACTACCTCTCTGAAAGTAATTTACCCTTGCGGGAACTCATTCTAACACTAGAAATAATTTTTTTCAAGACTATGTTTGAAATTTTATTCAACTTTTTGTATTTTTTCTTGTGTTTCATCGAATATTTAAACATTTTAAAAGGTATTCCGCCTTGACACTTCACTTGTGAATGTAATAGAATTGTTGGAAGATTGATTAAATTGGCGTCTGGCCTAAATAATTTTTTAAAATTTTTTCAAACAATTAGAAAATTTGGCGTATGGACGTAAGTTCGCGCAAGTAGTTTTGTACGGACACATTTATCAAGTTCAAAAGAATCAGGAGGTATTAACCAGTTTGGGAATTATAGTAACTTTATTTTTAATTATTTTATGTAGTATGGCGGCGTTTATTTTGGGTATTGTCTATAGGAAAAGTCGTTCGGAGAAAACAATATCTTCCGCTGAAGAAGAAGCCCAGAGGATAATCCAAGTTGCTAGAGATGCAGCTGAGACCGAAAAGAAAGAGGTTATTTTAGAGGGTAAAGAGGAGGTTCATAAATTCAGAAATGAAGCTGAAAATGAGCTTTCTGAACGCCGTAAAGATTTGCAGCGCCAAGAGCGTCGGACAATCCAAAAGGAAGAAAATTTAGATAAGAAAATGGAAACTTTGGAACGTCAAAAGCAAGAGCTTTTTAAGAAAGAAAAAGAGATTGAAGCTTGCTATCAGGAAGCAGAAATGGTTAAAAAAAGCCAATTTGATATGCTTGAAAAAATTTCCGGCCTTACTACCCAACAAGCTAAAAATTTTCTATTAGAAAGTTTGCAAGACGAACTAATACATGAAAAAGCCCTTAGAATTACGATGTATGAACAACAACTTAAAGAAGAATGTAATAGAAAAGCCAGAGATATCCTTTCTTTAGCAATTCAAAAATGTGTTGGAGATTATATCTCAGAAGCCACGATTTCCGTTGTACCGCTTCCAACCGATGATATGAAAGGACGCATAATCGGCAGAGAAGGAAGAAACATCAGAGCTATTGAAAGCTTGACCGGTGTTGACCTAATAATAGACGATACTCCCGAAGCCATTACGCTTTCTTCTTTTGAACCCGTTAGAAGAGAAGTTGCCAGAATTGCGTTGGAGCGTCTAATAGCAGATGGAAGAATTCATCCAGCAAAAATTGAAGAAATGGTTGAAAAAGCACGTGAGGACGTCGAACAAGATATTCAGGAAGAGGGTCAAAGAACAGTTCTTGAGATGGGAATTAACGGAATTCATCCTGAACTAGTTAGACTTTTGGGTAAACTTAAGTATAGAACAAGTTATGGTCAGAATGTGCTTAATCATTCTATGGAAGTTGCCTCGATATGCCGCACTTTAGCCGCTGAGCTAGGAATTGACCCTGATTTGGCTGCCCGTGCCGGACTCTTACACGATATCGGCAAAGCTTTGGACCATGAAAATGAAGGAACCCACGTGGAACTTGGAGTTAACGTCATTAAGAAGTATAAGGAAAGCGAAGAAGTAATCCATGCCGTGCACGCCCACCATGGAGATATCGAGCCTAAAACCGCTCTTGCCTTCATACTACAAGCCGCCGATACCGCATCTGCTGCCCGCCCCGGAGCAAGACGTGAAAACCCAGAAAATTACATTAAACGTCTTGAGAAACTGGAGTCTTTGGTTTCTTCTTTTGCAGGTGTACGCAATTGTTATGCTATTCAAGCAGGACGAGAAGTCAGAGTTATGGTCAAACCGGAGGCCGTGGATGATGAAAATATGATTCCACTTGCAAGGGAAATGTGCAAGAAGATTGAAGATGAACTCGACTATCCAGGACAAATAAAAGTTAGCATAATACGTGAAAGCCGAGCGATAGATTTTGCAAAATAGATTTGTGATTTAAGGAAGGGGGTAAATTTTGTGAGAATTTTAGCTATAGGGGATATCGTAGGAAAAGACGGTATGAATTTTTTAAGATACAAATTAAAACAAATTAGGCTTGAACATCAAATTGATTTTGTTGTGGCTAATGGAGAAAATTCCGCTGAAGGCAATGGAATGTTACCGTTTGTAACCCAGTGGATTTTAGAAAGCGGCGTTGATGTTGTTACAGGTGGTAATCATTCGTTCAGGAGAAAAGAGATTTTTCCGTTTTTGGAAAACAATCAAAAAGTGATTCGACCGTATAATTACCCCAAGGGCACTACTCCCGGCAGAGGAATTTTCAAAACAGAAGTAAAAGGAATAAAAATTGCAGTTATAAATATGATGGGAGTAGTGTATCTTGAAAGTTTGAGGTCACCTTTTGAGTGTATGGATGAAATCATAGATGAATGCCAAGATTGCACGATTAAAATTCTGGATTTTCACGCCGAAGCAACCGCAGAAAAAAGAGCACTAGGTTTTTACGTTGATGGACGGATTTCTGCAATGTTTGGAACTCATACGCACGTTCAAACTTCTGACGAGCAAATTCTTCCGTCAGGTACGGGATATATAACTGATGTTGGAATGACAGGGGTTATCGATTCGGTTTTGGGAGTGAAAAAGGAGCTTTCAATCCGAAGAATGAAAGATAAACTTCCTACCCGATTTGAACAAGCTAAAGGTGAAAGTAAAATGGAGTGCGTGATATTTGACGTCAATGAACAAACTGGTAAAACTGATTCTGTAGAACGTATGAGGGTAATTTAGATTAAAATAAAAAACTCAAGCAAATTTTAAGAGGAGTTGCATTTAATTGATAGATGGATTGTGTTTAAAAAGGGCTTTTATTTCTGGAGCAAACAATATTATTAAAAACAAAGAATACGTCAATGAACTAAATATTTTTCCAGTGCCTGATGGTGATACCGGAACTAATATGTCTATGACGATATCTTCAGCGGTCGAAGCGGTATCCAAACTGGATGATTCCGCCGACACGGGAGAAGTTATAACTGCATTTGTTCCTCATTTATTAAGAGGTGCTAGGGGAAATTCAGGAGTTATTCTATCTATTCTTTTTAGAGGATTTAGCAAACTATTTTCGCAGTCCAGTACGCTGACGGGCGTGGATGTCATAGATGCTTTAGAAATAGGTGTTAAAGGTGCATATGAAGCGGTAACTAAACCCACAGAGGGTACAATGCTTACAGTTGCCAGAGAAGCATATGAAAAAGGCCGAGAAATTTCTAAGGTTAATAATGATATCAAAGTTGTTTGGAATCAAGTGTGCGTGGGTGCAAGAGAAGCACTAGAAATGACGCCTGAACTTTTACCGGTGTTAAAAAAAGCAGGTGTTGTTGATGCTGGAGGAAAGGGTCTTTGTTTAATTTTTGAAGGTATGCTCTCAGTTTTCTGCGATGACGTCCTTATTGACAAAACCGAAATTTCTTCGAGTATTGAAAAGGACGATGTTTTTAGAAACGCAGCCGCTGAATTTGATGATGATATCACCTTCACTTATTGCACGGAATTTATTGTTAAGCGTAACAGACTTTGTAAAATACAACCCGCCAAACTTCGTACTAAACTCCAAAAAATTGGAGACTGTGTTGTAGTTGTTGATGATGAGGACATAATCAAAGTTCACGTACATACTGAAAATCCCGGAACAGTTCTTCAAGAAGGGCTTAAGTTTGGTCAGTTCTTAACAGTTAAAATTGAAAACATGAAAGAACAACACAGAATGGCATTAGAAGCAAAGAAAGAAAAACTATCTAAGCAAGAAGCTGAAACTTTTGAATTTAAAAACCCAGAAGAAGAATATGGATTTGTGGCAGTAGCCGCAGGTAGTGGAATGGTTTCTCTATTTAAGGACCTCGGGTGCGATAATGTTATAAGCGGTGGCCAAACGATGAACCCCAGTACCGAGAAAATAGTTGAGGCAGTACTTGCAACTCCGGCTAAAGTGGTTTATGTGTTCCCAAATAACAAAAATATCATAATGTCTGCTCAACAGGCAGTGGCTTTAGTTAAAGATAGAATAGTTGTTATTGTCCCTACGAAAACCATCCCCCAAGGGATTTC
>CAKVBG010000011.1 GCA_934725345.1 uncultured Eubacteriales bacterium
GAGTGCCACGTTCGGGACGTGGAAGCCGCAGGTTCAAGTCCTGTCACCTCGACCAGTTTGGTTCGTCTTATGGGTCATGACAGATTTTTAAAGAAATTAGATTATCAGTTTTGGTAGTCTAATTTTTATTTTTTTAATAGGGCAATTAATCATCTTGCTCGTAACATACCCTTGGTTATTTTTTCTCTATCTGCCCTATTTGAGCGTAAATGTTGGAGAGATTTATATAAATTATATATTTTTTGATTGACATAATCATTTTTTGTGTGATATAATAATAATCAAACTGTAAGGTTTACAGTTTTAATAGTAATTATAGGAGGGTATGCAGAATGGGTAATAATAAAAAATTTAAAGTAGCAAATAAAAAGACTTATAATGATTTTCCAAAAGTTGAATATAAAAAACAAGAAGAAACAAAAAAATTTCGGAGGAAAAGACTACGTGTAATAGATTTTGAAAAAATAATTGAAGCATATAAGAAATGCCTTGATGAATGGGAAACGTATTCCAATAAGAATGACTATGCAATTAAGATGGTATGTGGTTATCTTAGACTTAAAACTTTTCAAAGTTACTTGAAAAAATGTTTTAATAAGTATAAAGCGGATAAATTTAATCCTGTAAACATTCTAGAAGTTGCCAAATTATTAGGAGTGAGAAAAAATTGTAATTGGACATGTTATAATTTTTTTCAAACTATAATGAGAATCAATCTACCGCTTAACGAAATTCAAAAAGAAATAAAAAGCGATGAAGATTTAATTAAGAAAGTTTTAAATGACGAAACCATAGAATCTAAAGTTAAAATACAGCTACTTGGTGCTCAAAATGAATTTTTTGCAAAGTCGGGTAAACGTAAACCAACAGGTTTAGATAAAGAATTTTTTGCAAATTTTGAAAATATGTTTGATTTATCTATAGCTATACCTGTGTGTTATGGTAATAAAAACAGTGAGCCTGATTGTCAAGATTTAATCGACGATTTAAATGAAATGACTTGGCAAGAATTTGTAATTGCCCACGACGGTAAATTAATTAGGTCAGACGGTAACATATATAGTTCAACAGGTAAAGTTGTTTCCAAACATAAGAATAGTTCAAAAGAAAAACAAAACAACTCAGCAGTAGAAGAAAAACAATTTTTGAAAGGGTTTATTGGTAAGATTGAAGGCTTTGAAGATGATATAGATAATCTGCTTATAAAGTATAATATTGGCACCAAAACACTGATTGAAGAAGATAAAGAATTTGATTTAGATAGGCCGATACTTCGTTATAGAAAATTAGAAACTTATGCGCAATGCAAGAAGTTTTTAACCAATACAGGAAAGAGTGGAAAATTTACACGGATGCAAGAGTATTTTGATTATACAAAAACATATATAAATGAATTTGATAAAGTTTCGACAGTGTCGGATGATTATTTCAGTAAGGTATGGAAATCATTTAGTCAAATTATAGAAAGATACGAATTTTATTCACGTGAAACGGTAGCAACTTTAGACAAACTTCTTGGCCCAGAAAGCAAACCTACTACTGGACCAAGACCA
Organism: uncultured Eubacteriales bacterium; assembly: GCA_934725345.1. GTDB lineage: Bacteria > Bacillota > Clostridia > Oscillospirales > Acutalibacteraceae > UMGS1491. Next base: position 1,554 of record CAKVBG010000011.1, read on the forward strand.
AAAAGCTACAATGATACGCTAGAAAAATATATTAGACAAAGAATAAAACATACTACCCCAAAAGGCAAATCTGCTAAATCAAAAGGCAACAGTGTTAGAATGCCAAGGAAAAAATTAAGAATAAAAAATTAATAAAAGTTGAATTAGTTTCAATTAACAAAATGAATTATCTGGGTTATGTGCATGATAGGTTTTATATTTGCAAAATTTCTGAAAACATGTACGAAAGTTTGAAGGCCGTCCGAAGAAGTTATTCATTTTGGAAATAGTAATTTAAAGTGCTGTAAAATGGGAATGGAAGTTAGCAATGCTGCGTTATAGGTTGTTACAATGTTCTACCCAATTTTAAAAATTTGCAACCACACAAACAAATTATAACGATTATTCTCAAAACTAAAAAAATAATCGTTAGTCTGAAAGTGCATTGTATATAAATTAATGTGCTGGCATTGTTTGTGTTGGTGTTTTTTGTTTCAATTTATATGTGGACTATCTACTTGATAATTTGGTACAATAAGTTTTAGGTATTTTTGATGCAAGAAATGGATTATTGATTTTATACTGATATAACGTTATTATTGGCTAGAAGTGAATCATGTACTATATTTTTTCGTATTTATAATAAGAGTATTATAAATGTAGAGAGTTGTTAGTGGATGTTTTTTGTAGGCGTGTGATAAAAATTTAAATTTTAGTAGCTTTGACTTTTATCATACTAAAGAGACTTAGAGATTAAAGTTGAAGACATTGCTTAAAAAAGGATTTGATTGTAGTATGAAATTTAAGCGCTGTGTTTTGTTGTTGTCATCTTTATTATTTATTAGTGGAAGTATATCTATTGGGTATGCATTAGAACCATCAAATAATATAGATGTTAGAGGCCTGCACGTATCTTGGACAAATGGTCTGAACAACAATATTAGGATAATAAAATTCAAGGATGGTCCAAAATATTTTAAAGAATGTAAAATGAAGTTAGATGAAAATGCTGAAGTTAAACGAATTATAAACGAATACTTCGATGAATATATATCAGGTAGTTTTTCGACTGATAAAAAAATATTGATGCAAACATTGACAGGCGAAAATGCTAAAAAGTTTATTAATGCAGGTTTTTTGTGGGATAAGAATTCTAATCTATCTAAGTACATAAGAAAAGAGGCAAGTAGTAATTGTTTAGGTGTACCTAATAGTGTTGCGAGAAAATTGAAGATTAATCTAAAAAATTTTTTCCTGTACGCTTCGAGAGATTTAGTGCACAGACACATTTCTTCAAACATTCAGGAAGGTAATTTTCAAACAAATTTAGCTATGAAACAGCTTGCAACATATAAATTAGCCAAGTGGTTGGGTATTGATAATGTGGTTGTAAAGACGGAATTTGTAAAATTAATCACTTCACATGGTGAAAAATTAGGTATCCTTACGGACCGCGCTCCTGGGATTAGTGATTTAAAAGTAAACAAAAACTTCAAAGTCAATCCTAAATTTCAAAAAGAATTAACGAGTCTCCAAGTGCTTGATACTATCACCAATGAGCAAGACCACAATCCCGGAAATTGCTTTTTCAAAATTGCAAATGGTAGAGAACTAGTTGGCTTGACGGCTTTCGACAATGAAGGTGGTTTTGGTTCAAACACTAATTTACAAAAAGGATTATGTTGGAATGTAGTTTCTCCTTTAGTGACTAGAGATAATAAAATAAATCTACCACATATCAGTAAATCCCTAGCTGAGAAAATTTTAGCCACTGGAAATGATGACATCAAAAAAATCTTAGGCGATGTACTTTCTGATAACCAAATAAATGGGGTTATAACTAGGCTTAATTGTTTGAAGTCGGCGTTGAGTAATACTATATCTAGCGAGTGTGGTTTTTTGTTAACTGCTGAACAGTGGTCTAAAGATACGATATCACAAGAGCTTTCAGGAGATTATGGCAATACGTATTTGGTACACTTTTTAAAAAGTTTAGGTATTGTAAATAGATAACTTATTTTTGCTCAAAAATATGTTTTGAGAGCTGTTTGAAGTGAATATGGTTCAGGTTTAAATTAATAATAGGTTTTTTAAGGCTGCTTTGCAAAAAGCAGTTTTTAAGTTTTTTTATATGATTTTAGTTGCAAAATTGTGTTTTGTTGGTGGGGATATCATTGACAAACTACTGTTGTTTTTGGTGTAATCAATAAAAATGTTGAATTTATCTTTATTTTTTGATAGAATAAATACTATAAATTTTAAAGAGGAGGAATTCAAATGTTACACAAAAAATCAAAATTATTATTAAAGGTATATCCGTTAGTTCTGGGGCTACTACTTGCCGGATGCGGTAATTCGAACAGTAAAACAACTGAAATTAACGGAAAATTAGAAAGCTCAATGTCAGATAATAGTGAAAGCACCTCGGAGCTTCAGAAAAGTGAGTTTTCAGAGGAACAGTTTTATCAAGAAGTTATAGACAAATACAGAAATTTTATCAACGATACAATAGCCGGCCAAACAGACGATTGGCTAGATAAACCCTGGGTAAATTTGATAAGCCCTTTTTATTATATGATAGAGAACAACAAAGATATTAAAAGTGAAGCCTGTTATGCGCTAAAGGACCTCAATGGGGATGGTAAACGTGAATTGATTTTGCTTCTAAAGGACTATACCATCCAGGCAATTTATACCCTTTCTGAAGATAATGAGCCGGTATTGGTGGACAGTTATTGGGAGAGAAACCGTGGATATTTATATAAAGATTCAGATTCAAACGATGGTCAAATCAATATCTGTTCATATGGTTCTTCAGGCGCGGCATACGGCACTTTAGAAATAGCAACTTTAAATGAGAAACCAAATATCACTAGCATTAAAGCAAATGATGATGAGCTGGAGGAAGAAAATCCGATGCTTACAGTCAGAAAAATATATTCCTATAACGGCGATAAAACTGGAAAAGTTTCATCCGGGGACTCTGTGATTGAAACGCATTGTTTCTGTTCAAGTATTGAAAATGGGATTGAAAATAGTACACCTATCACAGATAAAGAATACATGGATGCCCTAGATAAATTTGCAAAAGAAGAACAGACCAAAAAAGTTGGGTTGGAGCTAAAACCAATTTTTGAAACATAGTTTATAGGCACGGTATGGGATTTTTTGCGTTGCTTTGATTCGGCTCGGAGGGTGGAAGCTGTTTTTATCGAATTAAGTTTAATAGAGGATTGTCTTTCAGAGGATAACAAAAAGCAGTTTAGGGTGGGATGGTGAAGGAGGATTTACAAAATGAGTAAAAAAATATATTTGAGTCCTAGTATGCAGCCCAACAATGTATATGCGTATGGAAATACGAACGAACAGGAAGAGTGCAACAAAATCGCTTCATTTGCAAAATTATCACTTGAGAGATACGGTTTTGATGTAAAGCAGGCGCCGAAGGGACAATCAATTACAAAAAGTGTAGAAGAAAGCAATTCTTGGAATTCTGATTTACATATTGCCATCCATACAAACGCTTTCGATTCAAAAACTCTTGGAGGAACTTTGGTAATGATTTATTCTTCCGAAGAGAAAAACAAAAAGGCCGGTGAAGCTATTTTAAATTCTGTAGCTCCTATTTCTCCGGGAGATGATTATAGTTTAAAAGTTAATCCTAGTCTTTTGGAATTGAGGAGTACAAAATGCGTGGCTGTGTATCTGGAGGTTGAATTCCATGATACATTAGAAGGAGCAAAGTGGATTGCATCTAACAATAAAAATATTGGGGAAGCGATTTGCAAAGGTGTGTGTGATTACTTTAGGATTGCTTATGAAAAAGAGCAAGATAATGGATTTTATAAAGTGCAGATAGGAGCTTTTAAAGATAACCTAAGAGCACAAAAGCAACTTCAAAAAGCCAAAGAATGTGGGTTCTCGGATGCGTTTATAACAAAATCTTGATGTTTTATCTCGATAGTTTCTAAAAATTCTTAACTAATTCTCTTTTCATAAAAACTATTATGTATAACAGAATTTATCGCGTTGTCCAAAGAATGTGTGATATAATATACATAATTTTTTTAGGAAGGAGAATTATTATGATTAGTAAAACTAAAGTTTTTAGTGTTCTGAGGAACATACTAGGGGGAATTTTAGCATTTATAGGGATTGCGGGGATAATAGCGGGGAATGTTTTAGCTGGCATATTCATGATTTTATCGGGAGTAGCGGTATTTCCACTGCTTTATCAAAAAACAAAACTAAATAAATTTAAATACATACAAATCATTTTGCCAATTTCTCTTTTGATAATAACCATACTGTGTATTGTAAAAAATAATCCTATAGAAGATACTTCTGTTGAAATTCAAACTACCACAAGTGCAGAAAATCAGGAGATTGAAATAGATAAACTACAATTCACGCAGTCAAATTTGGAATTGGATGTAAAAGAAACCAAAAACATAATTTTAGAAATATTTCCGGAAAATGCAGTGATGCGGAGCATGGACTATCAAGTTACTGATGAAAAGATAGCTACAGTTGAAAAAACAGATAGTTCAAATGAATCAAATAAACTTGTTTTGAGCATTAAACCACTTGCAGAAGGTGAATGCGAACTGTTTGTTAAATCGGAAAATGGAGTAGAGAGTAACAAAGTCACGATTAAAGTAACAGATGAAGAGAAAGCCAAAGCAGAGCAGGAAGCTCAAAGGCGAAAAGAAGCCGCCGAGCAAGAAGCTAAAAAAAGAGCTGAACAAGAGGCCAAGAAAGAGTCAGAGAGAACATCTCAGACAAAATCGAATGAAAATAGTAAAGCTCAAACTGCCAGCAAATCTAGTGCCAAGAAAACTCAATCTGATACTCAAAAATCCAAAACTCAGCAAAGTAATTCTGATGATAATAACGGCAGGGCTATATATCGAACCCCTTCTGGAAAAAGATATCATTACGACCCGAACTGTGGAGGAAAAAATTCATATCCAACGACTTTAAGCCAGGCTCAGTCGGCGGGTTTAACTCCCTGCAAAAAATGCGTACATTAGCTCCGAGAAAAGGGTCTATAATTTAATGGTGGATGTGAAGCAGTTTGAAAATTTGATATGATTGTGTTATAATCTAGGCTGCGGAAAAGAGGTGAGTTAGTGAAAAGAGCTTGGGTGGATTATAGCCCGTATTTAATAATTACAGTGTTCTTGATGGTGTTTTCCGGAGCTTTTGTATTTTTCTATTTTGTACCTGAAGCATATCTTCCTCGTGATATGTGTTTAAGGTGGTATGAACCACTGATAATTTTATTATCTGGTTTTTACCTTTTTAAAATTCGAACATTTAATGCAAAAGATTTAGCTGTATCATTGTTTTTAGGGATCACTGCTTGTTTTTCCAGAATTTCATTTGACGGCTATAGTTGTTTAGATGCACTGATGGTTGCTGTATCATATTATTCAAGTTGCCAGATATTCAGAAAGTACGCTCAAGATAAGAAGTTTTTTGATTTAAACATAAAAAGCAACATAAAGTCTTTTCTTTTAGGAATTGTGTTTGCTATGCCGTTCGTGATCATTGGCAATTTATCGTTGTTTGTTATTGATGGAATTCCAAATTGCGATTTTTCTATATATAATATCTTTGTTCAGTTTTATAAAGCACTAAGCACAGTAGCTGTTACGGAGATTTGGAGATTTTTCTTATTAGCGGTTGCTTTAGATTTATTCAAAGGAGAAATCTATAAAAATAGCTGTAATAAAATACTAGTTTACATATTGATGACCCTACCACATTGTTTGAGCACGTCTTTATTCATGGTAAAAGGAAAGCCTATCTTAGGAATAGTCAGATTACTTATCTTGATGATTATTTCACACGAACTTCCAATTTCATGGATAATGAAAACCATGAATTTGCAAACAGCTATAGGGTTTGAGTGGATAATTAATTTTGCAAGAAATTTATTTCCCTCAATATTATAAAAAACCAAGACCTTCGTAAGAAAGCGGAGGTCTTTTTCATTGATGGGGATTTTGAATCTTTAAGTGTGAAGTTCCGGGTGCGAGTATCAAAAATAATAAGGTGTTACCACAATAGTTTTTAGGTTGTTGGTAAGGGAAAAAATTTATAATCTAAGGTTTGAAAAATAGCTTTAAAATGGGTAATAATACTCATATGGAAAAGAAAAAAGATTTTTATAAAACCTGTAAACTATTGCCGGAGCTCCCGGGAGTGTATCTGATGAAAGATACTGAAAATCATATCATCTATATAGGAAAGGCGAAAAATTTGAAAAATAGGGTTTCGTCTTATTTTGTTTCGGACTCTACGCACACTTCTAAGGTTAAGAAGATGGTGGAGATGATTGATCATTTTGATTATATCGTCACGGATACTGAGTTTGAGGCACTTGTTTTGGAGTGCAATTTAATCAAGAAACATCAGCCAAAATACAACATTTTGCTCAAAGACGATAAAGGATACTCCTACATCAAAATAACTTGTGAATCATGGCCAAGAGTGCTTTATGTGAAACAAAAATTGAATGATGGTTCTTTGTATATAGGACCGTATACTCAATCTAGTTCTGTAAAGAGTACTGTGGAGGAAGTTTCGAAAATTTTTAAATTACCAACTTGTAATAGAAACCTTGAGAGAGTATATCGAAGAGCATGCTTAAATTTTTGCATTAAAAGATGCTGTGCACCGTGCATAAGAGCCATTTCACATGAGGGTTATCTAAATTTACTAAAAGAGGTGGAATATTTTCTCAAAAACGGCATAGACGAAACACTAAAAAAACTTACTCAAAAAATGATGAACGCTTCTTCGAATTTAGATTTTGAATTAGCGGTTAAGATTAGAGATAAAATCCGTGCAATAGAGAAAATAAAGAATAAACAAAAGGTGGTTGCCTATAAAATAAGCGAACAGGATATCATTGCGCTTTGTGGAAATCAAAGAAAAACTTCGATTGAAGTTTTTGAATTCAAAGACGGTAACTTATGTGAAGCTAAAAATTTTCTTTTAGATGTTTCAGAAAATCAGATTCATACTAGAACGGAGTTTGTTAAGCAGTATTATTTTGAAAAAGAATTTGTTCCAAAAGTTATAATTCTAGATGGCAAAATAGAAGATCAAGAGATGATAGAAAAGTTTTTGGAAAGTAAGAAGGGAAGTAGGGTTAAGATATTAGTTCCTCAAAGAGGAGAAAATTTTAATTTAGTACAGATGTGTAAAAACAATGCCTATGAAAATTTACTAAAAGAAAGTGATTTTGAGAATAAATATGAGATGTGCTTAGAAGATTTAAAAAATGTTTTGAACTTAAAATCTATGCCACGCAATATAGAAGCGTATGATATATCTAATTTATTTGGAAGCGACTGCGTAGGCGGGATGGTGGTTTTTAAGGATGGCAGACCATTCAAATCGGGATATAGAAAATTTAAGTTACAAGGGGTAAACCTAAAAGATGATTATCAATCCATAAGGGAAGTTATTGAAAGAAGGATAAACTTACTTAAGAAAGAAAATGGTCAGTTTCCAGATTTAATTTTAATTGATGGAGGAATTACTCACACTTTTGCTGCAAGATCGGTTTTAGAGAATTTAGATATCAAAACCATCCCCGTGTTTGGAATGGTCAAAGATAAAAACCACCGCACTCGTGCACTAACGGACGACTCTAAAGAAATAAAAATAAAGAACAATAGTAGAATTTTCAACTTCATAACTTCCATTCAGGACGAAGTTCATCGATATGCAATAAGTTATCATAGAAATCTCAGGAATAAAAAAGTTTCAGAGTCCGAACTACTTAAAATAAAAAACATAGGGGAATCCAGAGCAAAAATTCTTTTGAGAACTTTCAAATCAGTAAACAGAATAGCCCAAGCTTCGGTGGAGGAGCTTATGGCAATTAAGGGCATGAATTATAGTGCGGCGAAAGCGGTTTATGAGTATTTTCATGACTGTTCAATTTCTTGAATCACTTTAGAAAAGTATTCGGGTAGTGGTGAAGTAAAACAAAGATACTTCCCCGAGGATGGATGGATAAAACCTAAAGTTCTAGCGTGCAAACATTGTCCATGAAGGAAAGGAAATTGCTTGATATCTTGTTTTTTCCCATACACTTCATCTCCTACAACCGGATGACCAAGATAGGCCATATGCACTCTTATCTGATGAGTTCTTCCGGTTTCGAGTTTGAGTTTAACATGGGAATAATTTGCATAAGATTTTATCACACTGTAGTTGGTAATGGCTAATTTCCCGGTGGCATTCAGAACTGACATCTTTTTGCGATCAACTTTGTGTCTTCCTATAAAAGTTTTAATTGTACCATTTGGGTTTTCAAAGTTTCCATGCACGACAGTTTCATACTCTCTAGTCAAAGAATGTTCTTTTAACTGGGAAGCCAAGGAATTATGGGTTTTATCGTTTTTAGCAACTAAAAGCAGACCGGTGGTATCTTTATCGATTCTGTGAACTATACCTGGCCGGAGGATACCATTTATACCCGATAAAGTGTTTTTGCAGTGATTAAGCAAAGCATTTACTAAAGTACCGCTGTAATTTCCAGGGGCAGGGTGAACTACCATATCTTTAGGTTTATTCACTATAATTAAGTCATCGTCTTCGTAAACTATATCAAGATGGATACTTTCCGGAATTATTTCTAAAGTTTCAGGTGGTGGGACGTCTATCTCGACAGTCTCACCTAGTTTTGTTTTATGATTTTTGTTAGCGGGTTTGCCGTTAACTGTTATATAGTTTTCGTCAATTAGTTTTTGAGCGTAAGAACGGGAGATATTTTCAACTTTTAAACACACGAGCTTATCTATCCTCAGGTTTGAAAATTCTTCTGTTATTTGAAAGCAATCCATAATTTTAACTCATCCTACCCCCAAATCTGTGTTGTTAATTAGAACTTCTACTTGAGGGTCATCTTTGATCTTAGGATAGACGTCTTTAATAAATTGCTCGATAAGTTCGGTATTGGGCAATATGGGTGTTGAATTTTTAACGAATACGCTAACCACAAATCTTTTAAAATATTTTTTTGCAATTTGAATGTCTTCTATTACGGCACTCAAGTTTTGTTCAGGCAATCCAACTAGCAAACAAACGCTTTTAAAGTACTTTGCAATTTGCTCAGGTGTAACTTCTTTAGGAATACCTTTGTTCCATTTTTCTCTGAGATTTCCATCAAAGGTTTCAACTCCCACTCTAAAATTTACATCTCTTCCTTTGAATTTTTCTGAAAAACTTTTGAGCTTATTTCTATAAGCCCAGTGGACTTCAAACCAAATTTGTTTTATATTTTTCTCTTCAATTTTATGGATAAGGGCATCTAAGGTTTGAGGGTCGAGTTCCATAGCGGATCCGGAGTTTATTATATCTAAAGTTCCTAATTCTCCACTTATTTTTTCTATTACAGGAAGATTTATTTCAAATGGGTTTAGACTAACATCGTGAAAATAATCGCAAAACGTACACTTCTTCCAGAAACATCCCATACCTTGTAATAGGATAAACTCTCTTGGAAACTTTTCGGTTATTTTAGAATATCTCATTTCTACTTCTTTCAATTTCATTACCTCTTAAATTTTTATTTATACTTTACATTATAGATATCAAAATCGTGAATTTCAACAAAATTATTTATGAATAAATTTCCATTGGAAATGTTTTTTTATATGTTATACTCAATAATGATTTTATATTTAGGAGGTAGGATTAATGTTATTAAACAAAAAATTTTTATCAAGTATTTTGGCGGGATGCGTTTCTTTGTTACCAATGACTGCTTGTAAAGCTTCGACTTCAGGTGAAACAGATTTAACTGAAATTCTGGAAAATGAGCCATATTTTGCCGATGATGAATCATCTCAAGATTCAGAAGACCAGAGAGAATATTTTGAGATTGTCAGAAGTAGTATATGCAACGATATCATTAATCAATATAGGAATGGTTTAGGGGAATTAGATGGCTATGTTTCAAAACTTCAGGCACTATCCGAACAAAAGAAACGTAAACTTTTTTATTCTGAAATTATCAGAGAATCTATATATATTATAAATGATGGAAAGAAATTTCTTAAACGACTCGAACAGTCTAATTTGGTAGAACGGCGTACTAACCAGTATAACCCTGTTGAGTATTATGAATTTATAGAGGACCTAAATTTCCGACTGCACGAAGTTTCTAGGATACTGTACTTTGTTACAGATGAGATTAGAACACTAGAGGGCAAAGACGGCAAGAGATTTATGGATGTCTCTGGGGAATTTTGTGATGATAACGGATTTAGCTATTACATATAAAATATTTTATAGAATCAGATACAGAAGATCGTATCTGGTTTTTAATTGCAAGACTTTTTGATTAGGCATCAACGTTGAACTAAATATTTTTATAAGAATTAATTTTTTTTATAGTTTTAGAATAGTTTCCGTTTTTTTGATTGTCGAAATAGGATTGATAAAATCTAAAAATGTGGTATAATCAAACTAGAGAAACTCTCGTTTTGAGTGCTTATGAATTTGAGAAAATCAATCTTGAACACAATTTATAAAAAAGTGTTAACATAATGTGGTATGTTAAAATATCTTTAAATAAATTTGCTAGTGAATCATAAAAAGAGGTGAGTTTAAATAGTTAATTATCCCTAAGGAATATTACTTAAAATAATTTTATAAGGAGAGCGAATTGATGCCAAGTAGTCGAGCTAAGGAATTTAATAAATTTCAAGAGATATTTTTCCCAATTCACAAGTATGAACTAAAAAAGTTTTTACCTATGAGCATGTTGATGTTTTGCATGTTATTTGTTTATAACTTGGTGAGGAATCTCAAAGACTGGTTCATTCAGTACAGTTCACATTTATGGGTTTCTGCGAGGCCGGAGGAAAGTGCGAATTTGATAAGTGCGCTTAAGTTTTGGTATGTGTTGCCGTGTGCGTTTTTGATGGTACTTCTTTTTACGGTTTTGGTTAATAAGTTTGGTCACGACAAAACTTTCTATATTATGTTATCTGGGTTTATGGCTTTTTATTTTTTATATGGGTATTTTATATATCCGAATTTAGATAGACTAATCATGTCGCCGGAGGACATAACCAATCTGATAAGCGTGTTTCCGCCTTTTTTTAGAAGCTTTATGGTGTGTATGTGCAATTGGCCTTTAACGCTTTTCTACATTGTTTCGGAGCTATGGGGAACTATGGCTATTTCTTCTTTATTTTGGCAGTTTGCCAATCGTGTGACTATGGCGCATGAAGTCAAGAGGTTTTTCGCATTACTTTCGTTGCTTTCAAATTTTGGAACTATCATTGCCGGAAGTACTATTTTGAAATATGCCAACAATTTAGATATCGAGCATGTAAGACTTCTAATGACTGTTGTTATCGCTATATTCGTTGCTGCACTAAGCTTATATACATACATAAATAGAGTTGTTTTAAAAGATCCGCTATTTTATGATGCTTCGAAAGTAGTAGAAAAGAAGAAAAAGGGTAAAGTGAGTGCTTTAGAGGGAATCAAGGTTTTACTCAAAAACCGCTATTTATTACTCATTGCTTCTTTGGTTATGTGTTATGGAGTGGCTATAAATTTCTTTGAAGTTCTCATGAAAGCCAACATGAAAGAAACTTTCAGCGGTCAGCAGTATGCGCAGATACAAGGTATTTTAACTGTGTTTACAGGGATTTTCGCCACTATTGTTACGCTTATCAGTAGTTATATTTTGAGGAAATTTTCTTGGAAAGTAGCTGCACTCGTTACTCCGGTTTTGTTAATTGTTTTAGGTGGGGCGTTTTTAGTAGTTTTATTGTACAAGCAGTTTGTAAGCGCTAGCATATTTGGATGTTCAGCGGCCTTAATCGCAGCGTGGTTTGGAATACTGAACAATGCATTTGTTAAGAGCGTTAAGTATTCTTTGTTTGATACGACCAAGAGTATGGCGTATTTACCGCTATCCGAAGATGAAAAAACCAAAGGACAAGCTGCTGTTGAGATAATAGGAGCAAGAGCGGGCAAGGCAGGTTCGTCGCTTGTGCAGCAGATTATGGTATCGTTCCCAAGAACTTTAGTAACGGTAACAGGCTCGGTAGCAGGAATTTTAGCCTACACTCCTTCGATAATAGCAATATTTTTTTCTACTATCGTAATTTGGATCTTTTCAGTTTTAAGTTTAAGCAAAAAGTATGAGAGTAAAATGGCACAAGGCAAAGAGCTAACATAATATAATTAAAAAACGGCGTTTGTTTAAAGCGAAGTGTAAGTACAAAATTTAAGTAAAGTATGGTAAAATCAAAGAAATAAGATTCTTTCAAAAAGGGGATGATTATGTCGTGATAAGGTTTCATAAAACTTCTCAAGGCAAGATAGTTACAATAGATAAATTAGAAGAGAGATGTTGGGTAAACTGTACTGCTCCAACTGAAAAAGAGATAAATTTTTTGATGTCGGATTTAGGCATAGAACCCGAGCTTCTCAGGGCTTCTCTTGATATGGAAGAGTCTTCTCACATTGACAGTGAAGGAAAGGATATTTTAATAATTATAGATAGCCCTGTTGTGGATAAGACGGGTAAAAATTTCACTTATTATACTAACCCTGTAAGCATTATTTTGACTCCTGAAAACGTTGTGACGATATCCCTTAAGGAGAATTCCATAATTGAGGAATTTGCAGAAGGTTTGATTCGTTCTGCTTATCCCGAAAGACGTATGAAGTTTGCTTTGCAAATTATGCTGAGGATGTCAGGGAAGTATCTGCAGTATTTAAACCAGATAATTAAGATTATGAACCACGTTGAAGAGATTCTAAAAAGGACCATGAACAATGACGAGCTCCTTCAACTTTTAGAGATTGAAAAATCGTTAGTATACTTTTCTGCTTCGCTTAAGTCAATTAGTGGGATGCTCAGTAAGATGTCTAGGGGCAAGTGCGTGCGGCTGGAAGGAGAAGAAGCAGATTTACTCGAAGATATCATAATTGAGATTAAACAGGCGGCAGAGATGTCGGAAATATACTTAAACATTCTTTCTAGTACCATGGAGGCTTTTTCTTCGATTATTTCTAATGATTTGAACGTAGTTGCTAAGAAATTGGCGTCCGCTGCAATTATCATGACAGTTCCTACCATTGTTTCCGGAATATATGGAATGAACAATCCTGGTATTCCTGGAATGGAAGACTGGGTTATTCCTTTTGTTGCAATGATAGTGGGTATGGCTGTTACATGGTGGGTTCTCAAGCGGAAAAACATGATGTAAATTGCACAATAACCAACTAAAGTTTGAATATTTAATATGTATATGATATAATTTCTTAATCTTAGGATTTTCCTGGAAATTTACACATGAAAGGATTATTTTTATGATTAAGAAATTTTTTGCTAATATGAAAATAGAAAAAAAAATAATAGTAATGATATTTACGGTATTGATTTTATCTCAGCTGGTAATGGGGATAGGATTCTATTTTGTTACTTCTAATATGAAAAAATATTCTCAATCCGAGCTAAATAAGCTATCCTTAGACATGACAAATTCTGTTGGTCTAACCACCAAAACTCAAGTAGAAGAGTACATGAAAAGTCTATCCTTTTCTGCAGCTACTGGTTCAGATAAAGTTTTTAGCGAGGTTAGTAATCAGCTTTCAGCGGCCTGTGAAGGGGTAGTAAAAATATATGAGGATAAAGATAAACTAACCGGGCATATTTTGCCATTGCCTGAATTTCATAATTCATCCAGCTCCTCGGATTCTTTTTCCAAAGCATATGCTTTAGATTTTTCTACTTCTGGAGAAGACCTTGTGTACATGGTGCCGGAATACCAAACAGATTATGATAGCGAGCTTTATCCTGTTACGCAAGAAGCGTGGAACGCAATGGATGACGATGATAAAGCTAAAATAAAAAATAAATATTCTGTGGTTTCTAGGGCTCAAATCCCGATTAAAACATATAAAGAATTAACTTTGCAATCTAGATTACATTTTTAAACCTCTTTACAAAAGCAATAGCAATATATCAAGTATTTATTTTGGTACACCGAGTGGAGTTTTTTATAAATACTCATCAGATAATTCCTCTATTCGTTTTAATCACTGCAAGCGTCCCTGGTATATTTCAGCACTTGAAGAAAGTGAGGGAGCTGCTGTATGGCAGGGAAGTTATATTGCCAAGTCTACGGGTAAACAATGCATAACCTGCTCAAAAGCGGTAAAAGATGCTGGAGGTACAGTTTTAGGAGTTTGTGCGGTAGATATGTATCTTGATGATATTTCCTCTTATATCACTCATTTAAACCTTGGAGATACCGGCTATAACTTTATAATTGACCAAAAAGGAAATGTAGTTATTCATCCGGGGTATCTGGAGGATATTAATAGTGAAAATTTAGTAAAAGAGAAGTTTGACAAAAATTCGTACTCCGAATTAATTGAAAAAGTCCTTCGAGATAAAACCGGCATAACAAACGTGAACCTTGATGGTGAAAACAATTATGCTTCTTACGCTCCTTTAGGGACTACCAACTGGGAATTGGTTACTTTGCGAGAAACGGGCGAAACTTTGAAACATCTTTATGAAATACCGAAAGCAATTGATAGATTTACGTCTGAGCGAAATACTGCACTTAGGAAAGATTTTTTGTTGTTGTTTGAAGTGTTTATACCCATAATAGCTGTTTTACTTCTACTTATTTATTTCATATTCGTAAAGTTCTCAAAGGGAATAAGTGCTCCGATAGTTCGTTTGAATCAAGAAACAAAACGTATAGGAAAGGGTAATTTTAACCATTTTATTCCCGTTAACTCAAAAGATGAAGTTGGTGAACTTGCAAGTTCATTCAATTCAATGGTTAAAGCCTTAAAGCTTTACATGGAAAATCTAGCTAAAACCACGGCTGAAAAGGAAAAGGTTCACAGTGAATTAATGATTGCAAAGAAAATTCAACATAGTATGTTGCCGTGTATATTTCCTGCTTTTCCGGACCGTGATGATTTGGATATCTATGCCCTTATGGATCCTGCAAAAGAAGTGGGAGGAGATTTTTATGATTTCTTTTTTGTTGATGAAAACCATTTAGCGGTAATAGTTGCGGATGTTTCAGGCAAAGGGATATCAGCGGCGTTATTTATGGTTATTGCAAAGATACTAATAAGCAATCAGCTTCAAAATGGAGATTCTCCTGCGCAGGCGCTGAAGGTTATAAATGATAGACTATACAAAAATAATGAGGCTGGGATGTTTGTTACTTGTTTTGTAGGTGTGATGGACATAAAAACAGGTAAATTTGTTTACTCCAACGCTGGGCATAACCCTCCACTGCTTTATAGAGAATCCGAAAAGAAATGTATTCCAATTGATAGTCCTCATGGATTTGTTTTGGGCGGATTTCAAGGTATGAATTACAGTCAAAAGGAATTTGATTTGTATCCGGGAGATATCATGTTTTTGTACACCGATGGTGTTACGGAAGCAGCAAACGAAACCGGAAAATTATTTTCTCAAGATAAACTAGAACAAATTTTAAAAGGTTTAGCTACGGAAAAGATGAACATCAAAGATATAACAACTTACTTAAGAACTGAAATAGATAAATTTTCAGGTAAAGTTGAGCGGTCTGATGATATAACCATGTTAGCTTTGAAAAATATCAGTATTTCTCCTTCGGAAAGAGAAAACTTAAAATAAACAGTTTAGTAAACAGAAAGGAGGTGAGGAGCTTATGTATGTGTCGGTCACGTCGGACAAGAGCAAGAAAAAGGCTTTGAAGCTTTGTTTATGGGGAGGAATTATTGGTATACATGATTTTTATCTTGGTAGGTATATGTGTGGGATAATTAAACTGCTTACTTTAAATTTTTGCCTACTAGGATGGATTGTGGATATAATAAGAATTGCTTCTGGTGGTTATAGAGATAACGCTAAGGCATATCTTAGAAAATAAAATCTTAGGTAAAAAATTAGGTATAGACTTTTTGGGTGGAATAAGATAAAATGAAATAATGAGTAAACTAGGCAATCGCGCATGGTGAGAATCATGTGAGGAAAGTCCGAACTCCATAGAGCAGGTTAACGGTTAACGACCGCCGAGGGTGACCTCAGGGATAGTGCAACAGAAATATACCGCCTTGATTCATCGAGGTAAGGATGGAAAGGCGAGGTAAGAGCTCACCAGCATACGGGAGACCGTATGGCTATGTAAACCCTAACTGGAGCAACACCGTATGGTAAAAGATGTGCTTGCTCGGCACAAAAATAGGTGGCACCGAGCTGATGACGGTAACGTCCAGCCAAGATAGATGATTGCCCACGACAGAATTCGGCTTATCGGTTTACTCATTTTTTATTTTTCTAAATTCAGGTGAGATTAAATATGCTATATTCAACACTTGCTGTTTTCCCTGTTCCGGATATGCGCCGTACTGCTGATTTTTACGTTAAGAATTTAGCTTTTAGATGTGTGGAGTATACGAATTCCTTGGAGCCGCACATGTGTTTATACAAAGACAGCATTGAGATTATCCTAACTGATTCTAAGGGCAGAAAAGTGCTTACTAACCGTGAACTTTATGGTTATGGGTATGATGCATATATAATTGTGGATAATCAAGAGGAATTGCAAAAGGAATTTGAAGCTAAGAATCTTAAGATTGCAAAAAAGCTTTCTGAAACCGATTATGGGAATAAGGAGCTAGTTTTGGAAGATATAGATGGCAGGTGGCTTGGATTTGGAGTGAAAATACGCTAGAAAATTGATTAAATTTACTAAATGTAATATATTTTATTTTAGTGTATTGACAGACGTTTTGAATTGAAATATAATACGGGTGTGTAGGGGTATAGCTCAGTTGGTAGAGCAGCGGTCTCCAAAACCGCGTGCCGAGGGTTCGAGTCCTTCTACCCCTGCCGCTGATATAGCTCAGCAGGTAGAGCACTTCCTTGGTAAGGAAGAGGTCACCGGTTCAAGTCCGGTTATCAGCTCCACGATGTTAAAGTTTAAAAATTTTGGTTCGAGATACTTGGTGGAGTGTAAACATTGAGTATCTCGGATTTTTTGTTGGGTGATTTAATTTGAAAAAGGAAATTCTTTCAAGTGCTCCAGAAGTTTTAAAAATGTTTTTAGGGTATCTTCAGACGGTTAAAGGGCGATCTATTAAAACAGTAGAAGAATATTTTTGTGATTTAAGAACTTTTTTTAGGTATCTGAAATTCAAGAGAGGAAATTACGGCAATGACGTCAGACTGGAGGAAATCTGCATTCAAGATGTGGATATTGATTTTTTGAGAAAAGTTACTCTAACGGAAGTTTTTGAGTACATGAATTATCTTTCGGAGTATAGAGATAATAGTTCTACTGCACGCTCTAGGAAGGTAAGCAGTTTACGTATGTTTTTTAAATATCTTACTCATAAAGTTCAATTGCTTGAAGTAAACCCCGTTGAACAGCTAGAAACGCCAAAGTCCGCGAAAGCCTTACCTAAGTTTTTGAGTCTTGAGCAGAGCAAAAAGCTTTTAGAAACCGTTATCTCATCTGGAGGTAAAAACAAAGAGCGAGACTACTGTATAATAACTTTATTTTTAAACTGTGGCATGAGGCTTTCAGAACTTGCTGGAATCAATTTAAAAGATATAGGGGATAATTCCACTTTAAAACTTAAAGGCAAGGGAAATAAAGAAAGAATGATATATCTAAACAAAGCATGCGATGAGGCCATAAAAAGTTATTTGAAGATTCGTCCGCGGGAAGGTGTTAAAGATAGAAATGCACTTTTTATAAGTCGTCAGCATAATCGTTTAAACGTTAAGAGCATACAGCTTTTGGTGGGGAACTATTTAAGCCGCGCCGGTTTTTCTGGAATGGGATATTCTGTTCATAAATTGCGGCACACTGCTGCTACTTTAATGTATCAGTATGCGGATGTTGATATTCGGATCTTAAAGGATATTTTAGGCCATGAAAATTTGGGGACCACTGAAATATACACTCATTTAGCCAATAAACAGATTCAAACCGCTATGGAATCTAACCCACTTTCCGACATAAATAAAAAAAGTGAATAATATACAAAAAAAGTACTTGACAAAAATATTTATTGGATATATACTATTATAGTCCTTTGGGACAAATAATAAAAAAGGAGTGTTTATTATGAATTCAAATGTTGATGTTGTGTTAAACAATGAGAGTCCAAAAAAGAAAAAGATTCAAGAGATGATTATCAAATATGTTAGGAGCGGACAGCCTTTCCCATTAGTTTTAGAAACTCAGTTATCTAAAAAATTTGTTAAAGACTATTGCGCTATTTTATCTCAAATTAAAACTTGTAAAAGTCTTAAAGCCGATCCTACACTTGAAACTAAAGATCAACTCGATGGAGAAGTTCAGAAATTATTGAGTTTATATAAAGATTTCAAAAAGAATTTAGTTGAAAAATACCAATTTAAATGTGTTGATGCAGGTGTTTTGTATTGAAAGGTAAGTGCTATGATGAAAGAGTTTAAAGAGGATAAAAAAGTTGCTTTAGCTACAAGTGATGCATTGGAATAGTAGCACACTGTCTATAATTATAAATAAAAAAATCGCGACTCGCTAAAACAGAGCGAGTCGCTTTTGTAAGTGCTAAGCCATCACAGGACCGGTTGAATCGGAAAATACAAAATCTACATCCACGCCTGCACCGGCAACTCCAGCGCTTGCCAGTTCCGAATGATCGTGTCCAAGCATTGCCTCTTGTGGAGCTGGCCTGGTTGCTTTGTTAACAAGTTTATCTTGTTGCAAACTAGATTTCTCTAAGTGGCTTCCATCAACTTGGGGGAGTGCTCTTTCGAGGATTCTTAAACAAGTTACCGCATTGGATTTTCTGCATACATCCATATGTAAACTATCGGTATTGAGCGAGCTGCGAAGTTTTTCTAAACATTCCCTTGCGGACGCATTTTTTAGCTCAGTCGCGGAATCATAGAGTTTGGGAGCTTTACAAATGCTATATCTACCATATCTACTATAAGGGAACGACGCTACCACTTGGCACAAGTAGTTAAAACATTCTTTTATGTTACTAATTTTTATTCCAGCGAGGTCTTCGTGAATATACTCTTTCAGGGTATATTCATTAGATGGCTGATTGTCAAGAATTCTTTTTACTAATTCAAAAATCAAATGTCTGTCAGCTGACGAACCTAGGAGAGCTACATTTGAATATCTCAGTGGTATGTTTTTTGAAATTATTCCATCCTCTGAATAATTATTGTAAAGATATATGCCGCCAACAACTGCGCCACCGACTCCTACAGTTCCAAGAATTCCCATAAGAGTTCCTAATTCAATACCTACCGCAAAGGTATTGGCAGCTGCTTTTTCAGCATCACTCTTAGACACTAATGGACCAGAATTTCCAATGCCCATGTTATAACCTACTGGATTTGAAGGTCTAACCATAGTCATCACACCCGGAAGGCTTTCTGCATGAACTGCTCCTAAAGTAGTTAAAGAAGATATCGCTAATGCTGCAAGTCTGTTTAAACCTTTTTTCATCATTTTATCCTCCAAATTTCATTACATGCTAATTTTAATGCTAAACCGTATTTGTGTCAATACCTAGGATGACATTTATTCATAAATAATTTTTAGTAGGTTGATTGTGATTTTTAAGCGCAAAGCATTAACATAGGTTGGTTTTGGGCCTTAAGGGTAATGTAGAACATTTAAAAACTATTTATTTGACCTTCATGTATTCTAAAAATTTATTAAAAAAACAATTATCGGACCATATTTATTGTTGATTTTTTATATAATCAGTAATGGGTTATTACAACTATATAACTATACACAATATCAGAAATGGGGTCGAAGATATGTTAAATATAGAAAACGAGATAAAATTTGTAAAGGAGTTTAATCCCGGTGAAACTGAATTTCATCAAGCTGTGGAGGAAGTTTTGAGGTCAATAAACCCGTTACTTGATGGAAATGAAAAGTATTTAAAAAATTCAATTGTAAAGCGTTTAACCGAACCGGATCGTCAGATAAGGTTTAGAGTTTCTTGGATAGATGATAAAGGCTGCATACAAGTAAATAGGGGATATCGTGTTCAATTTAACAATGCTCTCGGGCCCTACAAAGGTGGACTGCGATTTCATCCTTCGGTCAATATCAGTATAGTAAAATTTTTAGCTTTTGAGCAAATATTTAAAAACGCCTTAAGTGGTTTGCCTATTGGAGGAGGAAAAGGCGGAAGCGATTTTAATCCTAAGGGGAAAAGTGACAGTGAAATAATGAGGTTTTGTCAAAGTTTTATGACAGAACTATGTAAATATATAGGTCCTGAAAGAGACGTCCCAGCTGGGGATATTGGTGTTGGTGAGAAGGAAATAGGATATCTATTTGGTCAGTACAAGCGTTTAAAAAATGTTCATGAAGGAACTTTAACCGGTAAAGGCATCCCTTATGGAGGTTCTCTTGTTCGTAAGCAGGCTACAGGATACGGACTTGTTTATGCAACTGACTACATGCTTAAAAAACATGGTTTGGATATAAAAAATAAGAAAGTTTGTATTTCAGGAGCGGGAAACGTTGCAATTTATGCAGCTGAAAAGGCTCAGGCACTTGGTGCTAAAGTTGTAACTATGTCGGACTCCACCGGCTGGATATATGACCCGGATGGAATAGATTTAAGCGTAGTGAAACAGATCAAGGAAGTAAACAAACTTAGAATAAGTGAATACAAAACCCTTAAACGATCGGCAAGTTATCATGAAGGAAAATTTTTATGGAACATACCGTGCGATATAGCTCTGCCATGTGCAACACAGAATGAAATAGGGGTTGAAGCGGTACAAAATCTAATCAAAGGGAAAGTTTTAGCGGTTTTGGAAGGAGCAAATATGCCAATTTGTTCTCAAGGTATTGATATACTAAAAGAAAATCAAATTTTATTCCTTCCCGGTAAAGCAGCAAATGCTGGTGGAGTTTCCGTTTCTGCGCTTGAGATGAGTCAGAACGCCTCAAAATTGAACTGGAGTTTTGAAGAGGTAGATTCCAAACTAAAAGAAATAATGGAAAACATATTTGATACTGTTTTTGAAACCTGCAAAAGATATAATCTTAAAAATGATTATGTTGCTGGTGCTAACATTGCTGGGTTTAAAAAAGTGGCTGATGCGGTTATCAGTCAAGGTGTTGTTTAGTTAACTTATTAATTTTCCCTCCTTCTAAGTAATAAAGAATTGCTATTTTTATCAAAATATGTGGCAATTTAATTAATATTTTTTGGGTGTTGAAAAATTTAAAGTCATATGATATAATTACAAAAGTGCCCTGAATACATTTCACAGAAGGAGGGATTAAATTCAATGAGTAGCACCTCTGTCAAGAC